>CAYHJO010000328.1:0-2552 GCA_964356715.1 uncultured Turneriella sp. | reverse complement strand
CACTGCATTGTCTTCGGCCTCTGCCCCTGACATATCTTCAGGGATAATGCGCAGAACGCGCTTGTCCCTGACGATCTCGCCGGTATCGCGCAGCAGACCGTCGATCTCAGCCAGATGGCATGGATCTTTCGGATGGCGCGCTTCGAACAGCTCGTCGATACGCGGCAGACCACCGGTAATATCGCGCGTCTTTTCCGCCTTGGATTCGATCTTGGCGAGAATATCGCCCTCTTGCAGCGTGCTGCCGTTATCGATCGCGAGAATCGCACCGACCGGCAGCGGGGTTTCCGCAACGAGTTTGCCTTTTTCGTAGATATGCGCGCGCGGCACGAGTTTTTCGTTTTTGTACGCGACAATCTTCTTCAGTTTGCCGACGGTGCGGTCACCGGTATCTTCGATACGCAGGTTCTTACCGTCTTCGACGTCGACGAGCTCAAGGCGACCGCTGTGTGTCGCGATGATCAGCGCGTTGTACGGGTCATATTCGCTCAAGAGCTGGCCGGCTTTAAGCACGTCCTTTTCTTCGACGTGCAGCACTGAACCGGCACCCAGCTGAATCGCATACTCAGTACCCAGCAGATAAATATCGTTCTTCTCAATGAACAGCGTTCCGGCAGCGGGCGAATAGAGCATCGCATCTGCGCCCTGCTTGTCTTTCAATTTGCCGATAACTTCGCCCTTGATGAGCTTCGCACCCGCTTCGAGCGTAAATTCGGCAAACTGCGCTTTTGTATAACGCGCGAGAATCTGCCCGATCACCACTGAACCGCGCTTCGCCATGATGCGTTGTTTCTGGCGGTTCACCACCTGTCGTCCCTGCATCTGCAGTACGACGGCATCGTAAGGCGCCTTGATCGCGCTTTCGGCAGATTTTGTCGTCGCCGTTCCACCGATGTGGAACGTACGCATCGTCAGCTGTGTTCCCGGCTGGCCGATGGATTGTGCCGCGATGATACCCACGGCTTCGCCCTTCTCCACGTTTTGCAGAGTCGCGAGATCGATACCGTAGCAGCAACCGCACACGCCGGTGACAGATTCGCAGGTCAGAATCGAACGCACTTTGATAGTTTCGTAACCCAAAGTTTCGATCTGCGCCGCAATTTCCTCTGTGACCAGAGTATTGCGAATATAGATCACGTCGTCGGTGTTCGGATCCTTAATGTCCTGCTGCAGAAAGCGACCTGTGATTTTGAGTTTGAGGCTGACGATGACTTTTTCGCCTTCTTTGTCGGCGCTCATATTGAAGCCTTCGTTGGTACCGCAGTCTTCTTCGCGGACAATGACGTCCTGCGAGACGTCCACGAGACGGCGGGTCAGGTAACCCGCATCGGCGGTCTTAAGCGCCGTATCGGCGAGACCTTTACGCGCACCCGATGTAGAAATATAGAACTCGAGAACGCCGAGGCCCTCTTTGAAGTTCGAACGGATCGCGAGTTCGATAATGTCGCCCGATGGTTTGGCCATCAGACCGCGCATACCGGCGAGCTGGCGTATTTGGGAACGCGAGCCCCTCGCACCGGAAACCGCCATCGCATAGATCGGGTTAAATCCGCCCTGGTCTTGCGAAAGCAGTGCGAACAGATCTTCGGTAATCTTTTCGTTTGCATTCGTCCAGATATCGATGACCTTTTTATAACGTTCTTCGTTGGTGATCACACCTTTGCGGTGCTCGGTTTCGACGCGCTCGACTTCTTTGTTCGCCTTGTCGATCACGCGGACTTTCGATTCGGGAATTTTGACGTCGTCGATCGAAATCGTCGGTGCGAAGCGTGTCGCTGACTGGAATCCGAGTTTCTTGATTGCATCGAGGAACTTGACCGTAATCGCGGCACCCTTGACCTTGTAGAGGTCAGCGATGATCTCGTTCACGGTTTTGTTGGTCAGCGGCTTGTTGACGTAAGGGTAGTTCGGTGGCAACAGCTGGTTGAATATCAACCGGCCCGGCGTGGTTTCGAAAATCTTGTCGGCCTGAGCAAAACGTACTTTCGCGCGGTATTGCACAATGCCCCGGTCGAGCGCGTAGTTCAGCTCGTCCATGTTGTCATAGATGAAACCTTCGCCCTTCGCACCGGCGAGATCCGCGGTCAGATAATAAAGACCGAGAATCATATCCTGCGTGGGGCCGACAATCGGCTGGCCGTTCGCGGGGTTGAGCAGGTTGTGCGCTGACAGAATCAAAAGCCACGCTTCGAGCTGGGCGCGCGGAGACAGCGGCACGTGGATCGCCATCTGGTCACCGTCGAAGTCCGCGTTGAAGGCGTGGCAAACGAGCGGGTGCAGCTGGATCGCTTTGCCTTCAACGAGTACCGGGAGAAAGGCCTGGATACCGAGACGGTGCAGCGTCGGCGCGCGGTTCAAAAGAACCGGGTGCTCGTGGATAACTTCTTCGAGACCTTCGAAGACCTCGCGGTCTTCGTTTTCAATCATACGTTTCGCTGATTTGATGTTCTGCGTGTATTCGCGGTCGACGAGCCATTTCATAATGAAGGGCTTGAAGAGCTCGAGCGCCATTTTCTTCGGCAGACCGCACTGGTAGATTTTGAGTTCGGGAC
>CAYHJO010000327.1:0-2561 GCA_964356715.1 uncultured Turneriella sp. | reverse complement strand
AGACCCGACTTACCATCGTCGCGACAAAACCGACATTGTCATTCCCGACAATGAGATCTATCTCGCGCCATATCTCGGCGCAACGGGCACAGCCAACTATGTTAGCAGCAACCTCGCTGCGATGATGTTTGCGGCTTTCACCTTCACTAAAGAAGAAAACGACGACATGGTGAAAGTCACTGCGAGCGCGCCAGTTGTGCTTCTCGCTGACAAGAATAAGTATGACGCGACATTTGTCAAAGAATACATCTTCCTGAAAAAATCGCCCTATTTCAAGTTTGCTGTGGAAATCCGCAGCAACTCAGCACTCAAACTGCAAAACCTGATGCTCTATGCGCTGCCGATTATCGGGCCAAAACCCGAAGGCGGTTCCGGGAACTTCCGCGACTACCATCATTACAGCCACGCAGAAAAATTTGAACTGGCCTATGCCGGCGGTGGCGGCGGTGGCTTCGGCTGCGGCGGATCAACCACGGCGGAAAAAGTTGTCACCGGTTCGGCAGACTTTTTCGGCAGCTCTTCGCGCTTTTTGATTCTCAACATGCAGCCGCTGTTCCAGACGCGCAGCACCAACGTAACGCCTGAAGTGCGCACCCCCGACACGAAGGTTGTCACGCACGCGCAGGCAATCCACATCAACATGGGTGATGTGGCACTCGATAAAGGTAAACCCGCGCGCTTCGAATTCATCGGCTACATGGGCCCTAAGGTCGAAAACAATCTGCATCCCGACGACGCGGCGCGCAAGGCGATGCCCGATCTCGCGAAATTCCACAAGAACCTGTATAAATCCTTCGACTTCGGTATCACCGAACCGATTCGCGACATTATCGTTTCTGCCCTGAACCTGCTCTATAAAGTGATACCGAACTACGGCGTCGGCATTATTCTGATCGCACTCTTGCTCAAGCTCGCCTTTTTTCCGCTGAACCAGAAACAGGCTGAGGCGATGAAGCGTATGGGTGAGCTGCAGCCCAAGATCAAAGACATCAACGAACGCTACAAAAACAATCCGCAGGAAAAACAGCGCCGCATCATGGAGATGTACAAGACGCATAAGGTTAACCCCGTCAGCGGCTGTCTGCCGATGCTGATACAGTTGCCGGTGTTCATTGCGATGTATTCGGCTTTTTCCGATGCATACGACTTATGGAAATCGCCGTTTATCCCGGGCTGGATTCCCGACTTAGCGCAGCCCGACCAGGTATTCTCTCTGCCGGCGACAATTCCCTATATCGGCGGCTTTGCCGTGCACCTGCTGCCGCTGATTATGACGCTGACGCAATTCTACCAGACTAAACTCACGCCGACGTCGGGCGACGAGAACCAGCGCAAGATCATGCTATTTATGCCTTTCATGATGCTTTTCCTCTTCTATGCCATGCCATCGGGTGTGGTGCTCTACTGGACGGTGCAGAACCTGCTCTCGATTGCGCAGCAATACTATACCAATCACAAAAAGAAGAACGAAGCCAAAGCGGCATAAAAATTCTGAACAAGTAGGTTAACATGCAAATTCTGGAAGTACAGGCACTCGGCGAGAAAGAAGCTCTCGACCAGGCAGTGCAGATTCTCGGCACCGAGCCGGAAAACATCGAACTCAGCGTGCTGAAAAAAGGCAGCTCGGGTTTTCTTGGCCTTGGGCAAAAAACGCTCGGTATCTATAAAGTGAACGCGATCCGCGGTAAAACTCCGCTCGCAGTCATTATCCGTGGTGTGCTGACAAACATTTTGGGCCACATGGGTTACACCGTGACCGTGAAAGACTACCGCAACGTCGAAGAAGGTAAGCTAATGGTTGACCTCGAAAGCGAATTTGCCGGCTACATCATTGGTAAACATGGCCGCACTCTCGAAGCGCTGCAATTCATGACCAATCTGATCGTCGAAAAGATCACCGGCGAACAGCCGAAAATTTTGCTCGATATCGAAAACTACCGCGACCGCCGCGCGCAACACCTGATGGAAATCGCAAAGAAGACAGGCGAATACGTACTACGCACCGGTAAAAGCCGCCTGCTCGACCCGCTGAATCCCTATGAGCGCCGTCTGGTGCACATGGCGCTGCAGGACAATGAGAATGTCAAAACCGAATCCGAAGGCAACGGTGTCTACAAGCGCGTGCGCGTGTTCCGTGTATCAGAAGGCCAGCCGGGCCAGAACCCGAACGAGGTCATGGTTACCGAAGAGAACCTCGGCAACATCAATTTCGAAGCGGGCCAGGATCCGGAAGGCGCCGAGGATATTGAGTTCAAGGACGAAAATTTCAACAGATAACAGCCAGCGCGCAGTTACTGATTTTATCTGCGCCCCGGCGACCGCCGCGGGCGCACGCTCTGCCATCGCGGTCATTCGCGCAAGCGGCAGCGGCAGCAGGCCCGGTGCAATTTTTTCAGCGCTGGGCGATGCTTTTATCACCCGCACCGGAAAAACCGCCGCCGAACTCAGCGCGCGCGAGGCACACTATGGCATTCTCAAAGACGGCGAAGACATTATCGACGACGTTATCTTGGTCAAATTCGCAGGCTTCACGAGCACCCACGCATAGCCCTCCGGCTGAT
>CAYHJO010000326.1:0-2671 GCA_964356715.1 uncultured Turneriella sp. | reverse complement strand
CAATTTTTATTTGCAAATTTTCCGCCAAAAACGTCTGTTCCAGAGGGCTTACGCGGTCAGTGGCGGCCAAGCCGATCTTTTGTTCGTGAAGAAAGTCGGCAACTGTTTCGGCTGTGGTGGTTACAGATTTGGACGAATTACCCCCGTCGAGAATCGTGACGGATAGAGGTTTCGAAATATGAATAAAGGTGCCTCCAATTAAATCGTCATTGCGAGGAGTCATAGACGAAGCAATTTCATTATTCTGGGATTGCTTTTTCTCGCCTGGCGGCTGCGGAAACAAACGCAGCGCAACGCCCTCAACAATAGCTTCATGCTGGTGCTGATGCGCCGGGGGCTGACGAAATTGCAGCTCGCCGCAATGCAGGATTTCTTTGCGGGTCTGCACGAGACTGCGAAGCAGGAAATTCTGCTGTCGCATAAGCTGTTTGCGCAGCATCTGCAGCAATACCTCGCATCCCACCGTAACCTGACCGGCAATGACCGCGTGGAAATATTTGACAAAGTACTGCCCAATTACCTGCCGCAGATCGAGGTAAAATCCATCAGCGACCTGCGCGCAGGCGAACTCGCCGCCATCGATATCGCCGGAAAATCTGCGCTGGCCACAATCCTCAAAATAAAGGATAATCAGATTCTGCTGTCTTCCAGCGACAAGATACCGCCGGCTCCCATGAAGGCGCAGCTCTATGCCTACCGCCCCGGACTCGGTGGTTTTCTGCTGGGCGGCGAAGTGGTCAAAAGCCAGGCCCAATCGCATATTTTCCGGCATGACGGGACCATTGATTTTCGCGGCGACCAGCACCTGATGACTGTTGCCTCCGTGCAGCTGAAACTCGAACCTTGGCCGCACCATGAAATGACTAAGGCTGTTGACGGTGACGACGGTACCACGGCGGTAAATGAAATATTCCCGGCATTGACCGACAGGCTTTCTGACAGGGCGATCGTAATCCGTTTTCTCACCGCCCCGCCCGACTGGGCCATCAAGAAGCAGGAATTGTGGGAAATGACGCTGGATATCGCCGAAAAGCCTTTAGTCTGCCGCGTCAAAATGGTTCCGTATCGCACGCTCGGCACCTGGCTTTTGCGCCCGGTCGATATCGACAGCGCAGAGCGCGATCGACTGTTTAAATTTATTTCTGAACACGAACCGGTGCGCGAACACTTTTAGCTTCGCGCAACCCTACGGCCAGCGCTGCAGCGTTACTTCACGTGCCAGGCTTTTGGCCGGGTAAAAGTTTCAATTCCATAGGTCGACAAAGTTAGCCCCACGCCGCTGACGCCCCGCCCCGACCATGGCAGGCGCGGGCTCACGCGGTCGCAACAGTTGATATAAGCACTGCCGGCGTTCACACCTTTCAGAATTTCGCGCGCGCGCATCTGGCCGCGGCAGTAAACGGCAGCCGTCAGGCCATATTCGGTATCGTTCATCAGCTGTTGCGCTTCGGCGTCGTCTTTTACCTTCATGATACCGATCACTGGCCCAAAACTCTCGTCACGCATAATCTCCATCTCGTGGTTGACCTCGGTGAGGACTGCCGGTTCCAGATAAACCCCGCATTCTGTCTGCGCCCGCTTGCCCCCGATGAGGAGCTTTGCCCCTTTTTTGACGGCATCCTTCACCTGCGCCTCGAGAAAATCGAGCGCAGCTTTGCCGCGCGTCAGCGCGCCAATGTACGTTTCATTCGATTCGGGGTTACCCAGCCTGAAGGATTTCACGGTTGCCACAAAATGCTGCACGAACTGCTCATACACCCGTTCGTGCACGTATATGCGTTCCACACTACAGCAGCTCTGTCCCGTGTTATACATTGCTCCGTCGGCAGTCGCTTCGGCCGCGGCTTTGACATCCACATCGTCGGTAATGTAAGCCGGGTCTTTGCCACCGAGTTCGAGCTGTACTTTGATAAATTTCTTTGCCGCCACTTCGGCAATCTTGCGGCCGGTCGCCACAGAGCCTGTAAAAAAGACGCCGTCGATCGGCTGCTCTAACAGCGCCGCACCGGCGTCACCCCGGCCGCAGATGAGTGCAAATACATCCGCCGGCACGCCACTTTCGTGCAGATAGCGCGCCATCAGCTGACCCGAAAGCAGCGCAAATTCGGACGGTTTATAGAGCACGGCATTGCCGGTGAGGAGCGCCGGGACGTACACGTTTGAACCCACAAACCAAGGGTAGTTCCAGGCAGAGATATTGGCGATCACACCGAGTGGCTCGTGTTCGATTTCTTCGACGAGCGCAGTTCCCTCTTGCAGCACCGTCTCTGTCGCCACGGTCTTTTCTGTCTCTGCGAGAAAAAAATCGAAGCGGCCTAAAAGCCCTTTCAGCTCGTTACGCGACTGGCTGATCGGCTTGCCGGTATCGCGCGTGAGCGTCAGCGCTGCCTCTTCGATGTCTTTTTCGACGCGGTCGCGGAATTTCTTCAGAATTCCGAGGCGAGCAGGCAACCCTTGTTTCTGCCACGCAGGTTGTGCAGCGCGCGCGGCTTTGTACTTGCGTTCGATGCTGGTTTTGTCGTCGGCCTGCACTTTGCCGATGATTTTTCCCGTTGCCGGATTGATTACTTCAAGTTCCATTTTATTCCTTAAATCCCGACGCTCAGCGCCGGGACATTCTGAGTTCTGTTCTGCGCACTTCGCATTCCTGCATAAAATCTTTCAGCAGCGG
>CAYHJO010000325.1:0-2671 GCA_964356715.1 uncultured Turneriella sp. | reverse complement strand
AATCCTCCTGACGGGGGAAGAATATTCAACCGGAGGCCCGGCGTCAAAAAAATTGCAGATTACCTGTAGGTAATCTGCGGTTATTTGCTCATGGTATCGGTGTTTCGGCCGAGAATTAAAATATGAAAACCCAGATTATGTCAGATGAATCAGTCGGCGAACTCGTCGATGTACTCAGGGACGAGCTCAGCGCGCACCACCAGCTCTTGAAGCTCGAACTCACCAAACGCGAAGCAATCATTGCGCGCGACGGCGAGGTGCTCAAACAATCTGCCAACGAACAGGCGCGCGAGCTGCATAAGATCGACCTGCTCGAGAGCCGGCGCGATCGCCTGGCGCAAAAAATTCTTTATGGTGAGCGCAGTCGAACCATGCCAGGCAGGGCGGATGTCAAATTAACCGAAATCATTTCTTCGGATGCGGTCACTGCGCCCGAAAAAAAAGAACTCAGCCGCTACCACATGGCGCTCAAATCGGCCCTCGCCGAACTCAAAAAAATCAGCGAAGTCAACTCCATGATGCTGATCGATAGCCGCGACCTGTTCAAAGCGATGATCATGAGCCTTGCGGGCAAAGACGCGCACAAAGAGCGTTCGGGCTCACGCCCGTTGCTCGTCGACGCAAATTGTTGAGGAATGCCGATTACCAAGGGGTGCGCAGCACTCCTTGGTAATCGGGAATAAATAAAGGAGAACAACATGCCATCCACCTTCATGGGGATCGAGATCGCGAGACGCGGGATCGCCACACACCAGCAGGCTTTGACCACGACTGGCCACAATATCTCGAACGCAGATAACAAGAACTACTCGCGCCAGCGCGTCGACATGGAAACCATGCACCCGCTGTACGAGCCGTCGCTCAACCGCGCCGGCGGTGCGGGTCAGCTCGGCCAGGGCCCCAAGGCCGGTGCTGTCGAGCGCATGCGCGACGAGTTTGTCGATGGCCGCGTGCACAACGCCGAGCAGGCAAAGTCGCAGTGGGAAACGCGCGAGAAGTATCTGCACCAGGTCGAAGTTATCTATAACGAACCCTCGGACGATTCGCTGCGCGCACAGCTCGACCGCTTCTGGCAATCGTGGCAGGAACTTTCGCAGTTTCCCGAAGAGATGAGCCACCGCGAACTCGTGCGCACACGGGGCCGCGAAGTGACGTTTCGTATGCGCGACACGTTCCAGAAATTATCAGACCTGCGTCGTCAGGCGGATTTCGAGTTTGAGGTGACAGTCGGTCGTATCAACGATATGGCCTCTCAGCTCAAAGACCTCAACGACCGCATCATGAAATCGCAGGCAGTGGGCGACCGGCCGAACGACCTGCTCGACAAACGCGACGCGATCGTGCAGGAGCTTTCAAAACTCGCCGATATCACCATAGAAAAACAGGATCCCGACGAGTTCATCGTCTACCTTGGCGGTGAAATGCTGGTGCAGGGCCGCGTGCAGCATAAGATTTTGTTGCAGGGCGATGCAGCCAACGAGGGCATGAAAAAAGCCACGTGGGAACACAACGGCCAGAAGGCGCTGTTCCGTGCCGGTAGTGCGCAGGGCCTGCTCGAGATGCGCGACATTACCATCCGCGAGAACATCGAGAAGATGGACATGCTTGCCATCAACCTTAACGACACCGTAAACGAGGTGCACCGCGACGGTTTTGGCCTGACTAAAGAAACCAATATAAACTTCTTTCGTATAGATCCACTTTCGCGTAACGTGCGTGGCAACTATGACCTGTCGGGCGACGGCGTCGACGATACCAGCGCAATCTTCAAAATTGCCGGCAAAAACGCGCTGAGCGCAGACCGGCCCATCGGCGTCGCGGGCACGATGACGTTCGTCAAGAACGACGCTGCCAATACGCCGGTCTACGTCACATACCGTCCAGACATGTCGCTGCAGGATGTGATCCATGCGATCAACCGCTCCGATGCGGGTGTGGTGGCGTATCTCAACCATAATAATAACCTTGTGCTGAAAGGCAAAGAGGCTTCAGATAACCATCTGACCAATTTTATGATTCGCCACGTCGAAGACTCGGGAGAGTTTTTGACCGGATTTTCGGGTCTTTTGCAGAACTCGGGTACGGCGGGCGCTTTCGACTACCGGCGAACCGACGAAATCAATAAATTGCAGTCTACTTTAGACCGCATTACGCTGACATCGATCATCCATCCGGCAGGCGCTATGCAGCTTTCCAATGAGGTTGAGGGCAACACTTCACTCATTGCTGCGGGTTTGGGTAAGGACGTCGGCGGTACGGGTGACGCGAACATGGCGTACGGCGCAAAAGACGGCGGTAACGCATTGCGCATCGCGCAGGCGATGCGCCACAAACCCACGATGGTCGGCGAATACCGTAACACAGACGAATTCTACAATGCACTGATTGCGAAAGCCGGTATCGAATCGAAGACCGCAAAGGAGCAGGTCGATAACCAGAAGCTGATTCTGACGAACCTCGAAAACCTGCGCCAGTCGGTCATGGGTGTGAATCTCGACGAAGAGATGTCTGCCATGGTGCAGTTCCAGCACGGCTACAACGCCGCGGCGCGCGTGATGCAGACGATGAACGAGATGTTGGATAAACTAATAAACCATTTATGATGAAATACGGCCCACCCCCCTCCAGCTCCCCCCTAATAGGGGGGAGTGAAAGTTTCCCCTCCCCTATT
>CAYHJO010000324.1:0-2675 GCA_964356715.1 uncultured Turneriella sp. | reverse complement strand
CGCGAATGTAACCGTCGTGGAGTTCTTGTTTGCTCATCAGCCGCAGCTGATAAATAATTTCAAGCCCGCCCGCGACAGATCCGGAAGCCGAATCGTCCAAACGCCCCTCGGCCCTGAGCCTTGCGTCGAGACGGGTTTGTGGCAACGGGTGCAAAAGCCCTACCATCGGCGTTGGAATGTGGATTTGTTCGATGAATCCGATCTGGCTGTCGAAAATGTCCTTACCGTCGTTATCGAAACCGATGATAAAACCGCCCAAAATCAGCATTTTGCCAACCTTCTGGATGCGCAGAATCTTATCGGCGAGAGAAAGCGCTCCGCGGATGTTCTGCGATTTATTGGTTTCCTTGAGGCTTGCTTCATTCGGCGTCTCAATGCCCAAAAATATCATCGAAAATCCTGCAGGCGCAAAGGCCTTGAGCAACTCCTCATATTTATCTTCTGCCAACAGCACCGAAGCCTGCGTGAAGAACTCGAAAGGATACTTCCGGGCCCTTTGCCATGTTTCGAGGCGCTTCAGAAGTTCCAGTGCCGCAGCCGGCTTGCCGATAAAATTGTCGTCGATGATGAACACCTGGCCGCGCCAGTCCATCGCGTAGAGTTGATCCAGATCGGAAAAAAATGCGTCGAGATCGCGGGTGCGCATCGAGCGACCGTAGCGCACGGTGATGTCGCAAAACTCGCAATCGTGCGGGCAGCCGCGCGAAAATTGCACCGGAATCGTTGCGTAGTGCTTCGGTTCGATGAACGAATAATCCGGCCGGAGAAACTCATGGGGCTCGGGTCGTGCGCCGATCTGATTCTTTTCAGGGTTCCCGCCAAAAATGAACTCTTCCAGAAAGTTCCCGATAACTTTTTCCGACTCGTTGATGAAAATATAATGAAAGCCGGGCATGTCGGGGCTCATGGCTGGTCCACCTCCGATGATGGTCTTGTTTTTTGCCGACGCGCGCGCCACGACATCGTAAAGCGATTCATTCTGCGTAAGCATCGCGCTCGTATAGACGTCGTCTGCCCAGTCAAGATCGGCGTCAGTCAGAGGCTGGACGTTCATGTCGACGAGGCGTACATTTTCCGACCCGTAGTAATCGACCAGTACCGGTGCAATACACAGAAGCCCCAGCGGCGGTTGGTTCGATTTTGCGTAACCAAACCGGTTTCGTGGCAGCAGTAATTCGTGAAGGTGTCGAAAATTCCAGTACGAATTCAGCGGAAATTCCGGATAGACCATCAGCGCGCGCTTCATGCTTTTCTGTTTCATAGTTCCCCCTTTAACAGAACTTCATCTTTGGATGGAACAGGCTCGTGGCCGGTTGCAATAAAAGATAAAATAATCTTCTATCTTTATATTTTTTTTAGACGATGCCGGACAACCTGACACGGGGACAATGATTTAAAATGACCGACCATTCATGATCGACAAGGTGCCCGCCACGCTATGAACCGATACGCAAGTGGAAATCCTTGCCGGTGAGCACGTGAGTATCCACGAGCGCAACATCGCGGGATACGCTGATGGGAATTTGCAGCGTGCGTTCAATATCTTCTATATCGATGCCGGGAAAGACGGCGGTGAGAACAAGCCCCTCTGCGGAAAGCTTCATAACGCCAATGTCTGTTACATAATAGACTTGTTTGCCTGCCGCAAGAGCGCGCGCGGCGGAAAAGGTGACCTCGTGAAGTACCGGGACAAGCTTAGGTACACCATGACTGATAATCTTCAGGCTCCCGTCTTCGACAATCGTCTTGCCGCGCACTGTCCAGTTACCAACGAAAATGATCGTGCGCGCAGCCTCGCAGATATCGATGAAGCCTCCCGGCCCGACAACATTCGATGTGTGAGGCCCGCGTCGCGAGACATTCACGTTGCCCGCGCCGTCGATTTGCAGGAAGCCAAGAACTGCGGCGGGCAGCGCGCGCCGGTAGCGCTCGAAGGTTGCGCGCGAACTCTCCAAAGCCTGCGGATGGATTGCCGAACCAAAAAATAACCCGGGTGCCGGAATTCCGCCCAGGGCACCGCTCTCGACGCTGAACAGCACTTCGCCGGCCAGTCCTGCTTCACAAAAAATTCCGGCGACTTCTTCGGGCAGCCCGACGCCGATATTCACGAGATCGCCGCTCCGAATGCAACCGGCCAGAAGGGTCGCTGCCGTCCGCGCAAGAACCTGATCCGTCTCGCCGCGCGCAGGGGTGATCGCGGCAGCGGCATTCGCGAATTTAAGCGCGACATAGGCGCGCTTGAATTTGCTCGCGGGCAGAGCAGCGGATTTAGGCGTGAAAATATCCCAATACTTTCTGACGGGAATGCCCGCGACCTGCTCGATGCCGGGATGTACGACAATGTGATCGATGAGGCTCTCCGGAAGAAATATCTTCTCTGTGTCCTCCCGGCGAATGCCGCCGACGGCCGCGATGACCAGTCCGTTATTTTTTTTCGCGGCGCGTGCCGCCTCGGCGATTTCTGAGAGTGCCGCAGCCCCTTCGCAGTAGAGATTACCCTGTTCGTCGACAGAAGCGGCGCTGATGAGAGCAACTTCAATCGGCGGCAGATGATAAACGAGCTCGCCAGACATGCGCTCGATGAGACTCTGATCTTTTCCACAGACAAGCGACGTACCGCCGAGCATAGGGTCGAGAAACGTGCCGATGCCGACCGGGCTCTGCAGTTGAAAAAC
>CAYHJO010000323.1:0-2678 GCA_964356715.1 uncultured Turneriella sp. | reverse complement strand
CCATTTCGAGCCTGGGTAAGATTATGCGAGGTAAATGGAATGGGTTTGGCAGCCGCAGCGAGCGCAGTATTTTCAGGTTTAGCTGAAATTCCGACTGGCCTGTCTTGCGTCGCGGTATGTAGTACCACAGATTAAAGCGGTGGAAAAAACCTTTGCGTAGCGGCCCCAGTCGATACGGTACGCCGGACTGCTGAACCAGCGCGGCACTGCGCTTTTCGGCATACGAAAATACCGCGAGATCAAACCGGTAAGCTGCGACTTCGCGCACCAGACTGGTAAATTCCGTTTTTACCTGCAACGGCGATTTCTTGCGCGTATGCCTTTTCAGCAAACAGCCGGGGTCGAGCACCCAGCCGTCGATTTCAGGCAGAAACGCAGACATACTGTGCAGCGCACGCGATGCGAGAACATACACGCGCGCATGCGGTAATTGCGCTTTGATGGCTGAAACGATAGGCAGCGTCAGAATAAAATCGCCGAGGCCGTCGTTGCGCACCAGCAGAATTTTCGGCGGTATGACCTTGCGCAGGAAAATGCGGCGTAATCTTACAAGACGGCGGCGATAACCGGAAAAGTAAGCCAGAATCTTCAGCCACATGATAGCTGTGCATCGGCGAATTTACCACGCCTGATCTTCACTTAATATACTCCGTCATCTTGTACATTGGCAGCATGACCGCCGCCATGATTGCCGCGACGATGCCGCCGAGAAAGACTATCATAATCGGTTCGAGTGACTGCGTCATGCGTCTGACCGCACTGTCGACTTCTGATTCCATGATTTCTGCCGCCTTGATGAGCAGCTCGGCGAGGCGGTCAGTACTCTCTCCTGCGGCGATCATGCCGCGTGCCATCTGCGGCAGAATAACGGAATTGCGCATCGATTCACGCAGCGACGAACCTTCTTTAATTTGCTGAATCGCCGCATTGAGTTCGTCGATAAAAATGGAATTGGTGATCGTGCCAGAGACAATTTTCAACGCGTCGAGCAGGGGGACCTGGCTTTCCACGAGAATGCCCAGGTTACGGCAGAAGAGTCCCACCTGAATGCGCCTGAGCAGTCCGCCGAAAAACGGGATGCGCAGTATGAATTTATCGGTCTTGTGCCGGCCCTCGGGTGTTTTGCGATAGCGTACAAAAGCATAAATTCCGCCGAATGCCGCGAGAATCATGACATGCCAGAATGAAGAAAAAAACTTCGAGAGACCGATAACCGTGCGCGTGATAAAAGGCAGTTCGGCCTTGAAGCCGCTGAAGAGGTCGCTCAGCTGCGGCACGACAGAAGTCATCAGGAAAAAAACCACGCCGACGGAAATCAGCAGCATAAAAGCCGGATAAATCATCGCAGTGATCGCACGCGCCTTAAGTTCTTCGTTGCGTTCTTCAAGATCTGCAAGGCGTTTGAGCGTCGGTTCGTAGTTACCGGTGGCTTCTCCCACGCGCACCATGCTTTCGTAGACCGGCGGAAATACGTTTGAATGCTCGGCCATAGCCTCGGAAAGCGACTTGCCTTCGATGACCTGCTGTTTCATTTCCTGAATGATTTTCTTCAGGTGAATGTTTTCGGTCTGTTCGCCTATATCTGACAGGGCTTCGTTGAGCGGAATACCCGCACCGAGCAGCGTGCCCAATTGTCGCGCGAAAAGACCCGCATCCTTGCGTTTAATGCGGTAGAGCAGATTGCTGAGAAACGGAAACAGGTCACGGTCGCGTTTCGCCGAGTCTTCGCGCAGCTCACGCACATAAAAATTCTGGCTTTTGAGCTTCTGCGTCGCTGCCTGCGGAGACGGTGCTTCGATGACCCCGGTGACCTTCTGTCCGGTATTGCTGAATGCAGTGTACTGATAATGCGCCATGGGTATTTGCAGATTGGGAACCGCTGGTTCCCAATCTGTTTGTTTACGTTATCCTCATCGCTTCGTCAAGCGAGGTAACGCCGGCAAGAACCTGGCGCAGCGCGGCGTTTCTGAGCGTGACCATGCCTTCATGGATGGCCTCTGTCTTCAGGTCATCGAGCGAAGCGCGCGCCAGCACCATCTCGCGCAGCTTAGCGGTCATTGGCATAAATTCATAGACGCCGAGCCGGCCGCGGTATCCGGTATTCATGCAATCTTTGCAGCCCTTCGGGTCATAAATTTTGATCTTGCCCGCGGGCAGCTTTGCCTGATGCCCCTTCTTGTCGCGCACATAGTGCAGGCCCAGAGAATCCAGCGCTTTGGCGGTCGTGTCTTTCGGCTTACGGCAGTGCGGGCAAAGGCGGCGCACGAGACGCTGCGCCATGATGCCGCGGCAGGTCGAAGTCACCAGAAACGGTTCAATGCCCATGTCGAGCAAACGCGTCACCGCCGACGGCGCGTCGTTGGTGTGGAGCGTTGAGAACACAAGGTGACCCGTGAGCGAAGACTGAATTGCAATCCGCGCAGTTTCTTCGTCGCGAATCTCACCGACCATGATGACGTCGGGGTCCTGGCGCAGAATCGAGCGCAGGCCCTCGGCAAAAGTGAAACCGATCTTGGCGCGTGCCTGCACCTGACCGATGCCCTCGATCTGGTATTCGATCGGATCTTCGACGGTAATAATATTGCGTTCGGGGCTGTTGAGGCGCGTCAGCGCCGCATAGAGCGTGGTCGTTTTACCCGAACCCGTTGGCCCCGTGATCAGCACGATGCCGTTCGGGC
>CAYHJO010000322.1:0-2684 GCA_964356715.1 uncultured Turneriella sp. | reverse complement strand
CGCGAGCAATATGTCGGCGCTCTCGGGCTTGCCGATAAAATCATATACACCGAGCGCATAACACCGGCGCCTTAAATCGTCATTCGTGTCTCCCGACATCATCAGCACCGGAATGTCCGACTGTAATTCAGAGCGCAGCACCGTCAAAAATTCCAGACCATCCATGACCGGCATGTTCTGGTCTGAGACGATCAGAGAGATTACAGTACCCTGCAATAGCTTCAGCGCCTCCGCGCCGTTTTCCGCTTCAAAGATAACATAGCCTTTCGGGGCGAGAGACATGGCCATCAGCTTTCTGGTATTGCGTTCATCGTCGATCAGCAGGATTGTTTTTTCCATTGTTGATTGCGCTTGGGCGCGGTATGCAGCCGGGGTCAACAAGATTCTGCGTGGTGCAAAAGGCAGCCGCTTCAGTTTGCGGCGGCGACTTCGCCGATAAAATCTCTGCTTGTACCAAAACGCTGCATGGCAGCTGCCAGCAGCGTGTGGTGCGAGGAGCGTCCGGTCACCCATTGTTTAAGCCCCGCAAGGTCGAGCAGCGGCCGCATATCATGATCTTCATATTCGATGGCGAGAAGCAGGCGCACGAACTTGTCCGTATCGGCATGTTTCCTCTCGCGCAAAATGGTGAAATTGGCGAGGTCATAATGCTCGGTATGGGCCACAATATGCATCGCCGCGGGATTGACTGTGCCTTCGAAACCAAACAGCGTGTAGTTGCCCTCGATCATGCAGGCAGCATCGATTTTACCCTGAGACATGGCGCGCGCAGCGGCGCGTTCGCCGTCGACACGGTCGCCGTGTTTGCCGGCGAGAGCGTCGAAAAATTCCACATGAAAATCCTTGTCCGCAAGCAGACCGTCCTGCGCCAGGAGTTCGAGCGGAATCAGTGTCGCCTGCGGCGAATCTTTGGCGGCGACGGCGATGCGTTTGCCCTGCAAATCGACGATTCTCTGGATGTGCGCGTCTTTGCGCGCGACAATCAGCGACCTCTGATCGCGGTCGCTGTCACGCATCGCAATAGCTTCCGCCGTCAGATGTTTCGCGCCGGCAATGGCGACAGACTGCAGCCAGGCAAGCGGTGAATTCCAGGCGGCGTCAACCATGCCGGCAAAATGGGCCGCGACCTGAGCCTCATAATTGGAAAACAGCACATAATCAAAAGCAAGATCGTGCCTGGCAAAGAAAACCTTGAAGCCTTCCCATATGTTGACGACCTTCGCGTCGTAGGCAACCGCGGCGAGTGTGAATGGGCGCGCCATATCAGCGTACCACTACTTCGCGGAGTTGTGTGATCAGGCCAGCCATGGAAAATGGTATCGAGGCAGGGCTGACACATCGTCAAGCGAGAGCGGGCGCCCTGCCTCACAAAAACCCTTTCGAGCAGCATAATTTTCTTTACGTTTTGACTTTCTGCCCTCATGTTCAATCGGTGGATCAGTTCCGTAACGATCTCTCTCACCAGGAAGCGCTGTGGAAAAAGGGCCTAACCTATTTTTGCATCCTGTTCATTGTCGCCGGACTTTTGTGGAGCCTGATGTATTATATTCTGGGCTTCCCGCTGCCGGCGCTAATCCCTGGCAGCTACGGGGTATTGAGTTTGTCGAGCCTCATTTTCTTTTTAATAACGGGAAAATTCCCGGTATTTCGTTTTTTTCAGTTCCTGTTAATCCTGATCTTACCGGTCGCGCTGCAGTTAAGCCTGGGTGGATTCATCAATTCGGGTGCAGTCATGATATGGGCGATACTCTGCCCGCTCGGAGCGCTTTCGTTTGCTCCGCCAGGCCAGTCGCTTATATGGTCGTCGCCGGAATTCCGGTTAACAATGAATTCCACGCCGACAACGCGATGAAGATGGCGATCGAAATGCGCGATTACATCAGGAGCATCAAAGACCCGATCGGCAAACAGTTGCAGATGCCGATTGGCATTCACTCAGGCCCGGTAGTCGCGGGCGTGATCGGTCGCAGAAAATTTATCCATGATCTGTGGGGGGACTCGGTCAACACGGCCAGCCGGCTCGAATCGCACGGCATACCAGGGGCAATCCATATCTCTGAGCAAGCCTACCTGATTAGGGATGCAGCGGTCTGACAGGTGTCTGAAATCCCGCTTTATCTGAAGATTTGCGCAATCGCAGTGCTGCTGTTTTCGACCTCGGTGCTTTTTTTGACCGGGCGCTTCTCCGCGCGCGCGCTTGTGGCCGGCCTCTTCACTCTGAGTATCGCCGGCTACCTTGGCTGCCAGCTGTGCCACGTATTCGCTTTGCCGCAGTGGTTCAATTGGCTCATCCATGTGGGATGTTTCGGTGTGCCGCTGGCCTTTTATCTGCTGACAGAGTCGTTATTTGAAGACAAGTTCGGTTTTCGCGCGATTTATCTCGCGCTATTTGTTTTTATCGAAACGGTAAATTTTTATTTAATTGTCTTCTTAAGAATTTATTCACCCGATAGCCAGGCATATTTCGGCGATGCGGCGGCGCTGCTTGCCGCGCTGCCGCAGACTGTGTCTCTCGCTTTTATTCTATTTGCAATCGGTAAGACGCTCTTACGTCGCCGCTCAGACCTCGACGAAGAGCGTAGAAAATTTCGCTTGAAGTTTGTTTCGATTACCGCGTCGTACATGCTGCTGGTATTGGTTTCTGAGCTCGCCTTCCATGGCAAGAAAGCGCCCGCCTGGCTCGA
>CAYHJO010000321.1:0-2716 GCA_964356715.1 uncultured Turneriella sp. | reverse complement strand
CGCCGAGTGAAAGCAGGTTCTGCGCATCGCTTGGATACACCCGGATGTTGTAATAGTTTTCGTCGATAGACGCCTTTTCGCGGATGATCTCGAGCGCGAGCATAAGGCCGCCCTGCCGATCGGCGAGTTTTTTCTCAATCGCATCTTTACCGCTGTACACACGACCTCCGGCAAGCGGGCGGATTTTATCGCCCGATTGGCCCCGGTTGTCTGCGACGCGTTTGAGGAACAGCTCGTAAAACTCGGTCAGCTGCTCCCTGATCAGCAGCCGCTCATCGTCGGTGAAAGCATCGGATTCGGAATACAGCGCGGCATTCTTATGCGTCTTGAATGTGTGTTTTTTCACACCCAGCCAGTCGTACAGGCCCTTAATGTTAAACTTGCCCGTGAAGATGCCGATCGAGCCGGTGATGGAAGTATTACTGGCGAGAATATGGTCGCCGCCGACTGCGAGATAATAACCGCCTGAAGCTGCGACATTGCCGAGCGAAACCACGATCGGAAAATCCGCGCCGCGGCTCTTTTTGACCTCGCGGATCTTATTCCATAAAACATCCGAAGCAAGGCTCGAGCCACCGGGTGAATCGATGCGCAGCACCAGCCCCTTGATATTGCCGTCGTCGCGGATATGCTCCAGCACTTCCTGCACTGTGTCTGAACCGATAGTTCCGCCGGTAAACAGCCCGTCGCCGCGCGACGTGCCCGACATGATTTCGCCGGCGAGCACCAGCACCGCGATCGTCGGTTTAGTGCCCCACGAGTCGTCATAAAAACGCGTGCGCGCATAGTCGTGCGCGGCAATTTTCCAGCCAGGCGCGGTAAAGCCTTGCGCAGTCAGCTGGTTTTCGACATCGGGCAGGTATGCGAGCTCGTCGATGAGCCCCGCTTCTACGGCTTTTGTCGCCGTGTAAAAACCGCGATCCATGATTGCATCGAGTTTTTCGCCTTTCACTTTGAGGCGGCCCGCAATAATCGCAGCCTTCATCTCGCCGACTCCTGATTTAAGAATGCCTTCGAGCTGCTCCCTGTCAAATTTGGTCGGTTCGGAACGCGTGAATCTGTCAGGCGCGGTTTTATAATCACCGAGCGCAATGAAATCCGCCTTAACGCCGACCTTGCTGAGCAGATCTTTGACAAAATAGGCTTCGGCTTTCAGGCCCGAAACATTGATCATGGCGGATTGCGGCATGTAGATGCGGTCGGCCATACTGGCGATATAATATTCTTTATTGCCCGCATTCTCGAGGTATGCATACACCGGTTTTTTTTGCTGGAAGGCCAGCAACGCATGACGCAACTCTTCAGCCTGGCCCCAGCCGCCATGAAATTCGCGGCCCGTGATAATGATGCCGCGGATCTGCGCGTCTTTGCGCGCGGTCTCTAATGTGCGCAACAGTTCCAGGAAGGTGAAGTTTTCTGACAGAAAAAGAAAGCCTTCCTGTTTCCGCTCGCTGATTGGCTCGTCGAGGCTGATCTCCAGATAACGCCCGAGTGCCGTGATGCCGGTTGCATAGCGTTCGCGGCCGACGAGAATACCGCCACCGAGAAAGGCACCGCTGTCGCGCGGGGTGCTGGCCTGCAAAGAAAGCTGGCTGATATATTGCGCAAAGCGCAGGCCGAAGAACGCTCCGTTCGTCTGGCTGTAACCGCCATAAATATTGTTGCCCGGCCATAATGTCGCTTCGGCAATGAACTTCGGCGTGATCGATGCAGTTGTTGTCGAAGGATTGATGTTGATATCCGTAGACAGCGTCAGGTTTTCGACATATTTCCCCGGCAGCGGGCGTATGCCGACGCCGAGATCCCAGTTAGTTTCAAAAATTTCGCCCTGAAACAGCGGTTTGTTGAGCGCGCGCCCCACTGCCCCGATCGACAATCGGCGCCACGGCCTGAGTATGAAACCGAGATCCCACTGGCTGTAGCGGTCGAGATACGAAAAAGACGAATCATACCAGCTGTAAGATGTACCGATCGAAAGGAATGGCGTGTTAATAATGCCCATGCCGACCGTGTAACGGCGCGCATAGTCGTTGGTGTCACCCAGACGCCACTGCGTCGAAAATGCGACACCGAGAAGATTCAGGAAGACCATATGGTCGTCGAGTTTGTTCTGCTGGTTACGGCCGTAGAAATAACCCAGCTGCAGCGCGTGGTAACCCAGGCCGGCGGGGTTAAAGTAGAGACTGGTGGTGTCGTCCGAGGTCGCTACCGATTTTTGCGGCAAATTCGGCGTGTCTATCATGCGGTTGGTCTGCAGAGCATCGCTCTGCACCGGTGCGGTCTGTGCATAGCCGGCCTGAAGCAACACGACGAGCGCCAGCAGGGCAGCAGCAGGCAGCCGCATGCTACGCAGCAACGAACTCACCCACAAAGTATATCCTGCGCGTGCACGCGAAACAACATGCATGCGGAAAGACCGGCCGCCGAGTCAAGCTGTCGAGCCGGATTGACCGGATAACGCAAGTTTTCAGCGGACGACGAAGGATTTTGCGATTTCACCGACTGTTTTGCCGTGCGCATCGCGCGCCGTGGCCTGCAAGTTTTGCAGCAAAATCCAGGCTTTGCGGCCATTCACATAGACAGCCACACCCTGCAGCATTTCCGGCTCTCCCTGCATCGACCTGTAAGCACCGATACAGCCGTCGCGCACCCCGCCACACCTCGAATCGAGCTGCGTGACGTCGATGCCAGCCGCCAGCGCCGTATCGATCTGCGC
>CAYHJO010000320.1:0-2750 GCA_964356715.1 uncultured Turneriella sp. | reverse complement strand
TCACAGGGTTTTTGGGAGTGTTGTTGATATCGACGATCGGGGCAAAGAACACATTGATACCAAGCGCGCCGAGGTCGCGGCTTACCTGATAGCCGGTCGAACGGCAGAGCTCGGTATCGCCGGTGTCACCGAGATTGCGCGCGGGGGGCGTCTGTAAAACACCGTCGCGCACGCGTTTGACATAGCCGCCTTCCTGGTCGGTCGAGATGAGAAAGGGGGGGAGCTTCAATTCTGCGGCTAAGGCCTGCAGGTCGGTCGTAAACTTTCTGATCTGTTCGGCGTCTTCGAGGTTAAAACCGAAAAAGATGATCCCGCCGGGGCGCAGCGTGGTCAGCACCTTTCGGTTTTGCTCATTGAGCTCTTTTCCCGGTATCGCAATGTGAATCACCTGGCTGGCGCGATCGTCTCCGTTCAGACTGCTTACCGCCGTGAGCAGTATTTTCTCGGTGAGCGCCCGGTATCTGTTCGGCAGATAATACCGCGTGTAGCCGAGATAACCGGCAGCGCCGGGAAGGACCAGCAGCACCGCGGCAATGAGCAATCTATTTTTTCGCATGGAATACTTCCTCTTTTTTCAGCAGGGACAAAAGTTTTTTATCGCGCGACCAGATTTTGGCCCCCGCACGGCGACCGGCGGCCACTATCGCGAGGTCGGTCAATGCGACACCCCGATTCAGGGCTTTTGCCTCATAGGATATAAGGCCTGCTTCGATCCAAAGTCCCTGTTCCGCAATCTGGGGCAGCGCTCTGCAATAGGCCAGCAACGTTTCGGCTTCTTGCTGGTTGGCAGCGCCCTGCAGCAGTTCGCCAAAAATACAAGCGGTCGTCAGCACATTGCCCGTTTCGAGATGCAGGCGCAAAATCTCCAGGTAAGGGGAGCGGCCGCGCAGAAATTCGATCCACACCGAAGTGTCAGGTAAAATCAATTGGCTTTACCTCTTCGGTTGGGTCTTCGTATGGTTTCGGCATTGAAACCCTCGGCGAAACTCAACGGCGATGATTCGATTTCCTGGTTTAGGCGCTTCAGCTTCTGTATGTTTAGCCATTCAGTCAGCGCAATGACTATAGATTCCGTGATGTTTTTTCCGCCGGAAAAGACGCGAATGTCATGAATCAGCTTGTCGTCGAGGAGCGCCGTGACTTTCATACGATCTCGCATACGATGCACTATCGTATGGTCAAGCAGTTATTCATGCTGAGGCGCTTGACAGAGCCGTGCAGTTGTTGCAGGCAACATTATAAAGAAAGTCAATTTTCAGTTGCCTTTTCTGTCTAATGGACGTCGAATATACAGTGATATGCGCATAAACGCCCGGGGGTTATTGCTTTTATGGCTTTCTATTGCCGCCGGCGCTTTGCACGCCAATGAAGCCAACGATCTCGCACGCGTGGGCATTGTACGGTTTATCAATAATACCAACAGCAACGATTTCGAATGGGTAGAGAAAAGCCTGCCCGACGCGATCGATATCTCGATGAAGGCACGCTTCGAGTACGTTCGGCTCGATGAAGCAAAAGTGCAGGCCGCGGCCAGTCAGGTTACCCCGGGCAAAATTGTCGGCACCGGCGATGCGCCAGCCGGAGCAAGATACTCGAAAGAAGATGCGGCATTAATCGCCAAAGCATCCCAGGCCGACATCCTCATCTACGGAAATTTTGTTGCCGATCATGAAAACGAAGAACTGGTGCTTTACGCGACGATCTTCAACGCGGCCAGTAATCGCGTTATCGGACAGGTCGAAAATCGCACACCAATTAACGCGAAAATTTTCAAGAATATCGACCAGATGGCTGCCGAAATCGTCAGCGAAATCTACCGCTTTGCACTGCAATCGAGCCAGGCCTCCAGCCAAAAGAACCTCAAGCTCCTGGTTCTTGTGCCGTCTTTTGAAAGTTCGCAGGAAAAAGCCGTTGCGCTCAGGGAACTCGAAAACCTCAAGCAGGAGCTTGCTTCGCGCAGTCCCGGCCGTTATCTCACCATCTATGAGTTTTTTGACGCCTACCATGTACCACCTTCGGAACAGGAAATTTCTTTGGGGTACGCCAGAAAGCGCAGCCGCATAAAGCTGCAGCGCTGGCTCGAAAATTATGGCGTCACCAATGCCATGATCGTGCTCGTCAGTGAAAACAAAGTCAACATCACGGCGATTGCGCCAAACAAGACAGCGCAGGTATCGTATGCCGTGAACGCTTCGCCCGAAGAAAAAACCAAACAGCTTGTGGCGGCGCAGGAGCAGATAGCCGCCAAGGTGGAGCTCAAAAAGGACACCGGCGATCAGCTGCGGCCGGTCTTTCTTTATTCGGGGCCGTTGGTCACCAAGGGGCTGCTGACTTCGGGCGACAAACTGGGATTAATCACGGGTTTTACTTTGCACGCCTCTTACCGCATATTCCGCTGGTTTGAACCGCATCTGCGACTCGAAGGGTATTATGGTTTGCCCAAAGACAATGTCTCGCAGATGCTGGGCGGCAGCGCTCTCGCGGGGCCGGGGTACACGTTCGGTAATGGTCGCTTCACAGTTTCACCGTATATGGGCGCCGGAATTTTTGTAGCGCAGATCACCGCGGTGGCGGGGCGCTTCGACGTCTTGCTGCCTGCGGCCGGCGCCGGCACTTACGCCCGCCTGCTCGATTTCAACGGCGAGCTGAAGACCGCCCTCAGCCTGCCGCGGGGCATCGAGTTCAGCTACGAGAGCTCCTCGCGCGCGCTGGCGGTGCTGGACCGCAAGCCGGCGCGGCTGCAAATCGAC
>CAYHJO010000319.1:0-2816 GCA_964356715.1 uncultured Turneriella sp. | reverse complement strand
GGGAGAGCCGCTCGTTTTGATCGCGCGGATGAACTTACTCGGCGCGAAAGGATTGGGGAGGGCCACACTGCTGGCGCAGTCGCTGATACTTGCGCGCTCGCACCGCATGCTGCGCAGCGTCTTTGCCGGCTTCGCGGCCTGTTCAATAGTACTTGCCCCGTCTCTGCTCTTTTGGTCGGCCGCGGGCGCTGGCGCGCTCGTCTCCCGGCGCGCTTTGGCAGCTGTCTGGCGCTCGCGCAACGCCGTTGCTTTGGGGTACAAAACGCGCGCCTGGCTGTGCTTGTCCGCCGTTGCGCTCTCTATCCTTGGTTTTGTCTACGGCGCGCTATGGCTGGCCAACCCGCTGCACCATGTCAATCGCCAGCGCGTTCTCGGCGGCAAATCGTACCGCGACGGCATACTGTCAGCGGCACCGGGACGCAAACTGCAATGGCGCGAAAATTGTCTTGCGGTTTTCAATCCTGATGACCTGCGCGCAGTCAGTTCTCTGGAAACAATTTCGCTCACCTCGCTCAGGGAACTGCCGGCGCTCGCGCTCCTCGAATTGAAAGTGGTCGAAGAAAACTACCGGCTGCTGGCACTGCGCGACGAAAAGGGAGCGTATCTATTTACGGCTGAAGCGCGTGCGTTCGCCGCAGCCGAAAAACGCTTCGCGGAAAAAATGCTGCCGGGAATACTGGCCGCTGATCGTGTCTGCCTGGTCGCCAATTTTGACACTCTGCCAACGAGTGAAATTCCACCGTTCTCGCGGGCGCGCATGATTCATGACTTGCGCCGGATGACAGGCAAAGATACCACAATCATTCGGCTGGCAGATCATTGACCAACCGGTACCCGATCGCTGGTTCATTGATGAGCAGAACCGGGCGTTCCGGGGAACTTTCAATTTTTTTGCGCAGCGTCGCAACATAGACCCTGAGGTAACCGGTTTCGTTGGCGAGACCCGGCCCCCATATTTCTTGCATGATCTGTTGCGTGGTGACCACACGGCCCGCGTTCTTCGCGAGCAGGCAGAGCAGGTTATATTCTGTCGGCGTCAGATGAATTTTTTCGCCCTTAAAGCAAACCAGACGGGTTGTGTAATCGATTTCAAGATTCCTGCTTTTGAATTTTTGTACTTCACCGGCAACAGCCACCTGTTTGCGGCGCAGCGCGACGCGAATACGCGCGAGCAGCTCACCCATTCCGAATGGCTTCGTCAGGTAGTCATCGGCCCCGGCTTCGAGCAATTCGACTTTATCGGCTTCGGTATCTTTGACCGAAATAACAATGACCGGAACCTCTGAAAATTCGCGGATGCGTTTCAGCACATCGAGGCCATAAGCGTTGCCCAGATTGAGATCGAGCAGTACGATATCCGGCCTCTGCTTCACCACTGCGGATAAACCGTCGTCGGTACCCTCCGCTTCAATGACTGCGTACCCTTCGCCTTCGAGCCCGATGCGCAGAAATTTGCGTATCTGCTTCTCGTCGTCGATGGTCAGTATCTTAGATCCCACCGCCGGTATCCTCGCCTTGAACGGCTGAATTTGGTAATGATAGCATGAATTCCGCACCCGCTGCCGGGAGGTTGCGCGCAAGTAGAGTACCGCCGTGCAATTCGACTATCGACCGTGCGATGGGTAATCCTAAGCCCGTGCCGCCCGGCTTGGCGTCGGGCGCGCGCACAAATTTTTCAAATATTGTATCGACAAGTTGCGCGGGAATACCCGTACCATTGTCGCTGATAATGAGCGACAACTCTCCGCTGGTAAAGCGGTTGATCAAAATATTGATCCTGGTTCCGGGTCTATTGTGGTGCGCCGCGTTGGAAATAATATTGATTATCGCCTGCTGCAGCAGTGCGTAGTCACAGAGATACGAAAATTGCTTCCCCTGCATTTCCACGTGCACAGGATAGGCGGCCAATTCGCTCCTGAGTTTTTCGAGCGCGTCATACACGATGTCACGCAGGTCATAAACGCTGAGATTCAGGCGCACTTTTCCCGCTTCGATGCGGCTCATGTCGAGCAGGTTACTGACCAGCGCGTTGAGCTTTTTGGCCGCGATATCGACTTCCGTGAGCAGCTCGTGTTGCGCACTGATGTTGCTTTCCGCCGAACGCAGCTGAATAGCCGAAATGGCGCCGCGTATCACGGCGATCGGCGTGCGCAGTTCATGTGAGATCGAGTTGAGAATTGCCGCATGCAGTTTTTCCGATTCTTCAGCCACGCGTGCGCGCCGGCGCTCAGACGCCAGGAAGTCACGCTCAATGGTGATTGCGGCATGGTTCACGAAAGCAAACAAGATCTCTTCCTGATCGGGCCTGAGACGCTGGCGCTTGGGCAGGCGAATACCCAAGACCCCCACAATGCCGCCCGTCGAAACCAGCGGGTAATATGTTCCATTCGCCAGCGGAAGCGTATCCGTGTGGCGACCCGCGGGCTTCTTGTTCTCGAACACCCAGAAGGCGACACTGCTTTCTTTGCTGCTGAGTTTGCGGTTGCTGCCCGTGGCAGGGGTCAGATCGAGCTTGCCGTTTTTGCCGCGCAGGTTCAGGGAAACGCGGGCCCTGAAGAATTCGCTGATAAAGCGGATGGTATTCTCTCCGGTCTCATCAAGGCTGGTCGAACGGCTAAGCAGCCGCGAAAAGCTGTAAACCGCAGAAACCCGCTCTTCACGCGTCGTCAGCACCTGCTCTCGCAGGCGCAGGCGGGCCATGAGATTGCCCATCGTCATGGCCACCACGAAATAGATGCCGAGAGTCAGAAAATCTTCGAGTTTACCGACATAGAAGGTGTAGCGCGGCGGTATAAAGCAATAATCCCAGCTGAGGG
>CAYHJO010000318.1:0-2832 GCA_964356715.1 uncultured Turneriella sp. | reverse complement strand
TCGCGTTCGGTGAGTACGTTCCCCAGCGAAAAGAGAATTATAGCGAGCGTTACAAAGAGAATAAAAATCAGATAGTTCTCAATCCGCCTTTTAACCGGCACCAATTTCTGCACCGCCATCAGCAGCGCGAGGCCTGCGGTAAAATAGATGAAGGTCGCGATGATGTCTTTTCCCCAGACTTGCATATTTTGTTCTGTATAATATCGCATATCAACACGCTGCAGTTCCATAAATCTTTCCTTTTAGACACATTGTACGCAAATGCCGTCGCGCAAGCGACCGCATTTGCGTACAATATGCAAATCCGGACGTCCGGATTTGCCCCGCGGTCGATTTTTAACACGAACTGTGTTTAATTCGGTCACTGTGGAAGGTGCCCTGTGCCGGAACCACGGAGGAGGATTTATGTGGAAAACCATGACCGACCGAATGCGAACAATACTCGGTCGCTTTTTTGTCGAAGACAAACGCAACCGGGCAATCGTGCTCGCTGCACTCGTGGCCGGCTGTACGCTCGGCACATTTACCGCGTTCCCGGAGCAGGAAACATTGTGTAAGTTCGACGCCGCGCGCGAAAGCCAGCGCGCCGCATCGGCGGCAGTGTTTGCTGATCCGCAGATCACCGCGATCGACATCGACGGCGTGCAGAGCTGGATCAGCGGCGGTACGAATGTACCGCTCTTCAAACCGGGGCAGACCATCACACTGCACGGCACCGGCTTTGGCGCGGGGCCTGATGTCGATTACACGAAGATCATGCTCGGCAACACCCGGGTACTCGAAAGTGATTTGAAAATGTATGAGCAAAAACTCGATTCGGGTAAACAGGTGAATTTCGAAACCAAAACGGTTTTTGACTCGTGGAATAAGGACATTTTGTCCTGGAATGACACGACGATCCGCTTTCGTGTGCCGGTGCAGGCATCGACGGGACCGCTGTTGGTTCAGGTGCAGAAACGCACCGGCTACATGAAGTCGCTGCTGCATCCGACTCTTGCACACCTGACAATCGACGCGATCACGCGGCGCATCACCGACACGGATTTCACGCATAAGTGCGATGTCGTTTCAGAGCTGAGCGATACAAAAGGTACGGCGCCCATCGCGGTTAACGTGAGCAATCCGAATTTTTCGGCGATGGTCACACTAGGCCGACAGATATTCTGGTCATACGACTACAACATCGGTCTCGCGCATGCGATCCGCAACCTCGACTGGACTAAAATTCTGAATCTGCAGGCGACCGACCCGATCACGGGACAAATTGCCGACCCATGGGTGCTCTTTGGCGCATACCGCACGAACACGACGGAGATGCCGCTCGAGGCTTCGCAGAACGTGTACTTCGATCCTTATCCGCAGGTGACACCGATTCCGGGTTTCCTGGGCGGCGATCAGGTCACAAAAGGCAACACGCGCGACACCGGTTGGGTGGGCTACCGCTACGCGCAGGCGTCGCATCCTTACACCGGCAACGGCGAATGGGTCGGCTTTAACTGCGCTTCATGCCACGGCTACAAGGTGAGCTACGAGAACCGTCCCGGTTCTGCGATCACCAAGGTGATTCCCGGTTTGCCGAACCCGCGCTGGTCGATGCGCTGGACGATTCTCGGTAATATGGACGGCATCAAGGCGAGCGAGAACGGCCCGATCTGGGCGCCGGGTGCAGCCGACATCGACAAGACCGGTCTCATCTATTCGATGCCGGGCGGCGCGGGTGAACATGCGCTCGTGCGTCTCTATGGCGACGGCGCCGAGACTGCGAACGACTACCAGTTCTCGCCGATCGCGATTCCCAACGTGACGAACTATATGCCGATTCGGCGTTCGTTGTCGCACACCGAAAGTTATGCGGGCTTCGAAGGTTCATACATCCACTCTGAAGAGCCGGATGGAGCCACCGGGGCGATGCGGGCAAAACAACTGCAGGCCTTAACCGCATACATGACGACACTCGACGCGAACGACAGCGAACTCAGAAACGCAGGTCTCTACCGCTGGCTGAAAAATCTCGGCCGCCTCAACGCGCAGACAGGTCGCAGCGATCTGAGCGAAGGCGAGTTCGTGCAGGCGGGCTGGAATGCCTGGTCGGGTGTACGCAACACCGTCGCGCAGGGCAAAGCCGTTTTCGACCGCGACTGCGCATCGTGCCACCGCGACAACCTCGGTGCCAACAGCAACGAAAAGATGTTCAAACTTTCCGAAGTGGGACGTTTTTTTGCGCCGACGATCTACCACCGCAAACAGCAGTCGATCCGCGCAACTTTTCTGCGTGACCTCTACTGGGTGCAGCACCGGGGACTACTCAGCGACGGCCACGTGCGCAACCTCGAAGATCTCGTGAACCCGCAGCGCTGCAGCGAAGGCTCGCCGCTCTACAACCAGTATTACACGCTGCACTCAGCCGTGGTGCCACCGCTCGGTGGTCCGGACTTTCCGCAGCCCTACCCGGCGCATAACCGCAGGGGGGATGTATTCCGTGTGCAAAAGTTCGCCTCAACGGCGGCCAACGACGAAGGTGCGAAACGCAACCGCTTTACCGAGCGGCATAAGTACTTCGTGACCTTACCGGGCGACAACAACTGGTACTACTGGGATTACCAGAAAATGCGCCGCGAATACGGCCCGGGGGAGCTGGGCAGCGCCGCACCAATCGGCATGCCTGCGGCACCACATCCGTGGTGTGCAGCCAATACGGGCGACATGGATGCCCTGGTCGAGTATCTGCTGACGCTTTAACCCCCTCCCGGCCTCCCCGTGTTTGGGGGTGGTTTAAATAGAACGCCCACTTCAAACTCCCTCCCCTATCAGGGGAGGGCCGGGGTGGGGTTC
>CAYHJO010000317.1:0-2869 GCA_964356715.1 uncultured Turneriella sp. | reverse complement strand
AAACGCGACTTATTTTTCGAAATCTAATTTATGGACAGCACTTTTCGGGGCGTGATCCCGCAGGGCTAAGCGCTCGACCGCGTGAAGGCCGTATTCGCCGGCCGCGGCTACAAAGTGCATTTCGACGTCGGCAGTCTCTACCACCCCCCAGATGGAATCAGCGAACCCGATCACGACCTGGGCAACGCTTCCGCCAAGGTTACCTTTTCGCAGGGCGTCTCGCTGGGTGCAACCGGCGACCGGGCTAATTTCTTTGCCTACAAATCGGGCAACATGGATATCCGGCGGCGCAATATCTTCTATTACGCGCTTTTTGGCTATTCGCAGAATGCGGATGGCAGTGCGGGGTCGAGCGGTATAGCCGAAATCAATGGCAATGATCTGATCGTGACATTGGGCAATTGGGGGCTCACCAGCGGCAGCAATCGGCTGATCAACTATCAGGCGTCGACACTGATGCATGAATGGGGGCACAATCTCGGGCTGCCGCACGGCGGCAGCGACAGCGTGAACTATAAACCCAATTATTTCAGCATCATGAATTATACCTACCAGCTGAGCGGTCTGCCTTTGCTCGATAACAACCCGGGTGACCGGTACTATTATTATCGGCGCAACACCTTTGGTGATTGTTCGCTGATCACGTCGATGAGCCAGCTGACCAATAATGCGAATACGCCGACATTTATCATGGATTTCTCCGACGGTACCGGATCTGCGCTGAACGAAGCCAGCATAACCGAATCGAATGGTCTGTATCGTGCCGGCAGCAGCGCCGTGGATTTTAACTGCAATGGCAGCGCGGGAAACAGCGGTTATGGCAAAGATCTGAACGGTGATGGCAGCAACACGACTTACAGCGATTATGACGATTGGGGAAATATGAGCATTCTCTTTATGCGCAAATACTCGGGTACCGATTCGGGTTATTTTACATCCTCCGGCGATGGCCTTGTACGATTTGACCCTGTCGGCAATGACCGGCAGGTCGTGATTCCCGAAGAAGTGATACCCGGTGCACGCTGAGCTTATGCGCCGACTAACTATTGGCCTGGTTTTCTGCGGAGTTTTCGCGCTATCACTCTGTAAAAGCAATAGCGCAGCAATGCCGAATAACGATCAGCTTATACAATACCCAAGGTACCTGAAAATATCCGGCCCGGGCGAGGCCGCCTCCGGAAAATTAGTCAAAATGACTGGCGTCCTCGACGGTGGGGCGAGCGCAGTGCGCTTCGAAATTGCCGGCAATGATGGCGCTGCGCAGGTCACCGTGTCGCCATGGCCGCAGTCTGCTGTGCTGCCCGCTTGTTCGACCGACTGCAGCGCGGAATACCTGCTCAACACACTGCCCGATGGACCTGAGTGGCGCCTCGTTATCCGGCGGGCCGGGAAGGTCGTGCTTTTTGTGGCTTCGCATGGCCGCATGCGAAGAGTTTTGCTCGGCGAACCGGTCTTGCTGGGGCCGGGCCCGGTTTCGACTGCTGAGTTTTCCGGCCGAAAAGCCGTATCACTCACGGTGAATGACAAACATGTTCGCGCCGGCGGCACAATCGATGCAGGTGGTTGCTCGCTATTTGTGGCGCAGGCAAGCGTTGCCAAACCAGCGCGTCAGGGTATCGCCGACGAAGCGGCGAAATTCACCGCCGATTGGATTATCAGTTGCCGGTAAGGTCTATTTCTTCTTTTTAGTGACGTCTTTGATCTTTCCGGCGAGGCCCTTTTTTTCCGCCGGTGCAGACTCTGCCGCCGCGCTCTCTGCCACGGCCGGCGCTGCGGTTGCGGCCTCGGCCCGGTTAATCTCCGAAGCAAAAACGTAATCGACCCCGACAGAAACCCGGCTTATATCCACCCTGTCGGTCTGGCCAACTGCGTCGGAATTCATAATCGTTGTGAAGAGCAGGTGTACTTTCAGCCGGTTGACGGGCGTGTAAGTCAGCCCCGCGCCATATTTTTCGACATTGGCCTGAAAATAGCGAATATTCTTCGTATCGAGGCGTTTTGCAGGGTCTGCAAAATTATCAGTCTGTTCGCGCGCAGTAACCGAATAGACGGTGATTTCCGGATACCATCCGGCTTGCAGCGTTAGAATATTCGCCACAACGGGAAGCTGAAAGACAACTGGCAGATTGAATTTCCCCGCAATCGTCCGCGTGTTTTCCTGTAGCCTCTGGCTGTTCGCAGTGAAGCCAAGTATACCGCCCGAAAAACCATTCGCCGCATTTTGCGCATAGGTCGAAACGCCGGAATACGTAGCGCCAATTTCCGGACCAAAATAGAAGCGAGCAACGTCCGAAAGCGGCCACGCCATGGCATAGCCCACATAAAAATCGCCCGCAGAGTCGTCTTCGTCCAGTTTCGCCTCCTGCACGGTGGCGCCGGACGTGCGCTTCACATTGACATCGCCCCTGATCTGGTGCGCAAAAATTCCGCGCCAGTAAATGCGTTCGCCGCGTTCCGTAAGTCTGAGCCAGCCAAACGTACTGACGTCGGCGTAGAGAGCATTCTGCGGACGCCGCAGTGCACCGGAAATCAGCGTCGCCGGTAAGGTTCCGGCATTGATAGCGCCCGCTGCTGTCTGATTGAAAGTGCCGCCATTCTGTCGCACGGCTACACCCAGCGACCAGACATGGCCCCTGTCGCTGCTTTGTCCCAGATTGATGCCCGCGCGGTAACGATTCGGCGTTTTGTCTTCGGTTTCCGCACCCGCAGAATAGGCAATGCCGTCCGCGGTATCTTTGCGCACGATCGAATTATCTACGTATTCGCCAATCAAGCCAAAGCCAAAATTGCCAAATTTGGTTCCCAACGACAGTTTATAGTTCGCTTCGCCGGTGTTATTCTCGAAAGTAGCCTGCTGCACCGCGTCGTA
>CAYHJO010000316.1:0-2874 GCA_964356715.1 uncultured Turneriella sp. | reverse complement strand
TGTCATCATCGGCACCTGCACGTTTTGGACCTCGATGACTTCATGTTGCTGGTACATAATCAGGTGATCGATCTTCTCTTGCAGCATGCGTATTTCAAGTTCGGATTTCAGGTTGATCATGTAGTCTTTTTTCGCCCGTTCGCGGTCTTTTTCTTCCTGGCGGTTCTGGCTCATCATGATAACGGGGGCCTGTAAGGCCGCAATCGTCGACAGAATCAGATTCAGCAAAATGAACGGATAAGGGTCGAACGCCCGGTTGGCGAGCCATGCCACATTGACGCTGATCCAGCTGCCGAGAAATGCGCCAAAAGAAAGAATGAATGTCCAACTGCCGCCGAACTCGGCAACTTTGTCGGCGATGCGTTGACCGAAGGTCAGGCTCTGAGCAGCAGCGTCATCTTCATCTTCCGATAAGATTTTCTTTTCTTTGATCGCCGTAACAACGGTTTTCTCGAGCTCGGACAGCTCGCCGACCTGCCTCGCGAGGTACTCTGAAATATATTTCTCACGGAAGACATTCAGCTCGCTCAGCGCCAGATTCCCTTCGCGCGTAAAATCCGGATAATCGCGTTGTATGACGCCGAGTATCGACTCGCGAATGGATGCGCCCGGGATTTTTTCGGTTTCGGGAAACTGTTTGCCCGACAGATCACTGCGGAATTTTTTCATCGGTCGCCGGTAACAATGGAAATCGCGCATGGCTGATCCACATGTTTACTGGATGTTCTTCCATAGCCATATGGCGCAGCAGATGGATTTCATGCACCGCAAATTTTGCGTAGAATTTACGAGTATTAAATTCAGACCAGATCGCGCGGTGCGCAGGCACCGTCACATCGCGGTTAGCCACGGTCACGTGCGGTGTGTAGCCCTGTTGCCAGGCGCGTTCCTTAATATATGCATGTTCGTCGCGCAACAAGGCGGATGTATGCGCGTGCAGTTCGAGCAGCGCGAGATTGGGCATGACTTCGATGAACACGACGCTGTGCCTGAAGGTGCCGAAATTTCTTAACTCGACCGTGAATTGTGGCTGCGCGGCAAAAAAAAACCGCAGGTGTTCAGTCATACGCGCCGCATCGTCTGCGTTCAGCCTGAACGGCGCTTCGAGTGTGACGTGCACGGGAATTTTCAGAATCTTGTGCGGGCCGAAGCGATCGGCAATTTCCTGCTGCACGGCGCGCACGCGGTCGGTGACATCTGTCGGTGGCAGGATGGCAAGAAACCAGAGTGATTTTTCCATATCGAGATTTGAATCTGCGCTGATTGCGCAGATTCAAATCTCGAATGTAGCTTTCAAGCCGTAATGGTCTGACGCCCACGCCGCGAGGCCGAGGCCGAAGTTCGCAAGTGGCCGGTCAAAAATACGGCGAAAGCCCGATAGTTCGATCGCTGCGCTTTTTTGGGAGGGTTTGAGAAAAATGTAGTCGATGCGCATCGGGCCGCTCTGCTCCTCGAATGCATGCGCGAGCGGATTGCCCTCGGGATGCGGATGGTATGTCGCGAGATCTGAGTCTGCACCGAGATCGTTGAAGCCCGCGAGCGCTTCGGTCAGTGTGCGGTATTCTCCGGCATGGCGCTCGCTTGCTAGCCCCTGAATATTAAAATCGCCGCAAACAATAAACGGACGCTCTGGCGAACCGAAAGCCGCAATCCATTCTTTGAGTTCGTTGAGTTGCGCCGCGCGCACCGCGCGTGCCTGTACGGTCTTGCCCGCCTGCAGATGCACGGTCATGATGTCAAACAACCGGTCGCCATATTCGAGCTGCACATAGAGTGCGCCTTTGCGCGCATATTTGTCCCAGCTGATGCCGCGGCTTTTGAATGGCAAAAAACGGTTCGCGCGCTGCGTGGCACGGGTTCCGACCCCAAGGCCGCTGCCGCGCATCGAAATAAATCCGAATTTGTTGTTATCTCGCACCGCAAAGGGAAAAAACTTGCGCACCAGGCCGTCGAAAAACACCTGCGAGTCGCGCGACAGAATCTCCTGAATGCACAGCACGTTGGCGTCGCCACACTCTTCAATGACTTCGGGAGAGAGAAAACGCCTACGGAATGGCGCACGCAGGTGCGTGATAACGTCGATGATGCTCTGTCCCATGCCGAAGCAGTTCCATGTGGCTACGCTGAATTTCATAATTTAATGTCGGTTGTTTACGCTTGTTAGCAAAGATCGAGCCATGTCAAGGAGATCAGTAGCAAACTTCGTGTACTATTAATTAGATGCAGATTATTGGGGAAGGTTGCAAAAAGGCACCCTCACCACCGGCGCTGCGTGAAGGGCAGCCCAGCGGCCCTCTCCCGGCGGGAGAGGGGAGCAAGAGGTGCCAAATCTAAAGTCCGAAAATGGCGAGTCGCTCCGCCTCGATTTGTGCATACTGCTGATACCAGAATGCTTCCCCCTATTAGGGGGGATCGAGGGGGGTAAACGTATGCTTGATTCCGACAATTGCTACAAGGCCACTCTGAGCCGCGATGCGCGCTTTGACGGCGTTTTTTACATCGCCGTCGCGAGCACGAAGATTTACTGCCGCACGATCTGCCGCGTGAAGACGCCGCTCAAAAAGAACTGCACTTTTTACCCGACTGCCGCCGAAGCCGAAGCCGCGGGCTACCGGCCGTGCCTGCGCTGCCGCCCCGAGCTGGCGCCCGGCAATTCGTCGATGGATGCGGTTGGCCGGCTCGCAAAGCTCGCGATGCAGCGCATTGAGGCGGGTGCACTCAGCGGCGCATCGATTGCCGGAGCTGGTCTATTGCGGGCGGTCTCCACGCGCCTCGCAGCTGGCGAACAAATATGCCGCCAGGGGCCATGTTCGACCGCGGTTGGTCTGGGACTGGCCCAATGGGGATACGACGTGTGGCATCTCACCTGAAATA
>CAYHJO010000315.1:0-2892 GCA_964356715.1 uncultured Turneriella sp. | reverse complement strand
CTGAGATCAGCACCATGATGCGTCCGTCGGCCATCAGCTGAAAGTCATAATAATCACCGCCGATGCCTTTGGCCGCGCGTGTGAAGCCCTTGATCTGGTATTCGGGTTTTTTCAGAAAGCGCTGCGGGTTCATGCCTTCCTGAATCTCCTGAGCCTGTTTCAGCTGGTCGTTGAAAACGGCCTGCTCTTTTGCCTCTGAACTCGCGCGTTTGAGACTGGCGGTCATGGTGTTGAACTGCTTTGCCAGTGCGCCCAGCTCATCGCTGCCCAGGGGCGGCAGCGTAGTATCCAGATTGCCTTTGCCCACGGCTTCGGCGCCCTGCGAGAGCACCGTCACGGGTTTGACGATGAAGCGCGAGAGCAGAAAGGCAGCGAAAAAGGCGAAAACAAAAAATACCGACCCGACAATGACAAGTTCAATCAGGCTCTCGCGAATCGAGCGGTTGATGTAATCGTCGGTGACGGCGACCTGTGCGACTGCGAGCAGCGGCGGATTGACTTTCACAAACGGATGGAATACTGCCTTGTGAAAATATTGTACTTTAACGTCTTTGTCGCCGAGAAACTGTTTTACGACCGGTTTGATGACCGAGCCCGCCGGTAATGCTACTGCGGTGTCCCACGCCGCGCGTGCGGTTTCGAGCGCGTCGTGTTCGATATCTTTCTGTTTCTCTGAAACCGCCTTGCCGACGCGGCTGATCAGCGGTATTTTTTTCGGAGGTACGAAAACCGTGCCGACCGCGAAGCCGGGCAGGCCCTGCGCATTCTGCAGCGAGTCGGCGAGAGCGAGGTCATCGCGGTCGAGAATCGCACGCGAGGCAATAAACGCGAGGCTCGCGAGTTCTTTCTTCGCGGTCGCGGCGGCGGTTTCGGTCAGAATCGCTTTCTTTTCGCGAGCGACATAGATGCTCAGTGCGCCGATCACGAGCGTGATGAGCGCGACAATGAGCGCGGTGAGCTTGAATTGCAGGCCAAAACGCACGGGAGTTGCAATTTCCCTAAGAATTGACACGCTATGTCAATTCTTAGTTAGGGCGCTTAATTACAGGGTCTCGCCTGCCCGACGGCGGGCAGGAATTCTGAGAATTCTGAACAGGAAAAGAGTATGAGCGAAACACAAACATTTGAATTTCAGGCCGAAACCCGGCAACTGATGGATCTGATGATCCATTCCATTTATTCTCATAAAGAGATTTTTCTGCGCGAGTTGATTTCAAATGCCTCGGACGCGATCGATAAACGCAGATTTCTGGGACTGACAGACAAATCGATCACGCAGGAAGAAAATAACTACATCCGCATCGAAATCGATAAAACCGCGCGCCGCTTGTCGATCACTGATACGGGCATCGGCATGAGCCGCGACGAGGTGGTTACGCACATCGGCACGATCGCGAAATCGGGCACAAAAGAGATTCTCGAAAAAGCCAGGGGGTCAAGCAACCCCATAGACCTGATCGGCCAGTTCGGCGTCGGTTTTTATTCTGCTTTTATGGTGGCCGACAAGATTACACTGGTGACCCGCCGTGCGGGTTCTGAGAGCGCCGTGCGCTGGGTGTCGACCGGTGCCGGCACGTACACGATCGACGACGAGGCGCGGCTGACCGCCGGAACCACCATCACGCTCGACCTCAAGCCGGCGGACAAAGAAAACGGTCTGCCCGATTTCTGCGACGAATTCGAAGTCGAGAGCGTCGTGAAAAAATACTCTGATTTCATTACTTATCCGATCTTAATGAAGAAAGAGACGCACAAGACGGTAGGTGAAGGCGAAAACGCGAAGACAGAAACCACCGTTGAAGAAGTCACACTGAACTCGATGAAGCCGATCTGGACGCGTTCGAAAAACGATGTTAAAGACGAGGAATATAACGAGTTTTACAAACACCTGTCGCATGACTGGGAAGATCCGCTCAAGGTCGTGAACTACCGCGCCGAAGGGCGCATCGAATATACGGCGCTTCTCTATATACCCAAGCGCGCGCCGTTCGATCTCTATTACACCAGCTTCAAAGGCGGCCTGCAGCTCTATGTCAAAAAGGTGCTGATTCTCGAGCGCGCCGAAGATCTGCTGCCACGCTATCTGCGCTTTGTGAAGGGCGTGGTCGAGAGCGCCGATCTGCCGCTCAATATTTCCCGCGAGATTCTGCAGCAAGACCGCCATATCGCAGCTGTGCGCAAAGGACTCACCACCAAGATTATCTCGATTTTGACCGAGCTTATCGAAAAAGAACGCGATAAGTTCGCCGAATTCTACCGCGAATTCGGCGCGGCGCTCAAAGAAGGCGCTTCGACCGATTTCGAAAACAAGGAGAAGCTCGCAAACCTGCTGCTCTTTGCTTCGTCGCACGACGCGGAAAAGACCACAACTCTCAAAGAATATATCGCCCGGATGAAAGAGGAGCAAAAAGACATCTATTACCTCAGCGGCGAATCGCGCCTGACTCTCGAAAACTCACCGCACACCGAATCTCTGCGCGCGAAGGGTTATGAGATACTCTACCTCGTCGACGGCTACGATGAGATCGTGCTGCAAAACATCGGCGACTTCGACGGTAAGAAGTTCAAATCGGCAAGCAAAGGCGAACTCGATCTTTCGGACGACAAGCAGAAAGAAAAAGACAGCGAAAAGATCAAAGAAGCCGAAAAGGCGATGGGTACTTTGCTTGGTTGCCTCAAGGAGCATCTGAAAGAACAGGTGAAAGAAGTGAAATTCAGCTCGGTACTGGTGTCTGCCCCTTCGCGCGTGGTGGGCGAGGAATTCGACGTTTCTCCGTTTCTGGAAAAAATTCTGAGCCGCAACGGCGAAAAAGTGCCACCGCGCAAAAAGACTCTCGAAATCAACCCGGACCATGAGCTGACGAAGAAGCTGTTTTCTCTCTACGAGAAAGA
>CAYHJO010000314.1:0-2983 GCA_964356715.1 uncultured Turneriella sp. | reverse complement strand
TGCAGATTTTCCATCTGTGATCGGTTAAGGCTGCTGTAAAATTTAAGCACACCGTTCTCCGGTGGTGCATCTTCGATTGGGTTTGTCGGATCGATAATCGTCTTGCCTTTGAGGTTGGCGTCGCCCGCGAGCTTTAGCACATCGGGCGCGGCCTTTCCCTTCACCGCCAAAACCACAATCTCGCCGAACGCGGCCGCATCGGCAAACGAGCCGATAGCGATCTTACCGCCGGATTTCGCAGCGAATTCTTCGAGTTTTTTCGCGTCGCGCGTGCCCATCTTCACTTCATAGCCATGTTTCACGAAGCCGTCCGCAAGAATCTGCGCCACGGTTCCTGAGCCCAGAACACCAATTTTCTTTGCCATAGTCAGTTCCCCCTTTTTTTTGTTTGCCTAGGTTTATTATAAGCCAGATAGGTATCGCCGGGCAGCCGTTGCGCCGCCTCTTCGCCAAGTATTTCGGCTAGGCAGTATGGAGGTTTCGCCATGCCTTGCGGATTTTTTTTTTCGGCAAGCTTTGCCGCCTTTGCCGGGTAGAGGTGCATGCGACGGCGAAAGCCCGGTCGGCGCGAAACTCTCTTCGGCGAGGCGGGTCATGCCGCGGCCCAATGCGTTGGCCGTGAAAAACAGGCAATTGCAGAACGGCGAATGTGAGTTAGCAGCTTTACAGCGAACTCTCTACCTGCTCCTTCGTCACATAACCCAGGCTCACCAGCAGCTCACCGATTCTAACTCCCGGCGATTCTTTCTGCTTTGCCAGTGCCGCCTCGAGCTGAGCCTGCGTCAGCAGTCCTTTGGCTATCAAATTTTCTCCCAGTGCCATATAAACTCCTTACACGAGCGGCGGCCGGTTCATGTCTTTATAATAGATATATTTTGTGTTCTCTTTGCCCGACGCGACAAACCACTGCAGGCAATACGGCGCCATCCAGATTGCGTCGTCTTTCTGCACCGGGTACCAGCTTTCGGCGAGGCGGTACACTCCCTGGCCCTGCAGCACGTACAGCCCGTGCTCCATGTAGTGATTCTCGACATTCGGCAGCGTGCCACCGGGCACAAATTCGAAGATGTTCACGCCCATATCATACTGTGCGTCCATCGGCATCAGCACCTGCAGCAGCGCGCCGGGGTCGCCGAGAAACGCCTCTTTGGTGATTTTGCTCTCGTGCGAAATGATTGCCTTAGGCGGATTACCCCCGTCGAGAGGTTCGTACATCTTTTCGAAAAATAGCACCCGGCTCTGCTTCTTCGCCTTTACCGTAAAGTCACTGCCGGGCGGCAGAAAAAAGAACGATCCTGCGTTCAGAGGGTTGTTACCTTCAAAGTGCAGATCCACCTCACCGTCGAGCACATACGCGAAAATTTCATTGTCTTTGAGACGGCGCTGGCATTCGCCGCCAGCCTCATAGACACCCATGAACATGGTAAAATTAGCGCCCATCTGCGGCGAGATGAAATAGACAACGGTGGATTTTGAGTAGCCCGGCGGCGAAAGCAGTACATGGCTTTCGGGCGTGATGAGCGCGTGGTCGCTCGTGATGCGGCTGCGCGTCAGCGCGGTGTGCGGGACTACCATGGTAAAGCCTGCAGCGCCACATCGCGCCGTCAAGCGGCGTATATATTCGCAGAATCGGCAGGGGTTTCGGCGCCGAAGGCGATTCTGATTGACAGACTATGAATCGCGTCAGTGCTTAATACCGTCAGCCGGCTTGCGCCGCAAGGGAGTAGCATGAAAATTCTGGGATTTCGCAGTACCCGCAGGGGCTTCTCATCAGCCGCATTATTCGTCGCTTTGCAACTCGGCCTGTTCGCGCCAGGCTGCAAAGAACTCGAAGAGGTGACGGACGTACGCGTTGTATCGCAAATTCCCGCTGCCGGCAATTGCGGCGCGCAGCCCGCGGATATTGCAATCCAGTTTTCAGGTGCGATGAGTTCGGCGAGTCTCACGGCGATAACTGCCGGGTCTGCCTGCACTGGCAGCATTCAGGTATCGGCCAATGATTTTTCGACCTGCGTGACGTTTGCCTCGGCGTCACCGACCTCAGACGATAGTAAAATGTTTCGACTGACGCCGAGTCCTGCGCTCTCCGCAAATCAAAGCTACAAAATCAAGGTCACCACCGAGGCCAAAGCATCCGACGGTAAGGCGCTTGCCAGCCAATATGTTTCGCCGGCGGGTTTCGGCTCTCAGGCACAGCTGCTGATCACCGAGGTAGGCATGTGCCGGTACACGAATCGCTCCTGCTGGTTTGAAATCTACAACAGCTCCAGCCAGTGCGCGGCATCGCTGAGCGATTATAAAATTCGCTCCACGTATATCGATACGAATGGCAGCACGGTCGCCAATACCACGCAGGATTTCGATTTGCCAGACCTTTCGATGCCGGGCGGCTCGTTTCTCGTCATTCGGGGCAATGCTAGCAACAACGGCGAATACGTAAACGGGCCGGGGCAAATCTACATTATCAACCAGGTATTAAACACGCCACCCGATAAGTTACCCTGGTGGAACGCCGCAGGCGCGATCGAAATCAAGAAAGGCACCTCGACAATCGATTTTGTGCGCTTCGGCGGCAGCACCGTGACACCGACTTCGGGTGCATGGACCGGCACCGTGCCGTCGGCGGACACGGTGATGACTCCGTCGAATGCCAACTATGGCAAAAGCATCGCGCGCAGCGCGTCGCTCGCCGATACGAACGACGGCGGCGACTGGTTCGAACGGCAATTTGCTACTCCGGGCGCGCCGAACGATGTCACATGCGGCACCGATGCCGACAATGACGGCATTCCCGACTGCTCCGAAGTTTCGGGTTCCACCTTTGCCGGTCTCAATCTCTATGCGATGGGCGCGCGCACAGGGCAACGCGACGTATTTATCGAAATCGACTATATGGACAGCACAGATCCGGGCGTGATCCCGCAGCGCGAAGCGCTCGACCGCGTGAAGGCCGTATTCGCCGGCCGCGGCTACAAAGTGCATT
>CAYHJO010000313.1:0-3042 GCA_964356715.1 uncultured Turneriella sp. | reverse complement strand
ATTTGATATTTCGCGCGCACAGGTCACTCTGACGACATTCTATCTGCAACCAATCGCGTTCACTATCGGTTTCGTACCTGTCGTGGTTGTGCCGCGCATCGCGATTGTTCTCGGTGTCGACGGCAAAGTCACCGCGAGCCTGACGACTTCGATTCAGTACGCTGCTTCTGCCAAAGCGGGCATCGTCTACGCCGACAAAAAATGGTCTACGATCAAAGAGAAAAGCAGCACTTACAACATAGTGCCTCCGTCATTTTCGGGCAATATCGATGCGATGGTCTACGCCGGCCCCGAAGCCACATTCCTGTTCTACGGTGTGGCAGGCCCGGGTGCAAACCTCTATGTGTATTCGCACTTCAAAGTCGCATGGGATGCCGCCATCAGCCAGCCGAAAAGCTGGGAGGTCTGGCTCGGCTTCGAAGCCGGGGCGCACTTTACCGTCGAAGCCTTTGGCCGCACGCTGTTTAAGATCAACGAGCCGTCGCTCATCGGTTACGAAGGCCTCGTCGCCTCTTCTGAGTTCATGGGTATCGCTCCTCCGGGAACAGGGCGCGTGACGGGAGTCGTAGCGCAGGCAATTCAGGGCAATTACCAGCGTCCCGACGGCGGCTACAATTCGATGTCGGGTGATTTTGTCACAGTCGGCAAACTCGTCGGCACGCTGGCAAAAAAATAAGCTATCTGCGGTCACACAGTTGCTGAGCGCAGATAGCCGCTCACTCATCTGCAGGCGCGTCTTATACGCCAAATATGCGGCGAAACACGCTTTACATACTGGCTGTGAAGTTGTGCGCTGACTGTAGATGACTTTGGCGACGGAAAAAGCAGAAGCGCTTGCGCGGCTCAGCCGTGAGCAGCTGCTGTTAATTCTCGAACACCTGCCTTACGCAATGGGCGTCTTCGATGCAGATTTGCGCTATGTCTATTATAACCCTGCCGGTGAAGTTCTGTCCGGGGTTCCGCTTTCACAGGGAGTCGGAAAAACCTCGCACGAAATTCTTCCACCCATGGTGGCTCAGCGCGTGCAGCCAATTTTAGAAGATGTGCGCGCAAATCTCGCAACCGTGCACTGCGTGCTGGATCTTGATTTCGGTCAGGGGTTGATGTACATGCAGCTGGTCTTTGCGCCGCTTCTCGATACGACCGGCAAATTTACGGGCATTCTCGGCATCACTGAAGACGTAACCAAAGAAAAAATGTACGAGCAACAACTGATCGGGCAGGCCAACCACGATGCTCTCACCGGTCTGGCCAACCGGCTACTGCTCAGGCGGCTGGTCGAAGAAGAAACGCGGGCCGCACAGGCCGAAAACCACAAGTTTGCGTTCCTGTTTCTCGACCGGGACAATTTCAAAAATATCAACGACTTCTACGGCCACGCTTTCGGTGACGAACTGCTGCGCCTGGTCGCAGACCGCATCGGCAATATCGCCGAAAAAGACCGCGTCGCACGCATTGGCGGCGATGAATTCGCCGTGCTGCAGGCAAGGCTTGCGTCGCCCCGCGACGCCGAAGAATTTGCCGCAAAAATACACGGCGCGCTCGCGCAACCCTTTTTGATCGACGAACAGGAAATTACCATTTCCACTAGCATCGGTATCGCATTTTTTCCCGACCACGGGCGTGATCTCGACCAACTCATGAAGAACGCAGATGTGGCACTGTACAAGGCCAAAAAAAAGGGCAAAGGACAATCGCGGTTTTTTAACGAGGAACTCAACACCAGCACAGTGCGTCGCCTCAAACTCGAACACCTGCTCAGCGGGGCGCTGGCGCGGGGAGAATTCAGTCTCGCGTACCAACCGATCGCCAATTTTAAAGATAACAAAGTCATCGGCTGTGAAGCACTGTTGCGCTGGAGCCACAGCGAACTCGGCAACATCGGTCCCGATGAATTTATTCCGATCGCGGAAAACGGCGGCATGCTGCCACCGATTGCCGATTTTGTCCTGACCACGGCCCTGGCGTCGCTCGAAAAGCTTGCGGCTTCGCGCGCCGATTTTTATATTTCGGTGAACCTGTCGCCAGTGCACTTTCAAAATCGCGGTCTTATTAAAACTATCGCGGCCGCGTTGGAGCATGCAAAAATACCGCCGCGCCGCCTGCAGCTCGAAATCACCGAATCGGTATTTCTCGACAGTGCGCTCGAAACCGTATACATACTCGACGGCCTGCACGCGCTGGGCGTGCGGCTGGCTCTCGACGATTTTGGCACCGGCTACTCGTCGCTCAATTACCTGACGCGTTTCCCGTTTCACTGCCTGAAGATTGACAAATCCTTCATTCAGGGTATTGTCACGACCGGCCGTGAACGTGAAGTCGCCCGCGCAATCATACAGATGGCGAAAGCACTCGAACTTAATGTTGTCGCGGAGGGCATCGAGCACCAGCCGGAATATGAAATCCTGAGTCAGTTTGGCTGCGACGGCTACCAGGGTTACCTGCTGAGCAGACCTGTGCCGCTCGCGGAGTGGCGCTGGTAATGCGCATTCTTGTCACGGGCGGCACGGGGTACCTCGGACGCGCTTTGGCCGAACGGCTGCAGCATGACGGCCACAAAGTGCGCGTGCTCGATGTGCGCAAAGGTGATCTCGCCTGCGAGTACATCGAAGGCGATATTCTTTCCGATGACAGCGTCGATCGCGCCATCAAAGGCGTGGATTGCGTCTTTCACGTGGCTGCAATCGTCGGTTTCTGGAAAGGCAAACGCGCCTGGCAGCGGCAGGTCAACGTTGAGGGTACGCGCAACGTAATGCTCGCCGCAATGAAGCACAATGTAAGGAAGATTGTGTATACCAGCACGATTAACACCTGCGGTTTTGTGGCGACAGAGCGCGATATCGGCGACGAGACCACTCCGTATAACTGGGGGCCGCTCGATGTGAGTTATATGGAGACCAAGCACGAAGCGGAAAATCTTGTAATCGACCTCGTTAAAAGATCGGGTCTGCCGGCGACCATCGTCAACCCCGGCACAATTTTTGGCGGCACCAGCACGCTCGGCATGAACGCCAACCGCTATATCGAACTCATTCGCGCGCG
>CAYHJO010000312.1:0-3062 GCA_964356715.1 uncultured Turneriella sp. | reverse complement strand
ATCTCGCCACTTTCGATTCCTTTCAGCACGTGCAGAAAACCTTCGACATCCATCGCTTCGTTGAGGCAGTCGTACATTGTCTGCTCGACCAGTGGATGGTCAGGAATTTCGCGCGGCCCGTTCAGATTTTCAGCGCAGGCAATCTGGTCGGGAAACAGCAGTGCGATCAGATCTTGTGCATTCGACTTCTGCCACTGCGCGGGAGTCTTGCCACGCGAATTGCGGCGCAAGATCGCCAGCGCGCGCGAGGCGTTCCACCGCCAGCGGATTTCGAACACCGGAGCGTCGAGCAGTGCCTGAGTCAGCACGTCGCGCGCAGACTTCGACGACAGATAAGTAAAAACTTCTTCGAGAATGAAGCTGTGCGTATGGCTGAGCGAAAGAATAATCGCGTTGTCGTTCGCCGCCGCCTGCAGTTCAAAGTTAAATTGCCGGCAGAAGCGCTTTCTGAGCGCCAGACCCCAGGCGCGGTTGATCTGCGTGCCGAATGGTGAGTGCAGCACAATATGGCAGTTTTTTACTTCGTCAAAAAAGCGTTCGAGAATGATCGTGTTATGCGTCGGCAGCGCCTTGAGCTGGTTTTGGCTTTCCCTGAGGTATTCTGCGGCAGAGCGGATTTCGGCCTCGGCGAGGCCTGTTTCGGCCTGTGCCACAGCAACAAAACGGTCTACATCCGGCGCAGCCAAAAAAGCCCGATTCAAAGAAGAAACAGCCGAACTTAACGCATCGCTGCGCCCTGGCACATCGACAATCCAGAACGGGATCGTCGGGTGTTTGTCAGGCGCATGAAACACCGACACGCGGTTACCGCGCACGCTCAAAATCTGCCACATGCGGTTGCCAAGCTGGAACACATCGCCCTGAATCGACTCGATCGCAAAGTCTTCGTGGACTGTGCCGACAAATGTCTGTTCTTTTTCTTCAACGACCTCGTACTCAAAATTCTCAGGAATCGCACCGCCGTTCAGTGAGGCGTAGATTCGTGTGCCGGGGCGCGCGTGCAGCTCGTCTGAGGTCTTGTCGTAAAAAATATAACGCGCCTTGCGGCCGAAGCGCAGCGAATAACCATCGTTCAGCATCTGCAACAGCTGCCGGAATTTTTCGAGACTGAGGTTGCGGTAGACATAGGCGCCGGCGAACACCCCAAACAATTCTTCGACAGAATAGTCGCGCAAAGACACCTCGGCGATGATCTGCTGCGCGAGTACATCGAGCGCCGGCGCGCAGAGAGTCACCTCTTCGAGTTCACCTGCGCGCAATGACCGGATGAGCGCCACACATTCGACCAGATCGTCGCGCGAAAGAGGAATCAGCAGCGCCCGCGACGTGCCGTGCTTGTTATGCTCTGAACGCCCTACCCGCTGGATGAAGGCATGGATCGAACGCGGTGAAGAGATCTGCACCACAAGATCGATCGAGCCGATGTCGAGACCGAGTTCGAGCGACGAAGTGGCAATCATCACCTTGAGTTCTCCCGCCTTAAGCATCTGCTCTGCGCGGTGGCGCTGCGCATGCGACAGTGAGCCGTGGTGTGAGGCGACCAGGTTTTGCCCGAGAAGTTCACTGAGATGGCGCGCCAAACGTTCGCATAGCCGGCGGTTGTTGACAAAGATCAGCGTCGTGCGCCGCGTCTTAATTTCTTCGGCGAGGCGCTGGTAGACCTCATCCCAGTTCTCGCCGCTCATGACCGCGCTTAAGCCTGCGGTCGGCAAGAGCATGCGTATGTCGAAAGGCCGCTGTTTTTTGTCAGAGCAGAGTGCAATCGGTTCATTGCCCACCAGGTACTGAGCCACGCGTTCGAGTGGGCGCACGGTCGCCGAAATGCCGATGCGTTGCGCCCGCTGGTAAAAGGATAGCCCCCCCTTCTCTCTGGCTGCATCACGGCGAATGGCTTCAAGGCGTTCGAGCGACATCGCCAGATGTGCACCGCGGCGGTTCGAGACGAGCGCGTGGATTTCATCGACGATCACAGTTTCAATCGTTGAAAGCAGTTCGCGGCCCGATGCGCTGGTAAGCAAAAGATAGAGAGACTCTGGCGTGGTGACGACAATTTGGGGCTTCAGGCGCACAAGCTTGGCGCGTTCAGACGATGTGCTGTCGCCGGTGCGCACCATCGCATGGATCTCGTCGATTTCGATGCCTTCTCTCTTTAGCTCGTTCTGGATCCCCCTGAGCGGCAGCTGCAGGTTTTTTTCGATGTCGTTCGAAAGCGCCTTAAGTGGCGATATGTAGAGAATGCGCGCGGCGCGGATATTTTCTCCGGCTACCGCGCGCTTGACGAGTTGGTCGATGATGGCAAGAAATCCGGCGAGCGTCTTACCCTCACCCGTAGGCGCGCTGATGAGTGCGTGCGATGGGGCCTGGACGCCACCAGGCTCGCGCTGCCATGGATGGCATCCACGCGCGAGCCCTCCTTCAGCAGAGAGAGCCTTCCATGCTTCGAGCTGAATGGGCGTGGGTTCGCCAAGGGTAGCTTCAAACCAGCGGGCGACGGCGGGGTGGAAGTTTTCGAGCATACCCGTAACGAATGCAGAATACTCATCGCGAAAGCGGGTGACAAGTTTTTGTTAGTCGATACTGGCAGCGGGCATTAGCCTTCCACAATGACAAGAGACTAGCCGCGCCAGTTTTCCACAGCCAGCTGTCGGATCTGGCGAAATTCCCGCACGTTAGAGGTCACCAGTTTAAGACGATGCGCAATCGCCGTACCCGCAATCAGCAGATCGTAGGCGCCAACAGGTTTACCTTTTCGTTGCAATTCGGCCCGAAGTTTGCCGGAGATACCGGCTTCTTTGCTGCCAAACGGAATGATAGATATGACCGAGAGCAAATCCATCAGCATCGGTTGGATCTTTTGCGCCGTTTTCTGGTTCAAAGCGAGACCAAACTTGATTTCCATTTCGGTTACTGATGAAATAGCAAGGTCAATGGGCGGCAGCGATTTGACTTTGTCGAGGGTCTTTGGGTTTCCCTTCACAAAATCACTGACGGCGCAGGTATCGAGCAGATATTTCATGCAAACCGATTCAATTTGGGCGGCAACAACGCTTTTCGGTGTTTTT
>CAYHJO010000311.1:0-3203 GCA_964356715.1 uncultured Turneriella sp. | reverse complement strand
GGGGCCATGGCCACCGACAACCACGCCCAGCTGCACAGTCACGTCAGGCAAATCAGCGGCGGCCTGGTTTACTCACCCCACGACGCAGACCTATAGCTGCATCAGCAGACAAGATTCAAACGGTTCCACATCTTTCGATGGCTGTCTGACAAAGGCTGCGGGCAGTTATTCTTCAGCGGGATATGTCTACCCGGCAGAAGCAAATCCGACAATTCGCGCGGTCGAAGCAGTTTCGAGCAGCGAGATTAAAGTCACCTTTGACAGCAACATGACCACGGGTGGCAATAACTGCATTGGGGCGACGGGGAAATTTTCAGTGACGCTGGCTTCCGGCGCCTGCGGCGCGCCCACGGTATCTGCAATCACTGCCGGCAGCGATTCGTCGCAGGTGCTGGTAACACTGAGTAGCAATCTGATGACTTCGCCCACCTGCCGCTACCTCGTCGCCCCGCAGGCAAGTTGCGTCGATTCCGGCAACCGTACGGCCAGCGCGAGCACCCTCTATGTCAACGGCCCCGCGGGCGCATTCGCCACAGCCATTCTCAACGAAGTCTGCGTGCAGAATTGTCCTGCCGGCCTTTTCAACAGTAAGGACTGGGCGGAGATCAAAATTACCGCAGCCGGCAGCACGCGCGGATTAAAACTCTTCTACTACAATCAATCCGAACTGCGGCTTATCTATGAATTCAACGATATGTATGCTCCGGCCGGCAGCATTCTGTCTGTCGGCGTGGCGCAGGCGGTGCTCGCACAGGGCGACCGCACGTCGCCCACTCTGACTTTCCCCATGGCAATACAGCTGCGCGACACGACAGGCTTCGACGGCACCGACGGTTTATTTATTCTTACCTACTGCGCAACGGGTGAAAACGATTCAGTCGATACGTCCAAGGCGGAGTGCAATCTGTCGTACAAGGGCATACAGGACGCGATGTATTACAGCGACCGCGACGGCAGCATTACGAAGGGTATGGTGAGCGGCGCGCTGCTGCATGTCTTTGACAATCTGCAATCCTTCTGGCCGATCCCGCAGCGCCCAGTCTTTGGGCTGAATGATGCCGTGACACAGCTCACCGGCATCTGCGTTGCGGCTGATGCAAACAGCACTGAAAACGCCAGCTACCTGTGCAGCAACTCCAGCTCGGGTATCAGCCGTTCTGCCGCGGATACCGGTGCAGTGCGCAATGCCGGAAAATCCGCGTGGAAGAACTTCAGCTCCGCCAGCATGTCACCGAACGCGGCCAATACGGGCTGGTAGCGTCAAAAATGGAGAACAATTGTTCACTATTAAACTGGCCCCCCTCCTGCTCCTTCACGTATTACTATATGGATAGCTATGCGGTTTGTGGCCATACTTATATTCTCAGGGCTATTCTATGCAGCCACGGCGGAAGCCGGTATGGGCTTCACTCTGGCGGGTCGCCAATACCAGCTGCAGGGCGGTCAGGCGGTACTCAACACTGTCAAAGGACGTACGCAGCTGATTATGGCAGTGCGCGACGTGCAGAGTAAGGCACAGATTGCGATCACGGCCGAAATTCCAGCGGGAGCGCTCTCCGGAGCACCACTCGAACTCACGGCGGATTTTCACCTGGTTTCAGCGGTGATCTTAAACAGCAAGGGCATTTACAGCTTTGTACCGCAGCTCACGCTCGCGCGCGACAGCTTCATGCAATACGTCAAAAAAGAAGAGATCGCTACCGACGAACTCGAAGACGACCCGCACGACCGACCGCAAGACCGCCTTGCCGAATGCCGCCATGGTTTTTCCGAGCAGTGCGTGAAAAAGATGCACCAGCACCGGCATAAACGCAAAAAAGTACGCGTTAAATATTCAAAGCATGGTCCGACCTGGGTGAATAAGTCGCGCGAAGAGCGTATCGCGACCGGCGATGGCATTATGCGCGAAGAGAAGTTCAGGGATACTTCTTTTGTTTTGCGCCTGACGCCGGTGGTCAATGGCGGAAAAATCACGCAGATTACGGGTTCATTCGCCGGCGTGATGCTTTACAACGAGGGAATGAATCCGGCGGTGAAGTTACCGGTGCAAAATGGGAAGATCGATCTCCAGGTGCACGATGCGCGGTAGCGTTACGAATTTTTTCCTCGCGTTGCCCATGATCTGCGCCACCGGCGGCGCGCTGTCGGCATATACCGTCGACGTGCACAAAAACCTGCCCGAAGAATCATTCCTCTACATGGAGTTTCAGGGTACAAACCAGATGCGCTGGGCTGCAGATTACCTCAAAGCCAAAGCGGGCGGGCGCTACACGGGCACCTGCGTCAATATCAATTACAGCCCGGCCGAAATGGCGCGCGGCGACAACGTGCAGTGCGGAGCGATTGGTATCCACCGGGTCGGTGGCGTCAAGATTGACTTTCTGCAGGATAATTTTATCGACCACCTGTTTTTTTTCAGCTGGAATGCCTTTGGCAACAATATCACGACATATACGCACTTCATCAATCTGAAGTTCACCGACTCCAGTGGCGACACTCTTGTGACCAATAATTATAACAAAATCGACGGTTATGCGTACAACGCGACGTACGGATTTTCAGAATTCGGCAGCATCGACTCGCTGATTGCGACGGGTTTCGGCTCTTCGTCTTTCACGATCAATATACCGGGCTGTACCCATGCGAATTGCGCCGAATGGACCACCGCAGCAACGCCGATGCAGACAAATCCGATCGTCGACTACCAGCAGAACGGATCGACCACTCCGCTCGGCAGCCCGAGCGGCAGCAAACAGCTGGGCTCTGACGATGGCACGAACTACAACTGCTACAGTGACACGGCCGTCATCGGCATGTGCCCCGACCGCGGTTCACAGGTGGGAGGCACTTTCCAGATACCGAATACTGACCCGGGTGCCGGCCGCGAATTCGGCAGCTTTTTCATCAGCAACGAAGACTGGTCAATCTGGGAACCCGCGTATAATCCCGCGACATTCTATTATAACGAGGGTTGGCTCGAAGGCCTCGCCAGCCGCAACCACAGCCTGCAGACCACCCCGATCGTTAGCCGCTATTATAACGTCACGGGCGACCAGATTCTCTATTACACGCTTGCACACCATTACGACGGTGATATCGTGCAGATGACGCATATCTGGGCGACATCCGGTTATAACCATGTCGATTATGAAAGTTATGCCGACGACACGTACGGGAAAAGGCAGATCGGTGGCTCTGACGGC
>CAYHJO010000310.1:0-3207 GCA_964356715.1 uncultured Turneriella sp. | reverse complement strand
TGCCGTACGTATTGAAGCTCGAACCCTTGCGCTTGATCGTGCGCGCGATCTGCGTCGTCAGATCGCGGTCGAGCTCGAGCGTGAGTCCGAATTCCTGCGCCGTGGCAAAGAGATAAGGAAAAATTACCTGATCGCCAAACGATGACAGAATACAATCCGGATTTTCCATCCGCATGATTTGGTTGATTTTATGGACATAGTCTTCGCGTTTTTTTTCTGCCAGAATGTATCTGCGGCCGGCAATCTGCAGTTGCAGCGGATTATGCGACCCCATGCCCAGCCGGTGGCCGTGCCCGAGCGCCATGTGTAAAATGCGCAGTTCGGGAAAACGATATTCGAAACTGCGCTGCGACTCGGTGGCCTCAATACTCATCACACGGTTTGCCCGCCGCAGAATGCGCGTATGCACCCGCACAGGAGCAAGGGGATAGAGTTTGTGACCGCTGAAATAGCTGGTGACCGGATCTATATCCGAATGGTAGATATCGAACTTGTTATAAAGAGTGAAAAGTTTACGCTTGATGCCGGGCAGCACCGACGAGTGTGCGATTTCGAGGCGCAGCGCATCGACGACGCGGTTTGGGTAAAAAAGGATTTTGGGCTCAAAGCGCGGCGTGGCTGCGAGCACACCCATTTGCCGCAGGCGTTCGGAAAGTTTGTGGAGGATGCTCGTGTTGCCGTGCGCATAGATGACGGGGTGCACGTTGTCGACGGCGAGAAAAATGCGCTTTGCGTCGTCGATCAGCCAGAGATAGATTTCATTGTCGACGTTGTAGGCGTCGAGTAGAAAGCCCTCGAACGTAAAGACGGGGCTGAGCACGGTGCATCAGGCAGCGAGTGGTGTTTCTGAGGGTGGATCGTCTTCTATGCGGATGATTTCTTCAATGTGCAGGGTATTTTCTGTCCATGAGCGAACGATCATGACATAGTTACTTAAATTTCTTTTAGGCTTCTCTGCCGGTTGCGACGCCATCTCCATGAGCATCGAATACACGAGATACGACACACTCACCCTGAGCGCCGCGGCAACCGTATGCAATTTATTATAAACTTCCACCGGCCAATACACCTGCACAATCTCAAACTGATCCTGACTACGGTTATACGACCGCGCCTTGTCGCGCCGCGGGCTGGCAGCCATCGCCGAGATAAACATCTGCTCCGAACACCGATAGACAGCCCGGCAGTATTTTTTATAGGCAGCCAGCACCTTCGCCGGCAGGCAGACACTGGTCTTAATCTTTTTCCCTTTCCTGCTCTCCATACATGTTCCCTCTGTTTTTTATTTCTGTCTTTATCTCTTCTATTTCCCGTTTCAACTGCACCAGCATCGCCATGCTCATCGAATCGAATGCATTGGGGTGCTGCGCCATAACGCCAGCCTGCACCTGCATTTTTGCGACGCGCATGAGTTCGTCGAAGGCTTTGCGATCCTCACGTCGCAGCGTGCGGCGGTAGTTATCGAAGCGGCGCAGCACCTGCTCGATGACCAGAGAATACGGGACGACGGTGCGGCCCATATCAGCCCTGACGTTCTTGCATACGGCTCAGATACTCTACTGCCAGCGCGCGGTTGATGACATCGCTGGCCTTGGCTTTGAACGCGAATGAAATCGGCTGTTTGCGGTCTTTATTCAGAGAATCCCAGAGAGAAATGCGCAGCAGACGGCGGTGCAGCTCTTCCCCGGTTTCAGTGCGGATTTTTTTATTCTTCATACATCCTCCTTTTGTAATGGCGAGTGAGTGAGGGGCTACGCCCCTCACTCACTCGCCCAATTATGTAAATGCAAACTCCATCTGTGAGGTCTGTGTCTGCGAGCGGTGCATACGCGTGCGCCTGGTAGCTTCGACGGGTTTGGGTGCCGGCAGGCTCGTGATCTCGCGCGCGAGGCGGCCATGCGTCAGGTGTTTTAACTTATACGCGTCGTCGCCCGGCAGACGGTAAAGCTCCCACCGACTGCGGTCGGTGAGAGGCTTTATGTCTGAAAGAAATGTGCTGAACGCGGGCGCGGCGTATGACGGCCTTTCGACGACGAAGAGAGCCACGCCGCGTTCATGCGCATCGGCGAAAAACCTTACCAGCTTCTGGAGTAAAAACAGCCCCTCGTCGAAGGCAACATCGCCGTCAAAAAACTGTTTCGCCGGCGCAAGAACGAAGACGACTTCATTTTTTTTGAGCTCCTGCACGGCGTCGAGAATCTGGTATGGTGTGAATGCGCGGGTGACAGTGATGCTGCCGGCGATCGTCTCGGGGGGCACCTGCAGGCGCAGGCACTCGTCGCTGATCGCGTAGGTATTGAAGCGTATCGCACAGTCGATGGTGTGCGTTTTGATGCCGTCTAAAGCCATGCGCGTCTGCCAGATCTGCGACAGCGCAAAACTCGCCCCGGTGCCGGTCATATAGGCGACCGAACGCGCGTCACCGCGGTAGTTCCACAGCTTGTACGCATCGCCGAGCGAAAGGCCGGGAGTAGGATTTACCCCTGTGCTGAAATTCGTTGTCTGATGCCAAATCGTTTTTCCCCTCCCCCGTCCCCTCCCTAAAGGGAGGGGAGTTTAGTTATTCCTGAGTGGTAGCTTTGCTACCACTCAGGAATAACCGTTTTTTACTTTACGGACAATCTATAGAACAAGAATAGAAAAGCAAGCACTATGTTCTATTTTTGTTCTATTAAAACTAAAACACCCTGAATCCCTAAGAAAAAACACATGAAAAAACTCCATCCCACACAAAAACAATTGCTGAAGCTGTTGACCAAACTCTCAGGCGAAGGCTATACGATCCGCGAGCTGCAAGACAGTCTCAACCTCTCAACCCCAAGCCTGGTGTTCTTTCACCTGCAGCAGCTCGAGAAAAAGGGCTATATCGAACGCAACCCGATGAACCCGGCTGATTACCGCGTCAGGCAGCCGCCCGAAGAGTCGGGGCTGTTTTTGGTCAACCTCTATGGCCTCGCGCGCTGTGGCCCGTCGGGCACAATTCTGTCGGGGGATGTCGAAGAGCGGCTCGAGCTGCCGCCGCAGTTTCTGGGTGTGAACCTGCAAAATCCCTTCTTCGTAAGGGCGCACGGCGACTCGATGGAGCCGCGCATTCAGGACGGCGATCTGGTGCTATTTGAGAGGCGGATGGATGGCCCTGACGGCAGCATCGTCGCCTGCTCCGACGGTGGCCGCGCGTTTATCAAACGCATGGTGCGGCAGGGAAAA
>CAYHJO010000309.1:0-3238 GCA_964356715.1 uncultured Turneriella sp. | reverse complement strand
TACAAAGATCTTCATCCCGTAACGAAAGCTCCGTTTTGAGTTTGCCGTATTCTGCCGAATAAACCCCTACAATGTCAAAATCCACCGTCACGTCGCGCATCTCTACCTGCGGCCGGATATTGCGTTCGCTGAAATAGCCGAGTGCATCGCGCAGTTTTGCCGCCTCTTCGAATTTCATTTCCGCAGATAGCGCCTGCATTTTGCTTTCGACCTGCCGGCGCACGTCGTCGTCGGTGCCCGATATGAAATCCACCACCTGCTGCACGATCTTCGCATAGTTTTCGCGACTGATCTTTTCTGCGCAGGGTGCGAGGCATTTTTTCAGATGGTAGTTCAAACAGGGCTTTGCGGGTTTCGCCAGCGGCAGTTTGAGCGGGCGGCGGCGCAGCGGAAACAGATCAAGAGCGAGCTGGATTTTTTCACGCGCCACCTGCGCCTTCGAAAAAGGCCCGAAATACAGATTTCCCGGCAGGCGCCGGCGTGTCAGATAAATGCGCGGAAAAGGCTCGCTCATCGAAATACAGATATAGGGATACTGTTTGTCGTCTTTGAGCCGAACGTTATAGACCGGCCGGAATTTTTTGATGAGGTTGTTCTCGAGCAGCAGCGCTTCGGTTTCGTTTTCGGTGGCGATCCAGCGGATGTGCTTCGCGCGACGCATGAGAAAGCTGGTCTTGAGGTCGTCGGACGCAAGATATTGCCTGAGGCGTGCTCGCAGATTTTTGGCTTTGCCGACGTAGAGCGGGGTTTTATCGTCTTCGTTTTCGAGCCACTGGTAAACGCCGAAACTGTCCGGCGCGTGCGCAATGCGTTCAGCTAAGGTGAGTTCTGACATTCGGCAAAGTCCGCAGGAGCGGTTCAAATTCCCTTATGCTGTTGTCTATTTCAAATGGCTGGGGCGCAGTATTGGCAGTTTTACTCCGCGCTTGGTCGCCGAAATGCGCCAGCCGCGCGAGGTGGATTTATAGAGTTCGAGTTCATCGCCTTTTTTAGCAAGCATGAGTTCCCAGAATTTGTAGTGCTTATCGATCACATTCTGGCGGATATCGGGCAGGCGCTTCATCAGCGGGCATTTGTTGCGGAATTCGCGCATAAAAATGAGTCCGACAAACTGACCTGCAGTATCAAAATACGGTTCCAGAGGAAATGTACGGCAGCAGATCGAGCGGTTTTCGCGCTCGCAATGCGCGACGCCTTTGCATTCGCAGAAGATCAGAATGCGCGTCTCGTCTTCTTTCTTCTGTTTCTTATCCACCGGGGTTTTCGGCTTCCAGCGGTGCCAGAGCTCGGTGCGCCTCGAGAGATAAGCAAACTCTTCGCGGTAAAGCATCGGTACAGCGTTCTCGACGCTGCAGCACAATGGCTCACCGTTATTGGCCGGCGAGCAGAGTTTGCCGCAATCGTATGCGGTCAGGCTCTCATCCAGCAGTTCATAGAAATGGTCGAGTTCTTCAGGGGTAAATTTCAGGTTTTTGTTCAGAATAATCTCCGGTTCTTTATTGATGCGTCAAAAATTCAGGACTTCTGACGATCAGTCCGCCATCACAATCCGATTGCGCCCGCCGGTTTTGGCTTCATAGAGCGCCTTGTCGGCGCGCGCGACAAAATCGTCGAGATTTAGTTCACCATTATATTCCGCAATACCCTGCGATACCGTGTGCAGTTTGCCTGTGACGAAATGAAATTCGGTGAGCCCGGCGGATACCCGGTCTGCAACTTTACGCGCAGCGGCGGCCGTGGCGTCGGGCAGCAACACGGCAAATTCTTCGCCGCCGTAACGGATCGGAATATCTTTATCGCGCAGGTGGCTGATCAGGAACGTGGAAAAATCCCGCAATACCTGATCGCCGGCATTGTGGCCAAATTCGTCGTTCACCTGCTTAAAATAATCGAAATCGATCAGCAGCAGGCTGAAAGTACGCCTTTTCAGCTGAAACTCTTCGACGAGTTGCGCAAATTTCTCGTCGAGCTGTCGCCGCACATAGAGTCCCGTCAGCGAATCTTTGAACGACCACTGGTAATACTGGCTGTTGAGTATTGCATGGCCCAGCTGTTCGGCAAAACCGAAAAACAGATAGATGTCATTCTGCCCGAATATGTCGAGAAAGCGGTCGCCAAAAAGCAAAAAATCACCCAGACGTTTTTTGCGCACAATGATCGGGCAGATCAGGACGAGCGTTTTGGCATGCGCTTCTGAATCTGCGATCTGCGGCGTATTATCCCAGATACGTTTCATATTTTCAAAGGAACGTATTACCGGATGCATCCCTTCGGTCAGCGCCAGAAACCGGGGTGCACGCTGAGCGGTTAATTTGTACTCACGAATTCTATTTTGCCTGTTTGTGGTAAAAACCAGCTGTTCATGGTTTTTGTTTGCCTGGTGCAGCACGATGAATCCGCGCTGTGCCTTGGTGATCAACCTGATCTGCGTGATGACATCTTCGAACACATCGCTGAGCTTTGCCGACGAGTGCAGCGATTTGCCGAGTTCAAAATAGCTCAACAGCTTCAGATTCTGCGTTATCGAAGCCATGTGCGAACGCCGCAATTCGTCGATGATCGCGCGGCACGGTTCGTGGTCGGGCAGCTTGTGCTGGCGAATGATGTCTTTTATGTCCAACTCACCCCGTGCATCAGGCTTTTTTGACTATCTCCGTAATCTTCTTCGTGCGGATTTCTTCCTGTACTGTCGCCAGAAACTCCGCCTGAGAGTATTCCTTCTGCTCTCCGGTAAAATAATTCCGCGCATTGATCAATCCGCCTGAAACTTCTTTGTCGCCGACAACCAGCATAAAAGGAACCTTTAATTTTTCTGCCGTGCGAATGCGCTTGCCCAGGCTTTCTTCGGGCTCTTCGATGTGCACGCGAATGCCGGCATCGCGCAGCGTCTGCGAAAGCTTCTGCGTGTATTCCATGTGCGCGTCATTCACGGGGAGAATGCGCACCTGCTCGGGAGCCAGCCACACCGGAAAAGCGCCGGCAAAGTGTTCGATCAGAAAGCCGACAAAACGTTCGTGCGTGCCGAGCGGAGAGCGGTGTATGCACACCGGGCGTTTCTGCGCGCCGTCTTTATCGATGTACTTAAGATCGAATTTCATCGGCATGAAAAGATCGAGCTGGCAGGTCGACGAAGTGAATTCGCGCCCGATCGAGCTCTTGATCTGGAAATCCATCTTGGGGCCGTAGAACGCCGCGCCGTCGTTTTCGACGATGTACTGCACACCCGATTCTTCCATCG
>CAYHJO010000308.1:0-3260 GCA_964356715.1 uncultured Turneriella sp. | reverse complement strand
CGATGTGAACGTGATTGCACTCATCGGCGAGCGGGGCCGCGAGGTTTCGGAGTTTATCCAGGAGCAGCTCGGCGAAAGCGGGCGCAAAAAGTCCGTGGTGGTCGCTTCGATTGCCTCCGAATCGCCGATGAACCGAGTACGCGCGGGTTTTCTCGCCACCACCATCGCCGAATATTTCCGCGATCAGGGCAAAAATGTTCTTTTGATGATGGATTCCGTGACGCGCCTTGCGCACGCGCAGCGCGAGATCGGTCTGTCGCGCGGCGAACCCGCGACGACGCGCGGTTATCCGCCGTCGGTTTTCTCGATGATCCCCGGCCTCATGGAGCGTGCGGGTACGAGCGAGAAGGGCAGCATCACCGGCATCTATACTGTGCTCGTCGAAGGCGACGACATGAACGAGCCGATTGCCGATACCGCACGCGGCGTGCTCGACGGCCACATTGTGCTGTCGCGTCGCCTCAATTCACAGAACCAGTATCCCGCGATCGATATTGCCGAATCGATCAGCCGTACGATGCCCAATGTGATCGATAAGGAGCAGCTCAAACAGGCGCAGGATTTTCGTGAAATCTACACGGCGTATAAAGAGAACGAAGAAACCATTAACCTCGGCGCGTATGCGCGTGGTGCCGACCCGGTGATCGACAATGCAATCCTTCTGCGTGAGCCGATGCGCAGGTTTTTACGCCAGTCACCCGACGAACAGGTATCGTTCGAAGACACTCGCCGGCAGTTGCGTGAAGTTATGCAATCTGCCCGGGCGCGTGCGGGCGTGCCACAGCGTGGAGCCGGTAGATGAAAAAGTTCAAATTCGGGCTCGAAAGCTATCTTAAAGTGAAAAAAGTAAAAGAGCAGGCAAAGCTGGGCGAACTCGCGAAAGTCATGCAGAAGGTGAACGTGTTCCGCGAGCAACAGCAGGCATTTGACCAGAACTACAATGAAATGCTGCAGTCGCAGCGCAGTCAGTTTGTGCGGCAAAGCGTGCCCATTGACCAAATGCGCGATATGTATGAGTATCTTGGCGCACTGCGCCTGAGAAAAGACACTGCGACGATGCACATTGCAGCGCTCGAGCCCGAGCTGGCTGAAAAGCGCAATGCTTACAACACGGCGCGTAAAGACCGTCGCGTCATTGAAATCCTGCGGGAAAAAAAATGGACAGACCACAAGATGGCCGCAGAGAAAGAAGAAATGTCATTTATGGATGAATTTAATCAGGCGAGGGGCAGGCAGCAGAACCAGGCGCTGCATACTGCGCACCGCGAAACACAGGAGCACCAGGCATGAACTATCCGATCAAAGTAAAGAAGGCATTTACCCGCATCCGCTATCAGGCGCAGGATGTATGGCAGAACCTGAAGGTACTGAAAAAAAATATATCCTGCCTTGTGCGCAATATCGATGATGTAGGTATTTGCGTAATGCGCAGCCGGCAATTGCTGCAGGGAATAGAAGCGCGACCGCCAGGCCGGAATGCGTCGTGCACGATAGGAGAGTGACATGAACCAGAAACGATTTATCCTGTTTTTACTTTTACTGATACTTGTCTTTACGGGTGGCATTTTCTACGCCCTCGATGCAACGGGTATCGTGCGCGCGGCAGATATTCTGCCGTTTCTGGCACCAAAGAATCCGCTGCGCATCGAAGATAAGGATTTCCCGACGGAAGTCGAGAAGGTCGAGTTCCAGAAATGGGAGCAACGCCTGGTCGAACGCGAAGAACTGTTAGCGAAGCGCGAGGGTGAAATCAAAGGCCGCGAGACCGGCAGCGAAGACCAGAAACGCGAGCTCGACGAGATGCGCAAGGCGCTGAAAGCCGAAAAGGAAAAGTTCGTCACCGTGCAGAAAGAGTGGGAAGACCGGCAGAAAAAGGTGAAGGATCTCGCCGAGAAAGTGCGCAATATGCCGCCGGTTAAAGCGCAGGAAATGATGCAGAACTGGCGCGATTTCGACATCATCGATGTCATGCGCCAGATGGATAAAGACGCCGAGGTCGAAGGAACCTCGTCGATCGTGCCATATCTGCTGACGCTGTTTCAGAGCGACCGGCGCGCGGAAATCACGCGTAAGATGATGCTGCCGGCGCTGACGCGCGCCGATGCGGCGGAAGAAGACGACGAAGCTGCGGACAAACCATAGCCGATCGCTCAAAAAAATCGGCCGTTTATCTCGTGCGTGCTCAGCTCGCCGGTTACCGGGCACGCGAGGCTAATACGATCTCAAAACCAAGATTTATGCCTGCATGAATATCCTGTGTATCATAACGACCTGGAATTCATTGAACTGCAGATCGGTGCCTGCGTTGTAAAATGTTGAAGTATAGCTGCCGGATTTCGAAGGAAATACCATCCCGGTAATTCGCCAATGCAATAGGTCTCCAAATGCGTATTTGTAATCGAGACCCACGCCACCTATCAGCATTTCCGATAACTACGGCTTACACTTCGTAAATTCAGCGTTATAATTCGAGTATTTTCCGGTAGTGTAGTTCTTTCCATACATCGGAATACTCAATACCTGCTTCTTCAGCGACCACATGACGATGTCTTCGCCTTTGGCTTTTTCGTACACGATCTTACCTTTTGGTTCTATCGTTAGTACCGTGCCGGTTTTGGTGCCGGTGAATTTCATCGTTTTTTCGCCGCTGCCGTCGTACGCGGTGCGTGTATAATGCCCTTTCGAGATGCGGTTTGCCGAGACGCGGAAGCGCACCGTGTCTTTGAATTTTAAGCCGTCATTTTCAAAACAATAGCGGTCTTCAGCGTGCACAGCCGATAGATTCAGCGTAAGCGCCAGCAGGCCGGTCGCCCATTTTACAGATAAATCACGCACACTTGACGCAAAGAGTTGTGTAGGGTAGCGCGGCAAGCCTTTGCTCTGTAATTGTTGCCCCGCATTTCGTGCACACGTGGTATTGGCCCTTCGCGATACGATCGAGAGCGTGTTCGATCTGTGCCAGTTCGCTGCGGCCCTGCGTGTCGAGTCCATCGAGCACTGCGTCGTTTTCTTTTTCGACAACTGCTTCTTCGCTGTCCTGATTGATCGCTTCTCCGTCGCGGCGGATATGCCCCTCGATGCGGCTGACGCGAGCGAGCAGATTCTGGCGCAGTTTTTCCAGGCTGGCTTTAGCGTTTACGGTATCCATAACTGACAAACCGGAATTCGGGCCAGTGCGTAAACAAATATCGGACTGATGAGTCTTTTATTTGCGGGCAGCGCCGATGCGGTATTTTTTCAGCAGGCGTTCTGCCTTGCGT
>CAYHJO010000307.1:0-3262 GCA_964356715.1 uncultured Turneriella sp. | reverse complement strand
ATGGTTACCGGGTATGCGCCTTCGTTGACCAGCGAAACATTAAAGGCGATATCTTCGTTCCGTGCAAAACGCAGCTTGGGCGATGAGACATAGAGCTTCAGGCCGCTCGAACTGAAGTTCTCTGTGGCGTTGCCGTGGTGGTCGACCTTGTTGTTACGCCATGAAGCGGCCCCGACACTGTCGAACACCGCCAGAGCGCATAATAAAAAGGTAATGGACGCCTTGCCGGGCATAGTTCACTATCGGCCGGAATATGTCTCTTGTTTTAGGATTTTCTTGCTGCCGCTACCGTATTTTCCGATACGGCGCTGTGCGCGGTATCGGAAAATGAGACATATCCGCGCCAAAGCGATCTATCCCGGGCGCATCCGCGGCGTCATGATGGAATACCGGCGCGAGCGCTTCGCGGCCGAGGAAAAATCCACCGTCAACCCGCGCATCGAATACCGCCAGTTTAAGAGCGCGCTTAAATCGGCGCAGCAGCAATTAAACGGCGAGCGCAGGATGATGCTCGACCGGCGCAAACAGAATCCCGGCGAAATTCTCGCCATCGACGAGGCGATACACGTGCTCGAATCCCATCTGATGACGCTTGAAGATCCCTATTTTCTCGGGGAGATCAAGAACCGCATCTTTGACACGGGAGCCACCGCGGCCGCTTCGCTCGGTGCTGTCATCAACCTGGTCTCGCGCCAGTTCAGTTTTGACGCACCGCGTTCGGCGCTCGACGGGAAAAGACAGAACAGCCATTTTCTCAAAGACATGTCTGACATGAAGCACCGTATTCTGTTCTTTCTCGGCCTGCAGCAGGAGCTGCGTCTGCCGGAAGGTGTTTCCGTAGTGGCTGCGCAGAAACTCACCGTTAGCGAAGTGCTCGCTCTCAAACGCGCGGGTGTACGCGGCATTGTCATCGGACCGACGAGCGAAACCGCGCACGAACTGGTGATGCTGCGCGCGATGCGCATTCCCTGCGTATCGGTCGGCGATACGCGTTTTTTCCGTTTGAAGCGCGAAGTGGATGTTCTGCTCGACGCCGACATCGGTTATATTGTCCTGAATCCGCGGCGCGCCGCGCGCTTCATACAGAGCGGCGACACAGACGCGGCGCCGCGCTGGTCTCTCTCTGCGCGTATGCGCTCGGGGGAGCGCAGCGAACTTTCGGGCACATTGCATTTTGTCTCAGAAATCAGGCAGCTAAGCCAGGTCGACGGTCGGCAACGTATTGGTCTCTACCGCACGGAATACCAGGTGAGCGAGGCACATGAGGTGCCGTCGACACGCCAGCTCACAAAACAGTACGAATACATACTTGGCGAACATCCCGAGCTCGAGGTCACATTCCGGCTGTTTGATTTTTCCGATGACAAAAATTTTCTGAAAAACGCCGCGATTGAAAACGATCGCGATCTGCGCGGAATTCGCTTCTTATTGCACGAACGCAGGATGCTCGAGAGCCAGCTGACAGCACTGCTGCGCGCCGCGCAGGAAACGCAGCGCACAGTCAATGTGCTCATCCCGTATTTATCTGAATACCATGAACTCGTGGCGGTGCGACAGATCATTACTGCGCTCAGCGCCGGTAAAAAGGGTATACGTTTCCGTCTGGGCGGCATGCTCGAAAATGCCGCGGCCGTATTCAATGCACGGCGCTCGCTCAACAACCTCGATTTTCTCTACGTCGGCACCTCCGATCTGCTGAGCTCGCTGGCACAAGAGCGCCGTGAGCACACGGAAGCGATCCATCGTGCGCTGGTCTCAGACGCCTTTGTCGCTATCGCGGCCGAACTGAAGAAACTTGCGCGCGAGAGACCCCTGTCGATCTGCGGCGAAATTGCCGGCGAACCGTGGGCGATTGCCTATCTCGCGAGTTTCGGTTTCAGAGATTATGTGCTGCCGACGCACCGAATACCGATTGCGCAGAACATGCTGCAGGCAATGTCGCGCCACGACGCGGTACAATACGCGCGGCTGGTTATGCGCCTCGACGATGAAACGGAGCGACTGGAAACCGCCCGCTCTTTTGCGCTCGAAATTCTCTACGGCCAGTCGTAAAATGGCCTGCGGCGAACGTATTGTCTGCCTCACCGAAGAAACCTGCGAATGGCTGTATCTTTTGGGAGAACAGAAGCGCATTGTCGGCATCAGCGCTTACACCGTCAGGCCCGAGCGGGCACCCAAGGAAAAACCCAAAGTCAGCGCATTTATTTCCGGCAATGTCAAAAAGATCAAAGGCCTGGCACCCGATCTCGTCATTGGTTTTTCTGATATTCAGGCTAATCTCGCTCAGAAGCTTATTAAAGAAGGATTGAATGTATTAGTAACCAACCAGCGCAGTATTGCAGAGATTTTCGAGACCCTGCAAATGCTGGCTACGCTGGTCGGCAAAGAGGCGCGTGGCAAAAAACTCATCACTGAGTGGCGTGGGAAACTGCGGCGCATCGCGCGCGAAAGGCGCGGAAAGAAGCGCCCGCGCGTTTTTTTTCAGGAATGGGATGAACCCGTCATCAGCGCGATCGGCTGGGTGTCAGAACTCATCGCTGTGTGCGGCGGCCTCAACGTGTTTGCCGGCAAAGCCGGTGCGATGGCCGGCGAGCGCATCGTGACGCTCGACGCAGTCGCGAGAGCCAAACCCGATGTGATTGTAGGTTCATGGTGCGGTAAACCGGTGGACTTCAATTGGTTACGCTCGCGGCCCGAGCTCGCAGAGACGCCCGCGCTCAAAAAAAACCGCCTCGCGGAAGTCGACTCGGCGGTCATTCTGCAACCCGGACCGGCGCTTTTTCTCGACGGCGTGGATAAATTGTTTCACGCGATTCATGGTTTTTGAATATTTGTGGCGCGGCCACAAAATATTCAAAAACCGTCCCGGTGCGCGAACTATATCCAGAGATAAAAAAAGTCAAATCATACCATGTGAAGGTTTCCGCACTGCACACACTCTACGTCGAGGAATGCGGCAACCCGAAGGGAATTCCCGCGCTGTTTTTGCATGGCGGCCCCGGTGCGGGTCTCTCGACCAACCACCGCCGCTTTTTTAACCCCGAAAAATACCGCATCATACTTTTCGACCAGCGCGGCGCGGGCAAAAGCAAGCCGTACGCCGAGCTGCGCGAAAACACGCTGTGGGATCTCATCGCCGACATCGAAGTCATCCGGCAGAAACTCAAGGTGTCGAAGTGGCTGGTGTTCGGCGGTTCGTGGGGCAGCACGCTCGCACTCAGCTACGCGATCAACCACCCCGAGGGGAGCGAACCTCTTTACG
>CAYHJO010000306.1:0-3415 GCA_964356715.1 uncultured Turneriella sp. | reverse complement strand
CAAAATCGCGCCCAAAGCCGCACCAGAAAACAACGGATTTTTCAACGCACTCAATAACAGCAATGCCGTAACACCGATGTACAGGAAAATCGGTAGGATAAACATCCTATTGCGCGCACGGAACAGATGCTGGGCGAAGTAGGCAAACGCAAGCGTTGAGACCGAAGCCACAGCAAATACCGTTACCACGGAAACCCCCGGCACGGCGCTTTGCCGCTCCAATGCAAAGATGTAAAAAATATGACCCAGAAGAAAACTGATGAGCCCGGGAATAAATCCGCGCGCCGACAGGAGCCAAAGGTCACCTGCGAGACCGCAAAGCAGAGCCGCGAGCCACAGTGCGGGCGGAAAAACCGGCTTGAGAAAAGCCAACACCAACAGGAACACCAGCGGCAGCGGTTTCAGCACAGCGTAAATGCGCGGTGAAACGAGCTTGGCCACCACAGCCGCAAAAACCAACGTCGCAAAAACAATCAACCGGTTGTCCATTACTGTCCCCGCTCGGTGCTGAGTCTGATTCTGATCTGCCTGGCCTTGTCGCCGTCGACGGGAAAGTGGAATACGAGCTCTTCGACGCCGGCAGCAATAAATTCGAAAGGCAAAATCTGGAAACCCGCTTCTCCCCGCGCGAGCACGACACCCTCCTCCGGTTTTTTGCTGTCAAAAAAGAATGAATCTTTCGGTGTCTCGGCGCCGCGCCGCGTGACGTAGGCTGCGTACATCGCGTCATATTTGAAATGTTCATACGCGACGGAGGTAAAACGTTCCGCGTAGGCCTTGCTGCCGATCACGGTATATCTTTTCCCGCCGGGTTCGGCAAAATACGCTTTGCCGAGATCGAGGCGCCATGGCAGCGCCGTGCGGTTTTCAAAGTCGAAGCGCAGGATCGTCAGCGCTGGCAGGCGGTGGTATTTTGAGGGTGCCGATAGTTGCAGATCGTCGGCGAGGTTTTCGAGGTCGTCGCCGTCGGGTGCATACATGCTCAGCTTCAAAGGTGCGGCGGACAGGCGAATCTCGCCCTTTTTTAGCGCGGATTTATCGGCGGACCTTATCTGCGGCTTTTGCACGACCATATAGGTGTGCAGCCTGTTTTCCGCGCAGGTCGCCGCGAAAAACAGGAGAGAAACCGTCAACAACCGCCAGAGCACGCGCGAAGCTGAACATCCGCCGAAACGTGACAAGCCATTTAACATTGACAGCGCGATGCGTTTGGTTGCCCTGCGGCATGAAATACGCTGTTCTGTTTATTGTCGCATGTGCCTGCGGCGCAGTTTTCGCCGAGAATGCCCCGGAATACCGCGCGCGCAAGGCCTTCGAAGCCGAAAGCGAAGTCGACCAGAAGCAGGTGCACGCGATTCGCGAGTGCGCCGTGAGCAAGATCCACACCTGCCTCTTTCCGCTTATCGCGCATCTGAAAAAAGAAGGGAAAGAAAACACATTGCTGCGCCGCGAAAGTGCGTATTCACTTGGTCATCTGCGCGCCCCTGAAGCGCGCGAACCGCTGCTCGCGCTGTTGCCGAAAGAAACTGAAGCAGCTAACAAAGGCGCGATCATTCGTGCATTGGGCCAGATCGGCAATAAAGCGGATATAAAGACGATAGCCCCGTTTCTCACCGACCAGAATGCACCGCTGAGGCGCATTGCCGCGCGCGCGCTCTACGATATCGACGACAAAGCCGCTTCGGCCGAGGTCGCGGGCAAGGTCGCCGGCGAAAAAGACGATTATACCCGCGCTGAAATGCTCAATACCGCGCTGCAGCATGAGGGCGGCAAGGTTGAGCATGCGCTGGCGCTCAGCAAAATACTCTCCAGCAACGACCGCGCCGCGCGGCTGCGTGCCGCAGAAGTGCTTGGCTACTATAAGAACAAAGAAGCGTTAGGCGATCTCGAACGCGCGCTGGCAACCGAACCCGACCTGCAGATACGCACAGCGATTTACCAGGCGATACAGGCCACGACTCTGATGAACTGATTGACGACCTGTCTTACAAACAGAATTCGCTTCAAGAGCATCTTTGGCGCTCCGCGCCAAAGATGCTCTTGAAGCAATATTTTGCGGCGGCTTGCCGGCGCAAAAAGGCCCAGATGGCGGAATTGGTATACGCGCTAGTTTCAGGTACTAGTGAGGGCAACCTCGTGGGGGTTCAAGTCCCCCTTTGGGCACAAGCAACTGGATATTCCTCGCAACCCAGCCGTTGGCTGGCCAGCGGCCAGTCTCATCTAACTTATAGGTGGGACTGGGTTTGCGGGCGGTGACCTCCGGTAACAAATCATCCAGACTAAAGTAACGCAAGTTACCCAACACACTGAACTCACCGGTATAGAGTTTCGAATGCTTCGGATCAATCCACCTGTAGGTACTGAACGCCTGCTTGATAACCCCGTTGTTGCCTTCGGCGACATTACAGTGCACACCGTTCTTACTCCAACGATTGCGGGACCACTTAAACCTTTTGTCCGGTGACTTCCGGGAATGATTCACGGTGCGTAGATTCATACCGGGATAACCGCGGTAACCTTCATCGGTGAAGAGCGGAGTGTGCACCGGTATGTACTTACCCAGGATAGGATTGATGGTCTCCGCTTTCTGATTCGGAACGGAGTCATAGAAGACCGGACCTTGCTTAACCGCTAAGGTATTCACCAGAGTACCGCGCTGCTTACCACCCAGTGACTCTGACATATAGATCGATGCGGTCTGGCCGGTTCTCTTATATCGTTTCCGGCCTTTGTTTGCAGCGCTGGAACAGCTATAGAGCACCACAGTATCCGCTTGCGGTATCGGCTTATCTTTAACCATCGCGGACAGATCAGTTTCTCTGTCGCGGGGAAACCGGAAGTCATGGAACATCAGTTTGTTATCCTGATAGAACTTCCGCTGCATGCGGGGTAGAATATCCATTGCAAACAATTGAATGCGGCGCTTAAGAAGTATCGCGGTCTTACCGGACACCCCTACTCGCCGGCCTATCTCGGCAGAGGTCAGTACTTTCGGGAACTGCAGTTGTGACTCTTTCAGTAAGTAACCAAACATCCATCGCGGAACCTTAAGATGATTCAGCGGAGTACCCGCAAGCCGGGTCTGTTGTTTATGGCATTGCGGACACCGGAGCACGGTATCACGTTTACCATCCACGGCACTCAGTGTCTGACCACAGCAGGTCTTGGGATAGAAGTGATCCAGTAGCTGATCTATGCGTTTGGTATCCCCATCGTCTTGATTCGAACGGCCATAAATGAATCCTCAAAGTATTGGTGGGTTTTGTGCGGGGTACTCTTCATTTTACACCTAATTGGCTCAGCAATGATTTTTTTTAGAATAATATGAGTCTGATACCGCTGGCTACTTCACACAACAAAATTTACCTGCTGCGCTCGCTGCGGTGCCGTGGCTCCTCGCGTGCTCGGCCTCCGG
>CAYHJO010000305.1:0-3470 GCA_964356715.1 uncultured Turneriella sp. | reverse complement strand
TACCATCTATCTTATCAGTCAATTTCCCCAAAGAGAGAGCGGCGATGAACGCGCGGTGCGCAAGAATGAGGACGTCGTGCGCCTCGATAAGCTCGCCAAACTGCTCACACCGACTGCGAAACTATTCTGCTCAGAAGAGGCAAACTTTGTCTCTTACCAGGCGCTGCAGATTTTCGGCGGCTCGGGTTACACCGAAGAATATGACATCGCCAAGATATACCGCGACGCGCGCATTTGCACCATCTACGAAGGCACCACGCAGTTGCAGGCCGTCGCTGCGATCGGCGGCATCGTCGAAGGCCTGCGTGAAAACGGCTTCCTGCTCGGCCACCTGCGCGCAGAAACAGGCAAACTGACGGATGCCAAAGTGAAAGATGCGCTTAACGCCGACGTCGATACACTGGCTAAACTCGTGCCGCAGTACAAAGAACGCGAGAACAAAGAAGCCGTGTCGATCGACATGGTGTCTGCTTTTGCGCGCATCTATGTTTCGATTTTGCTGGCGCAACAACTGCAGATAGCACGACAAAAAGGTCTCACGGAAATCGCGGCCTCGAAAGCCAAAACTTTCCCGCATTTCCACGTAATGAGCCGCCGCTATCTGGCCGGGCTCGCAGTGGCTATCGCGAACGCGGCATAAGGCAGACAGCCCCCCTGCAATTCTGCTGTGCAGAGTCGCGGGGGTTGTTGAAGTGATCCGTATGTCCCAACCTCCATCCGACTCTTACGAAGGCCGGCAAGATCACATCCGCACACACGATCTGCCCGCCATTGAGGTTTTTGCAAACATATACTCTGACCGCGATTACAATATTAATCTGGTGTTTCCCGAATTCACGGCGATCTGCCCTAAGACCGGCTTGCCTGATTTCGGCACTGTAACGATAGACTATTCGCCAGACCAGTATTGCCTGGAGCTGAAATCGCTCAAAGAATATTTTCTTAGCTTTCGCAACCTCGGTATCTTCCACGAAAACGTCGTGAACCGGATTCTCGACGACATTCTGCTGGCAGCAGATATGCGCCGCGCCTCAGTTTCGGTAGTCTACGGTGCGCGTGGCGGCATTGTTACGACAGTCTCACGGCAATACGCACGCTGATGGCTTACACCCTTCTTGCCCCGCGTCCGCTCTGGCAGCGCTACGTGGCCGTTCTGGCTTATCTGATGGCCGTTTTTCTGCTGGTGCAACTCATAGGGATCGTTTTGGTCTCGGCCGGCCTTTCCGGCGCGCCAGCGCCCGGCAAGGCTATGGATTTCCGGTTTCTCATTTACGGCATCGTCATACAAATGGCGGGATTTCTTTTGCCTGCACCGTTCCTGCTCAGATTCACACGCGCATACAATTTCACTTTTGCCAAAGCCCGCGCGGCGGATATATTGCTGTGCTGCGGCCTCATTTTTGCCAGCCTGATATTCTTCAGCGTGCTCTATAATTTGCTCGGCATCGAACCGAAACAGCTCGCATTCCTCGACATGACGGATGTTGTGAAGCACAAAGGTGCGTTTGTCGCGATTACGGGTTTTGTCGTCCCGGGTTATGAGGAATGGATTTTCCGTGGTCTGATTTTCGGCGTGCTGGTTACCGGAGCCGGTAACGGACGGGAAATTTTTCTCGCCGGCGCTTTCTCGGCTTTGCTCTTTACCGCCAGCCATATCGAAGGCAGGCACAGCCTGTCGGCGCTGCCGCCGATTCTCTCCATGGCTGCCATCTTTCAGTACATGACATGGCGCTCGCAGAGTCTGTGGCCGGCCGTTTGCGGTCACGCCATGCAGAATTTGCTGTCATCGGCGGCAATTCTCGCACGCATGGGAATGGAAAACGCAAAGTGATAGCGTACGCCACTGTCAGACGACGAGCAGATCCACCACAACGCAACTGCTGTCGTCATCGTTATTCATAGCCGTTCGTGTATACCTGAAAATATCCTGCTCCAGGGCAGAAAGTAATCCCTCAGCACTGCTCGCCGCCGAGGTCACGAGAAAATGTTCCAGACGCGCAGCAGAATATGGCCTGTCCGCGATCGCGCCGGCCTCAATCACGCCGTCCGAATAGAGAAAAATGCGCTGAAAATCCCGCAAGGCATATTCTGCGGTCTCGAATTGCAAGAGTTCTTCAAAGCCGAAAAACCGCCCCCGGGGTTTGGCCCGCTGCAGCAGGGGCTCCCCCCGGCGCAGCAGATAAATGGGCGGATGTCCTGCCTGCGCAATGCGTATTTTGCCGGCATGACCGTCTATCACGCAATACGCCGCGGTGATGAATTGCTCGCGCAGGTGCGGAAACAGCGCCGCATTCATGTTTTGCATCAAGACCGCCGGATCATACGCAACGGATCGTTGCTGCATAAATACAGTGTTGATTGTGTTCACGAGCAAAGCGGCGGCAATGCCATGGCCGGAAACGTCGGCAATAAATATCCCCGTTACATCGGGCGAAATCTCCTGGAAGGCGAAAAAATCCCCGCCGATAATCTTCATCGGTTTGAACAGCGTGCAGATCTGCAGGTGCGGAGAAGTGACTGTGTGGCCGGGTAAGGCCAGTCGCTGGATCTGCGCGGCGAGATTGAGCTCCTTTTGCCAGTCGCGCAACTCGTTTTTTTCCTGCGTGGAACGCTGCAACCTTTGCGCCAATGCCAGCGCAATGCAAATGACGGCGAACAGAAAACCGCCGTCTGCCAGCTTCACTGACAGTGCGTTCGAAAAATAGAACAATACATCGTTCAGCACCGCGCCACCGTAGACCAGAAATCCGGTCAGTACCAGCCGCGCGCCCTGAATGCGCGCTGCCACGCCCTTAACGGCGGCAAAGATGGCAAAAATCAATGACAGCGCCATCGCACCGACTCCCGCTGGCAATCCGTAGCGCAGGTAAAGGGGTATGAAGTCGGGAATCACTGCACACGAGATCAGCACCAGCGCCATCACCCCCCCGTAATAATAGGCGAATTTTCTGATCAGCGGAAACTTCAGCTGAAAATAGCGCAGAGAAAAACCAATGAGTGCAAACGGAAATGCAGCAACGATAATATGGATCAACGCCGCGTTGAAGACAAAATTGTTCAACAGATGATATCCCAGGCCATTCATGCCCAGCACATGGCATGACATCGCCAGCGACAGCAGCACGTAATGCAGGTTGGCACGCCGGTAATTGCGATCAGGCACGAGCGCAAAATGGAATACCGCAATCATGAAGATTGCCGCGGCGATAAAGGCGGTGGTCAGAAAAATAAAATTGTACTTATCCTTGATTTCCTCGATGCCGCCAAAATAGATGTGCGCATTTCCATAAACGCCACCACCTTCCTGAAAACCGGTAATCTCAAGAGTCAGCGACTGCCGCTCGGCCGGGGTCAGAGACTCGAGCTTGATCGGGTACCAGCTGAAAGCCTCCGAAGAATTCTGCGGATAACGGAAGCGGGTATCGACGATTCCCTTTTCGGCAATGAGCTTATCGTTCAGGAAAATTCTG
>CAYHJO010000304.1:0-3622 GCA_964356715.1 uncultured Turneriella sp. | reverse complement strand
GCTCAAAGCGAAAAAATCTTTGCCAAAAATTTCTGAGCGTTTGGGTTTCGGCATTCGCACGAACTCAGAGAGTCTGCTCGGTGTCACGACCGAGCGCCGCGACCTCAATTTTTCGAAAGGTGTGGCAATCGGTTCGATTCTGCACGTCGACGACCATACACACCTTGAAGTGGTGCGCTATCCCGAAGGTTCGGGCTTCTTCAGATTGTCGATGGTGCCGGCAGTGCTCGGCTCAAATGTGTTTCTGCGCATCGGCCGCATTCTGTGGCAGTACATCCGCCACCCGTTGAAATACCTCAAAGCGATTGCAGTACCCGACTGGGCGAAGTACACGCAGATCATGCTGTTCATGCAGAGCCTCGATTCGACAATGCGGCTCACGCGCGGCTGGCTGCGCATGAAAACGGCACTCGATCAAGGCCCGGCACCGACTTCAGACATTCCGATGGCGCACGAACTCGCGCACAAATATGCCGACAAAGTGCAGGGTTCGGTGCACGCGCTCGCGACCGAAGCGCTGACCGGTCTTGCCAGCACAGCGCACATTCTCGGCGGTTCGTGCATGGGTGATTCGGTTGCGAACGGTGTTATCGATAGCCAAAACCGCGTGTTCGGTTATGACAACATGTACATTTGCGATGGCTCGATGATTTCTGCGAACATTGGCGTGAATCCTTCGCTGACGATCATGGCGCTCACCGAGCGCGCGATGTCACTGATCGGGCGCAAGGCAAAAATGGTCGGGCTGAAAACGGCTAAAAAGGCGAAAACAAAACAGCGAATTGCAAAAAGCAAAAAAAATTGACGTCCCGGCTCTGCCCGCGGCAGACTGGGCAATGCTCATGGCGGCATGCAGAATTGCTCTCATGATCGCCGCCGGCCTGTTGAGTAACACGTGCTCCAACGAGGTAGCCATCGGCGCGCAGAAGAATAGCGTTGCACCGGGCTTTCCATCACCCGAGTTTCTTTTCGTCACCAGTCTTATCGAAAGCGACGGCGCCACGAACGAGAATTTACTGTTGTTTGAGAAGAGTTGGACATCCTGCTCGCTCACGCTTGTAAACACCTTCACAGTCGGCCCCGACCCTTATGACCTGGTTTACCACCGCGCAACCAGCACGCTCTACGTCGCGAACAGCTTCAATGCGACGATCAATGCATTCAAATTTAATCTCTACACGAAGCAATTGACAAGTGTCGGCAGTGTAACGCAGGTCGGCCCAACCGCATCTCCGCTGCCGTTCATGATGGCGGTGCATGCCAATGGATTTCTCTACGCCGTCGATGGCAATGCGACGACAAGTTCGATCGGGCAATTCTCGCAGAATCAGTCGACGGGTGCGCTCACACAGATGGGCAATCCCAACCAATACACCACCGCCGCCGGCCGTTCGTGGTTTATCGCGCTTGCGGGTGATTTTCTATACGTGAATGATTACTCGAACGCACTCATTCGCCAGTACAGCATCAATCCCACGTCCGGCTTACTGACTGCGCTCGGCACACCGACGATCGCCACGGGCAATCAGCCGTGGTCGATGCTCGTGCACAACACCGGTAATTTTCTGTACACAACCAATTCGGGTGCCGGCAGCGTTTCTCAGTTCTCACGCAATGCGACGAGTGGGCAGCTGACACAGATCGCCGCGCCGCTTTCGGCAGGGACAAACACCATTGGCCTAGCGGTGGGGACGCAGTACCTGTACGCCGGCGGAAATAACTCGCAGGCAATCTTCCAATTCACGATTAACCAGAATACGGGTGCACTCACTGCCCGAACGCCAGCATCTATAACCACACAGCGGCCGAACCCTTATGGCATGGCGTTGTCGCGCGACGAAAAATGCCTCTACGCTGCGGAGCTCACGGGCAATAACGGCAATGGCACCGATGGCATCGGTATCTACACGATCAATGACGGCCTACTCACATTTTCGCACGAAATTTCAGGCGGCATCGGGCCGCGCTTTTTTGCCCTCGCCTATTGAGGATTTTTTATGACATCCAAAGCATCCACGATAACACAATATCTCAAAAAATTACCGACCGACCGCAAAGAGGCAATGACTGCCTTGCACGCGGTCATCATGAAAAACCTACCGAAAGGCTTCAAAGACACGATGTCATACGGAATGATCGGCTATGTCGTGCCGCACGATGTTTATCCGCCGGGTTATCACTGCGACCCCAAACTGCCATTGCCCTTCATGAACATTGCCTCGCAGAAAAACTTTATTGCCTTCTACCATATGGGCATCTATGCGATGCCAGACCTGCTGCAATGGTACCAGACAGAATATGCAAAACACAGCAAGGTAAAACTCGACATGGGCAAAAGCTGCACGCGGTTTAAGAGTCCGGAAGACATACCCTACAAACTGATCGGGCAACTGGTAAAAAAGATTTCTGTCAAAAAATGGATTGAAACGTACGAGAAGAATTTTAAGAAAAAATGATTTCGTCTCCGGGCCCATTCTAGCATGCTTGATGCAAAGACATTCCGCAAGATGGCATTGAGTTTGCCAGACGTTACCGAAGCACCGCATTTTGATTCGACATCATTTCGCGTGGGAAAAAAGATCTTTGCGTCCCTTCATGTTGAGAGCCTGATCGCCTGTCTGAAATTCACCAGCGCCGAGCAAGAGGTATTCTGCGCCATCAAGCCAAAGGCAATTTATCCGGTCGATAACTACTGGGGCAAGCACGGCTGGACATATTTGAAACTGCAAGAGCTGGATAAAAAACTGGTGACTGATACTCTGGACGCGGCATACTGTGAAGTTACAAAGAGTGCCGGAAAAAACCGGATAAAAAAGTCTAAATAGCTGCCTTCCCTATGAGAAAAAAATGGCAGATGCTTATCTGCCCCCGCGCATGCATTTTCGGACGCCCGGATTTCCACTCCGGTCGATTTTCTCGGTTCTTTGAGTTACATTCCTCCATCTTGAGAGTCCATTTCGTCACGTCATGCCCGTGAAAACGGGCATCCATTGTTGATTTGTTCTGGATTCCCGCCTTCGCGGGAATGACGTTCATAGTGCATATAGCACTCGCAATAGGTTTCTCAAGCTCAAGGAGGACTTATGAACGCGAAAATATGGTTTTTGCTTGGCGCAAGCTGCACGCTCTTCTACTGTAGCGGCAACGGCGACGAGACATCGCCGTCACTCACTCAACAAGGCTCTACCAGCGCGCGGCTCTCAGCCGCGACCGGCAGCTACCTGGTGGGCACCGGCATCTACGACATCACCGGCCCTGCGGCAGAGATCGTCATGATGGGTTATGCCGAAGCGTCGCAGAAGACGGCAGGTATTCATACGCGTCTGCGCGCACGCAGTTTTATCGCCGGCGACGGCAATAAGCGCGCAGTGTTCGTCAGCGCCGATCTCGCCATGCTGTTCCAGAGCGTAAAACTCAAGGTCGCCGATAAAATCGCCGCCGATGCAGAACTCAGGGATTTCTATAATGAGAAGAACATTCTGCTCTCGGCAACGCATACGCATGGTGGCCCGGGCGGCTACTCAGGCTATTTTCTGTACGACGCCACCGCCAACGGCTTCATCAAAGAGCACCACGCAGGCATTGTCGACGGTATCGTGCAGTCGATTCGCCGCGCGCACCG
>CAYHJO010000303.1:0-3629 GCA_964356715.1 uncultured Turneriella sp. | reverse complement strand
CAGCGGCGTGCCGTTCACCGCGACTATGCTGTCGCCGTTATAAGCGACCACCGGCACGCGCTTGAGCGAACCGAACAGTTCGCCACTCGAACGGACTTCTTTGTCACCGGCTTTTACCGAGCCAAGATTACCGGGTAATTTCACTTCGGCAAAAAGTTTCGAGAATGCGTCGGTGTAGAGACCTTTGTAACGGTATGCATCCGCATATTGCAGATACGCGTATGTATCGCGGTCATAATAACTGAGCGCCTTTTCAAACTGCCGTTCGGCATCGGGTATCGCAGAAGCACCGCGCTGCAAAATCATATCGCGTCCCTTTGCCACGGCCTGCCGGTAAAACATCGGTTTGAGCAACATAAAATACAGACCGCCGACAAGGGTGATCGCGGCAAATGCTGCGATCGCGCCGAAGCGCGTGAGCTTGATGAGTTTTTCCTGGCGCGCAAGACCTTCGTCGGTGTACTCGGGGCGCGCCATGATGATGCGCGGGCCCGCATCGCCGCCTTCGGTATCTTCGGGAACTTCGCTGACATTCTTGTGGTCGAGCCACGCGCCGACTTCGTTCGCCGACGCTCCTTCTGACAACAGACGCATCAGCTCCGCAGAATCTGCGGGTTTCATGTTCTCGTCGAGCAGCGCCTTGCTCAGACGGCGGCGCAGCGGAGCGGGAAAGGAACGCAGTGTCTCGCGTACGCGGCGCAGCGTGGCCGGGTCGACGGTACCAGCCTCTTCTGCCGCGAGCGAACTCAGGTCAGAAGAGAGCGAAGCTCCCGCGAGCGCACCGGCTGCCGCCCCCGTGCCGAGCGCGACTTCGGGCGAAAGGTCGTCGAGCGACGGTGCCGATGAATCAAAATTGAACGAGTCATCTTGCGCAGCTGGTGCGGATGAAAAATCGCCGAGGTCAGGCGCTGCGTCGGCGGCAGGCGGTGCATCGAAGTTAAAATCGCCGCCGGCGTCACCGAGGTCTGCAGGGGCGGCCGCATCAAAACTCACATCGGCAGCCGGCTGTGCAAAATCATCGAGACCGAATTCGGGCGCGGCGGGCGTTTCAGCGGGAAGCGCTCCGAAGTCCATCCCCTCCGCTCCGCCCGGGGTAAACTCTGCATCGGACGAAGGCAGAGCAAAATCGTCGGTCGCCGCAGGTGCATCCGATGTGGCGGGTGCGAGATCGGGTGCACCAAAATCGAAATCTCCCGCCGGCTGTGCGTCGGCGAGTGGTGCGGTATCTGCTGGCAGGTCAAAATTGAAATCTGTGCCACTGTCTGCGGCTGGTTCTGCTGGGGCTGCGTCAAAGTCCATGGGCGCAGCGTCTTCGCTACCCACCGGCGCCGGCGCGCTGTCTTCCATGCCAGGCAGCGCAAAATCGCCGGTGTCGGCGGCGTCGACCAGGCCGTCTGAAGGCGGCAGATCAAAATCGGGTGCAGAGTCAGCCGTTGCCGGCTGGTCTTCGATAAGCGGTGTATCGGCAAGGGGGATATCCTGCGTTTCATCGCCGGCTTTGGGAGCGTCAAAATTCTCCATGTCCATATCGAGCACATCATCGAATTTGGACAAATCGGCGATAGGGCGTTTTGGGGCCGCTGCGTCGACGCCTGGTTCAGCTTCGGCATCGGTTACAGCCGGTTCGGCGGGCTCGCCCTCTTCCGCGTCGAGATCGACCTGTCCCGGAGCCTTCTGGAAAAAGCTGGTCAGGTCGTTGATGGTGGCAAGCTCTTCGGCCGTATAGACGACCGGTTCTTTTTCCTGTTCTTTCTGCTCTTCTGCCATGGCTCTTGCGGGAATGCCGGCCGCGACCTAAAATGCTCGCAGAAAGCAGCTGCTGCGCAGCTGGTATGCTTTCTGCCCATTTTGCCCGCGGTGGCCCGGGACCGCGCACACCGCAGGCCCGTTTATCCCTAAAGTATTTATCGGAAATACCGAAAATATATTGAGGGATTTTATGTCACCTATTACCGCATCAGGCAGCAATGCAACAAAAATCGGCATCGTCGTGCTGCTATTGTCTGCGCCCATGGCAGGTCTTTTTGCCGCCGATGAGTTCGATCTGACATCGGAGCAACTCGAGCAGAACCGCGGCAACTCTGAACCGGTTTTGTACGGTTACCAGCTCGACACGATGCGCCAGGCGGAAAAGCCCCGGTTTATCACGCTCATCGACGCCTTTCAATACGGGCAAGGCCATGGCCTCGGGAATCGTGGTGTGCTGTTTTCATACCATAACCGCGCCGCGCGCGAAGTGCGCTTCGTGGCCGACATTCCGGGTTATCCGGCGCAGGCAATGCGCCGCAATAAGTACGGTGTGTGGATCTATTATTATATCCCGCCCGAAATTGTGCACTCGGCGCCGACAAAAAAGATCCGCTATAAATTCTGGGTCGACGGACTCTACACCGTCGACGACACGCATGAGCAGCATGAAAAAGATTCTGGCGGAATGATCGCTTCGGTCTTTCATCTGCTGCACGACCACTTTGCCGCGAGCGCCGGCGTGTTTGTGCTCGATACACCAGTCAATCACGGCCGCGAAGTGCTGTTCCGCATTCCTGCGGGTGAGTCCGAATCCGCCAGCATCGCGGGCGACTTCAACCACTGGAATCCGCAGCGCGATTTTCTCACCAAAAGCGAAGACGGCTACTTCGAATTGCGCAAAATTATTCCGCCGGGTGAATATACTTTCTTATACAGGGTGGATGGCAAACTCGCGCAGAAAGTAGCGACGAAAAAAAGCCGCACACATCCAGTATACGGACGCGTGAATTATCTGGTCGTTAAGTAGGCTTCGCCTACTTAACCTTCACACAATCGGCGCTAACCCAGTTCTTTTCTGTTTTGCCCGTTTCCTGAATCTGTATCTCCGCACCCTCTGCGCGAAAATCGAGAACCGACACGCGCCGCTTTTGTTTGTCGGTAAAACCTTTGGCCGGTGCTTTTTCGCCGTTGCATAATGAAGGCGAATAATCGACCTCTGCCGTTTTCAGCGCCCCCGCAGGGTTATCGAGCCATTCAGCGGTGACGACTGCGCGCTTGCCCGGAGCTCCCCGTTCGTCGGGAAATACCAAACCCCAGAGTTCCGGATTATTCAGCATCTGCGCATCGGCGTAGCGATAGATATCACCCTTCACCACGCGGAACAGCGTCTGGTACCAGCGCGGGCCCGAACGCTGCGCGCTGACGATCAGCGACAAATCTTTATACAACACGGGATTCGAGATCGACGCCTTCACTTCGCGGAAACGCAGCTGGCCTTTTTCCCACAGATAAACACGGTAGAACATATTCACACCGTTGTAGCCAATACCATCGAGCACCGCGAGATCGGCGGCACCGTCAAAATTAAAATCGGCAAAAATGACGGGTTTATTGCCCGTCATGCCTGCGCCGGGGTCGAGCTCACCAATTTCAACGGGCTTTTCTCCGTTGATGCGCATGCTGATCCTGTCTTTTTTCACGGAAACATAGACGGTAGTTCCCTTCTCGGGCGAGAAGCTCGCGGGTAATGAGCGGGGTTCTGGCTCGATGCGCTCCGGTGCCGCGAAGAGCGCAGTGGCCGATACCACCGTGACCAGTAAAAACTGACAAAATTCGCAATCATTATGTGGCCACCGCGTAAGACATGCGCCTGTGCAACT
>CAYHJO010000302.1:0-3664 GCA_964356715.1 uncultured Turneriella sp. | reverse complement strand
CCGGTGCAACAGCGGTTTTAGGCGCGGCATCTGGTTTCGCAGCAGGGGCTTTGGCATCTTCAGCGAAGGCCGGGAGGAACAAAAAGACCCCCAAAAAACAGGACACACAGGTTTTCAGCATATGATTCTCTGGTTTAAGTTACTGCAAAGGGCCAAAATTGGCGAAAAAAATTAACCAAATGGTTAATACGCATGTGTTCCATGATATATTGACCATGCCAGGGCGATTGCCCATGCTGGTATGGAAGCCCGATGACTCCCGAAGACCAGCTGAACACGATACCTCAGTGTCCATTTTGCCTGAGTCTCGCGCCATATTGTGGCAGCGATCAGACAAATAACTATCTCGACGACGCGTTGCACAATTGCCTGCGACGGGTAAAATCCGACAGCGCGGAAGAAATTCTCGCCTGCCCGCAGTGCGGTACATACTACTACTTTCGTGAATGGACACCGGGCGGCAGCGACGATGCCATGGTTACCACCTACCATCAGGATTTTTATGATCTCACTCCTTATGAGCTTTACCAAAAGCTTTATCCGTATCCCGAAGAAACCGAAAAAAATTTCCTCAGCAACCATGCCAGCGAAATCTGCCGCGGCGCGATAAATTATCTTAAAGATGAACTTTCGCAGAAAGTTCACGCGGTTTATCACGATCAGGTCATCAGACACGAAGTCCGCGCTGCCGAGATCCTGCAATCCGCCATGGAATTTTTTGAACAAATCCCCGGCGAGCTATTAGTCGAGATGGCGGGCCTCTTATCGCTGAAGGCACCGGAGGTTCGCGAACGAATCAGTGCGATACTGCTGACAGGACTCAGACAGCTCAGCGCAGATAAAAAGAATTCTTCTGCCACGCTAAGGGCAATCGCAGCGCAGCATGGCGCGATACCCGGGGTGGTTAGGGCGCTGCGCTCGATAGAATAATCCGGTAAGATATCAGGTCAGACTCTGCTTCGCCTGCCTAGTCAGTACAAACGCCTTTACCTGAAAGATGAGACTCCATGGTTGCCGCGGCGTCTGGTAAAGTGATTCAGCCGTTGTCAGACGGTCAATCGCTTGCCCGCGTTCGCCGAGCAGCGATAGCAGAACCGCTTCGGTAAGCAGCACGAACAGTTCGTGATAATAGTCCAGATATTTCTTTTTTCCCTTTGCATCGGGCTCGTTTGCCGCATTTTCGTCGAGCCAGATGAGATTTTCGCGGCAGTCTGCCGCACTGTCAATTTTCACCGGACAGCGCCGCAGCGTTGCAAGGCGCCAGCGCAGGAATTCAAAATCGGCAAACACGGCGACCTCTCGGAATTTTGGCCGAACCTTCTGCTGTTTGGCCACGAAAGCGCAGAAGGCATCGGCCAATAAGGTTTCTTTGGCGGCATCGCAGAGCACTGCTGCAAAGCGCACGCAGTGCTTCAGCGTTTCAAAACTGAAAACAGGATCGTAGAAAACGCAGACAAAATCTGAGCCGGCAAATCCATAACTTAATGCCTGTAGCCTGTCGGAAAGCAGATGATCGTCGAGATACGTTTCGCACCAGTAAGAAGTATATTCAACGCGAAATCCCTGTTTTTCATTTCCGAGATTAAAGTGATGCGATTCTTCCCAGTTATGCCCGCCGCGCGTGTCTGCAAAACTTTCGGCGAATGCGGGACCATCGGCCCTGACATCCATTATGCGCAGCGCTTCGCGGCAAAAGTTTGTCAGCAGTCGCGCAGAGAACGGCTCTACGAGAACAGACGTGGGCAACATATTCAGACATCTTAACCGGCACCAGCGACGAACGGGTCAACCCAAAGAAAGAGATTGCCGCGCAGTGCGGCGGACTAACTTCCCCGCATGTCGCAAAGCCACAGAATACGCACGGCACTCTTCATATCCGTATGTGCCTTTTTTATGCTAACCGTCGCGCTCACCCTGATCAATCCGACGAAACCTGTACGCGGCCTGCAACCGGGGGTCAACTCGCCGATTATCGGCCTCGAAATGGCGCTGCAACCTTACGAAATCTGGAATATCATCGGCGACCCGCAGACGCAGGGTGGGCAGAAATCACGCGCGGGCTTCATGCTTGGCAGCTACGTTGATTTCGCCTACATCGCCGCCTACATGCTGTCCTACATTTTTCTCACCTGGCTGATGGTCGCAAGGCACTCGGCGAGCCGCCTGCTGCTCTACGCTGCGGTGCTGTTCGCGCTCGTCGCCGGCCTGGCCGATGTGATGGAAAACATCGCGATCATGCGCATACTCGACGCCGGCACAGAGTCGCTGATCGAACGGCACATGACACTCCTGGTGCTGTCGACGCGCGTGAAGTGGATTTTCCTTGGCCTTGCAGGCCTGCCCGCAGTCGCTCTGTTTCGCCGCGAAGCAAAGCGCGGTCCGGCCTTTATTCTTACCGCAGCATTCGCCTTCGGCGCGCTGGGCATTATGAAGCAGTATTCGGTCGAAATCATGACACTGTTTCTCGCCTTCTTTTGGGTGTTTTTGTTTGTGAAATTACTACCGCTGAAGAACCGTTGGTGGCCATGAAGCTCTAGCCACGGGCTAAAGCCCGTGGCTAGAGCTTCCCTAATTTCAAATATATCGGCCAGCGCAGCACCCTTTTTTCCGCGGCACCCCATGCCTGCTTCAGGTCGGATGTAATCAGCGCGAGCGGATTTTTCCCCTGTTGCTTTATATACCGTTGTGTTGCTGACCAAGATGTCAGATAGCCTAGCATCTCACCCAGCGTATATTCAGCGGTGATTTCAAACTGCGGCGTAGCCAAAGTTATGAACGGAAATGGCAGAGTCTCAAATCGTTCTTCGATATATTTCCTCTCGGGTGGCCAAAACGGTCCGACAATTTCAGAGTAATATTTTTGAATAACACTATCGACGAGGTCATCAACGCTGTGCAGGCCATAACCCCAGACCGCGATTAATCCGCCGGGCTTCAGCACGCGGCGCACCTCGGCATAAAAATCATCGTGCCTGAACCAATGTATCGCCTGCGCGACAGTCACGAGATCACAGGACTGGTCTGCCAGCGCGGTCTTTTCGGCCGGTTCGATTGCATAGCGGATTCTCATGTGTGGCGGCGCGTGACTGAGCTGATGGGCGCTGGCATCGCTCGCGTAGACGTGAGTAAAATGCTCGACCAGCGCCTGCGCGGCCTGGCCGTTTCCGGTGGCGACGTCCCAGCAAAATTTCGCCTGCGTGCACTGCGACGCCAGAAAGCGGAAAAGCTCAGGCGGGTAAACCGGCCGGAATTCCGCGTACGCGCCCGACTGCAGGGAAAAGTGATCTTTGAATCCGGTCATGCTGATTCAGCGGTTAAAATGCACTTTACGCGATCAATGAAAAACCTGTTTTTCTTCAGTGTTCGCGCGCCTGACCGGCGCAGGAAACAATTGCATGCAGGCGCGCAAGACCAGAGTACTTATCGTCGAAGACAGCGAAACCGTCGCAATGCTGCAGATAAGACTGCTCGAAAACAGCGGTTACGATGTGCGCCATGCCGAAACCGGCGCAGAAGGGCTGCGTCTCGCTGCCGAGTGGGTACCTGATATTCTCGTTCTCGACATCACACTGCCCGATATGGACGGACTGGACATTCTGAAGAAAATACAGATGAGCCGCCCCGAGACGCGCCCCGACGTGCTGGTACTGTCAGGCCACGATGA
>CAYHJO010000301.1:0-3669 GCA_964356715.1 uncultured Turneriella sp. | reverse complement strand
CCATTTGGCATTCGTTGCGCTGCTACTCAGGAGATCTTAAACAGGTTCTAAGAGCGCGCCGGTACAAAACCGGCGGAATCTGCAGAATTTATGAACCTCTCAGACAGTCTTATTGCGTCTGCCGATGATCACCATTACCGCAATCAACCCGCCGAACAGGAAACCGGTCACACCGAACAAAAAATAGTTCGGCCGCGGCCTGAAAGGCAAAGCCAGGTTGAGCAGGGGGAGCTGATCAACCGCGGTTCTGACCACGAGTTTGAATGCGGGTTGTTCGGTCTTGAGATTGCGCGCGATTTTCAGATCGACGGAGATCACAGTGTCTAAACCGGCTTTGAGGTCGATACCCTCCGGGTCGCAGACGAGCTCAGTACCTGATCTGTGAATACGGCAGGCGTTGAGCACCACTGTAGGCAATTTCTGGTCGTCGAGATTGAAAATATCGAGCCGGATGCGGCTAGCTTTGGGTGTCGTGAGCGTTAGCTTCACCGTGCCCGTGCTGCCCGCTGGCACTCCGTCTTTTTGCCAGTTTTCGGGAGCCTGGTACGTGACTTCCCCCCCTGAGGCGAGAAAGGTCGTATCGAAGCGCGCCACGATGCCGCTCACAGGATTCAGCGCCAGCTTGTGAAAATCTTCGGGCAGAATGGGGGTGAGTTTGCCCTTGGATTCACGGTAGTAGTTGATAGCGGCAATGCGGTTTTTTTCGATTTCGAGCACACCGGCGCCGAGCGTCTGCAGGGCAGCCCTGATCGCCGCCGACTCTTTAGCGGATTTGACACCCTCGCCCTGAAATGAATACGAAAAGCCCCACAGGCTATCGCCGCCCGAGAGCGCATTCTGTGTGGCGCTCTCCATGACGGTGCGGCAGTCTTTTGCAGCGGGCCGCAGCTCGCGGCAGATGGCGCGGTCGCTGCGGGCGGTCAGAGAGCTGATTGTCTGCGCCGTGGCCGCGGCGTAAAGCCCGGTCAGAACCAGGGGAAATATAGCAAACGCGAGAAATTTTGCACGCATCGCAGACAATCCGCATTGATTAAACAGCGCGTAACGCGGTTTAGAGCGAGCTCGCCGGATCTTCAGCTTCTTTACGCCCTGTTTCGCCCGTGCGATGCGACAGGGTGAGTGAATTGGCCCGTGAAATAAATCGCCGCCGTGCGTTTGCGATCATTGCGCACCCCGATGCCGGAAAGACGACGCTCACCGAGAAGCTTCTGCTCTATGGCGGGGCGATTCACCTTGCGGGCCATGTGCGTGCGAAACGCGACCGTAAAGCCACCAAATCAGATTTTATGGCGCTCGAGCAGGAACGCGGTATTTCGGTTTCGACTGCGGCGCTGCAATTCAACTACGAAGGGCATGTGATGAACCTGCTCGACACTCCGGGGCACCAGGATTTCAGCGAAGACACCTACCGCACGCTGATGGCGGTCGACTCTGCGATCATGTTGCTTGATGCCTCGCGCGGTGTCGAACCGCAGACGATCAAACTCTTCAAGATCTGCCGCGAGCGCAATCTGCCGATCATCACGTTCATCAACAAAATGGATATGCCTGCACTTGAGGCATTTGAGCTTCTCGATAACGTCGAAAAAGTACTGGGGATTTCGGCCGTGCCGCTGGTGTGGCCGATGGGGTCGGGGCGCGACTTTAAGGGCTATTTTGATTTATACGGCAAAAAGTTACACCGCTTCGAGCGCACGACAGGCGGCAAACATCGCTCACCCGAAGAGGTGACGGGTATTGAAGACGCGCAGGTCAGGGAACTCATGGGCGAGGCAGAGCACGACAAGTTCTGTGAAGACGTTGCCATCGCCGGTGAGGCCTTGCCGACATTTGATAAGGAAAAATTCCTGCACGGCGAAATGACTCCTGTTCTGTTCGGAAGTGCGGTGACGAACTTCGGCGTCGAGCACCTGCTGGCGAACCTCACCGATCTTGCACCTCCGCCACGGCCGATCCTGCTCGACAGCGGTGAGATCCTTAACCCCGACGAAGAACGCTTCACGGGGTTTGTGTTCAAGATGCAGGCGAATATGAATAAGCAGCACCGCGACCGCGTCGCATTTCTGCGCGTGACGAGCGGCAAGTTTGAGCGCGGCATGTCGGTCACGGTTCCGCGGCTCGGTAAAGAGGTGAAACTCGCGAACCCGGTGGCATTTTTCGGGCAGGAACGCACGACAATCGATACGGCTTATCCCGGCGACATCATCGGCATCATCAGTCCCGGTTTATACCGGTTGGGCGATGTGCTTTTTCAACCCGGCGCCGCCGGCAGTACGGCTCCGCTGTTCCATCCGCTGCCGCGTTTTGCGCCCGATGTCTACGCGCGCATTGTGCTGACAGACACCGGCAAGACAAAGCAGTTCCGCAAGGGGATTTCAGAACTTGCCGACGAGGGTGTGGTTCAGCTGTTCAATCTTTCGGAGCAGACACCGCTCATTGGTGTGATCGGCCAGCTGCAGTTTGACGTGTTTAAATACCGCATCGAAGACGAATACGGCGCACCGATCAGGCTCGAACCGCTGCCATTCGAATGTTCAAGATGGATCTCACAAGCGGACGCGGCCAAAGCCGGTCGTTTCGATAAGATCGTCACCGACGAGGTGGGCAATCCGGTATTGCTGTTCGAAAGCCAGTTCCGGCTGAAATCGTTCCAAGAGCAAAACCCAGACGTTGTATTAAGTATGCACCCGCCCGTTTAGGGTGCGACAGAGAACCGCGCCTTCAGCTGAAAACCGGAAGCAGGCGAAGCCGTCTGCGCGAATTTGACCGGGACGCAGTCGCGGTCAAATTTAGCGCTTCTGGTTTTCGCGCGCGTTTTCCGAGCACCGGCTAAATTTGCGTGAAAATTTTGCCATCCTCAATTTTCACCGCCAGCCTCTTCAGCGGTGTCTTACCGCCCGAAATACATTCACCGTTTTTCAGATCGAATTTCCATGCATGGAACGGGCACGTGAGAAAGCCATCCATCGCACCGCTTTCCATGATCACATTGTCTTTGTGCGGGCAGTGTGCGTCGTAGACGATGTATTCACTGCCGCTGCGCACCACATAACAGGAAAGCTTACCCTTGCGCACAAACAGGTGCTGCCCGTCGGGAATACTCTCCGTGCCGGCAACGGGTAGCCATTCGGCGGCACCCATTACAGAGCCCGGAGCAGAATATTTTCTGAACTCGGGCAAATCCATATCGAGAATCACATCCATCGCCCACACTATTTTGCTGAACCCCAATGCCGGCATGGCCATAAGCAGCGCGTCGATCACCTCGTCGGCGCTCGCACCGGCTTTGAGTGCGCGTGGCAGGTACTGTTTGAGGCCGCGGCTGGTTCTAGCGTGCACCTTAGTGATGACGGAAATCAGCGCCGCGGTTTTGGGATCGAGGTGGCTGCCGGCCTGTTTCAGAAAGGTGAAATAGGCCTGCATGGCCTGCGGGCGGGCCTGCAGCAGATAGTCGAGGGCTTTGCTCATGGCGTATGAATCGCTTGGGGAAACACTTTGGCAAGGATTAGCGTGAGGATCAGAATGTCTTGCGTGGCGAGCGCAACCAGCCGACGAAAGGCAGCCGCAGGAGAAAAATCAGCTGGCAGAGAAGCATTTGCAGCCACGAGCGTTTGACTGCCACACCAATCAGCTGCGCCGTTTCGACGGCGATCTGCTCGCGTGCCCGCA
>CAYHJO010000300.1:0-3720 GCA_964356715.1 uncultured Turneriella sp. | reverse complement strand
ACCCGGTAGGGGTTTGCGGTATTTGGTGTTCATATTTTCTCCTCTCATTTCCGCTAATTTCCCTTTTAGGCCCTGGGCCTAACAGTTAAATTCGCCTCTTTAGACAACAGCTTATTCTCCATTTCTCGCTTCGTATAAGCAATATGTCTACGCATCAGCATTTCGGCGAGTTCTGCGTCATGATCGGCAATGGCCTGCACTATGTGTTTATGTTCATCAAATGCGGTGCCAACTCTTGGGCCCGCCATACCGAGCTGCACGCGGTACATGCGCGTTACGTGGTAGATGCCGTTCATAAGCAGTGAAATCAGGTGGCTGTTCTTACTGCCCGTAAGGATGCGGTAGTGGAAATCCACATCGCCGTCTTCCTGATAGTACGTTGAACCCTCGCCGATCGCGGTCTCGTGGTTTACGAGCAGGTTGCGCAATTCGCCTATTTCTTCTTCGGTCATATGCAAGGCAGCCAGACGTGCCGCCATGCCTTCGAGTGATTCGCGGACTTCGTAAAGCTCCGACATGCCCTCGGGCCCCAAAGCCACGACCCGCGCGCCCACGTTGGGGGTGCGCTCGACGAGACGAATGCCCTCAAGGCGGTTTATCGCCTCGCGGATAATCGCCCGGCTGACGTTATGGCGTTCGGCCAGCTCCGTTTCGCTCAGCTTCGAACCCGCAGGAATTGCCCCTTCGACAATGTCACGGCGCATCTGCAGAAAGGTTTTATCTGATGAGGTTACTGGCGGTTTGTCGGCAACTGTCGGCATGCTGGGCTCAGTGCGCATGCGCGCACCTGTTATTGTCGACAATATAAGCTCAATCAGGCTGAAAAGCAAGAAAATGCATCCGGATTGTCGACATCAACCGTTGAAAGTGGCTGGCTGGATTTCCATATAGCAGCAGCAAACCGAGCGGCATTGCGCCCTCCGCTTTCCACCTATAGGTCGGTGACGGCAAAAACCGACACTACCGTCACTTTTTTTGGCACTGATTTGCGCACGGCGCCAATAAGGGTTCGGTGGCTAAGCGCCGCCAAATAAAGCGTGAAGAGGGCTTCTCCTTGAAATCCACATCTATAGTTCTTGCACTGAGTTTCGGTGCTTTTTCCTCGTTATTCGCAGGCAGTGGCAGCACATCGAGCAAATCACTCCAGGGCATGTACCCCATCGTATTGTCACACGGGATGTCCGGTTGGGGTGACGATGCCACTGGTCTGACTAAAGTTATCCAGTACTGGAGCGCCGCAGATTATTTGCGCTCACAGGGTGCGCTCGTGTATTCCCCGACCAAGACTGCGTTCACTTCTACGGAAGCACGCGCGCAGGAATTAAAAGGGAAGGTCAATACCTTCATGGCAGCCAACGGTGCCAGCAAGATTCACATCATCGGTCACTCACAGGGTGGTCTTGACCCGCGCTATATGATTACCAACCTAGGCATGGCCTCGAAGGTCGCAACTTTTACCTCACTCAACACGCCGCACCGCGGCAGTCCGATTGCCGACCTGGTGAAGACCATTGTCCCGTCGTGGGCGCTGCCTTACGTCGGCGCTGGGCTGAATGCGGTGTTTTCGACCTTACTCTATGGTGGCATGAGACAAAATGCAATAGCAGGACTCAACTCACTGACCGTCGCGGGTACCGCAGCCTTTAACACGGCAACTCCGAATAGCAGCACGGTGAAGTATTATTCGTACGGTTCGACCATCACTGTCCCGGACCTGATCCAGCATCCGGCGATGGGTATCCTTTACCCGATATGCGGTGTAGGCGGCGCGCTCAATGGTCAGGGTTTGGCCAACGACGGCCTCGTGCCACTGTCTTCCCAGAAGTGGGGAACCTGGAAGGGTGGACCTTCATATAGTTTCTGGGTTACCGGAATCGACCATATCGAAGCGGTGAACAACACACTCGGTTCATGGTATGATATCAATGCGTACTTCCTGAAGATCGCTCAAAACGCCAAAGCGTCATTGTAAGCAGATGGCGCCGCCGCGTTACTTCCCGGCGGTCACTCGGAAATTCAGGGAAGGCCTGCCTTCCCTGCACCGCGTTGTCACGCCGGTGTTATAAACAAACCACCACTGCGTTTAACACCAAAATTTTTTCCACTTTCCGTGAGAAAATTCCGACATTTTCCGGTATTTAATATATAGAGGGATAGATCCCTCTTGGGGATACATGATTGGAAAAATCTACACCGCCGGCAGACCCGGCTTCAATTCACAGCTCGTGACCGTCGAGGCAGACATTCTGTCGGGTCTGCCCAACCTGATCATCGTCGGCCTGCCGGATCACGCAGTGCGCGAAAGTCGCGAACGCATTCGTTCGGCGATCGTAAACTCGGGCTTCATTTTTCCCGCGCGGCAGATCGTGATCAACTTGTCACCGAATGACACGCCTAAAGAGGGCGGCCTGATGGAAGCGGCGATGGCCGTCGCCATACTGGTTGCCTCGGGGCAGCTGCCGCAGGAAAAATTCCGCGACACCGCGATTCTCGCTTCACTCTCTCTCGATGGCAGCCTGCAGACGGCGCGCGGTATCGCTGCCGCCGCAGTCTTTGCCGCCGCGAGAAAGCAGGTGCATAACCTGGTTATTCCCGCTCCCGCAAGTTGTGAAATCACGACCCCAACCGGTGTTGAGGTTTTTGCACTGCCGCATCTCAGCGACGCCGCGGCGTATGCCTGCGGGCAATGTCAGCCACGCGAACACCACGCTTATGCGGCAGAGACTGAATATCCTGAAATCACGTTAGAGCAGATTTTTGGGTTATCTGCCGCCAAACGCGCACTCGCGGTCGCCGCCGTCGGTCGCCACCACATGCTCATGGTCGGCTCACCCGGCACCGGCAAGAGCCTGCTTGCGCGCGCGTACCGTTACATTCTGCCGCCGCTGGGTTTTGCCGAGGCGGCAGAGGTCACGCGCCTGTATTCACTGGCTGCTCTCGGATCGGGCGAACTCGTGCGTGTGCGACCTTACCGTTCTCCGCACCACTCGACTTCGATGCCGGCGCTCGTTGGCGGCAGTACGCATGCCAGACCGGGTGAGATCAGCCTCGCGCACCACGGCACTCTTTTTCTCGATGAGTTGCCCGAATTCAGAAACGAGGCACTGCAGAGCCTGCGCGAACCACTCGAAGATAAAAAGATCACGATTGCGCGCGCGAGAGGTCACATCACCTACCCCGCGGATTTTCAGCTGATCGCCGCGGCAAATCCCTGCCGCTGCGGTGATCTGTTTTCCCGCGAGCGCCGCTGCAGCTGTAAAGGTGGCAACAGCCTCGCGCAATTCTCCAAACTGGTGGGTCCGTTTCTCGACCGCATTGCGCTCGAAATCAATCTCAATGCGCTCAGCGAAAACTTTACGCCGTCCGCAGAATTAACCACTGCCGGTGTGCAGGCCGCTGTCATCAATGCCCGAGCCTTCTCGCTGAACCGCAACAACGGCAAGCTCAACAGTGAACTGGATCCGCAGACTCTCTACCGCATTTTCGCGAAACTTGACCCGATGCAGATTTATGAACGCACCGCTACGCCCGAACGCCTGACGATGCGCTCCTGGCTCAACACGTTACGCGTCGCGCTGAGCATCGCCGATCTCGAAGGTGTCGGGGTGCAGGAACTGCATGTGCAGGCGCCGATGCAGTACCGTTATTTGCGCACGCGCATTGAGCAGATTCAATCTCAGGCCGAGTGATAATTAGCGTAATCGAATCGGGCTATGCCCC
>CAYHJO010000299.1:0-3732 GCA_964356715.1 uncultured Turneriella sp. | reverse complement strand
CACATCGTTGCAGAACGCATGAACCCTGCTGCTTACTGCGTCTGTCTGAATTGCTTTTTTCGCGCGTGCTGCTGCCATGTGAGCGGGTGCGGCGCACAAATCGCAGCGTCAATTGCGAAATGCTTGTGTTTTCCGGAAACTCGTATCCCGGGGCTAGCCAGGGTGCAAGCCCCGCACAAAATACATGTCGATATTTCCTTTATGCTTCGCGGGGATCGCACCGCGGTATTCACAGGCAAAAAAATCTTTGACGAGGTCAAAAGTTGCTTTGGAAATATTGATTTCTCCGGGCACGCCTGCGACGAGATTACCGGAATGAATTCCAAGACGGAATTGCCAATAAGGCAGGCCCTGCGCACTCTTGATCTCCTTCATCTGGTTCATGAACGCCTGAATTTCGAGGGCTACCATGACGCAATCTATTGCATGCGTTTGATTAAGGACGGGAATGCCGCCGGCGAACATATAGCTATCGCCGATCGTTTTCAGTTTTTCGAGCTTGTATCTTTGCATCAGGCTATCGAAGTAAGAAAAGCACCTGTCAAGTTCGCCGACAAGTTCGGCAGGCGACATTGACTCTGCGATTTGCGTGAAACCCTCAAAGTCAGTGAAACACACGGTTGTCGAGGCATAATGGCATGGCGCGCTGCTGCCGCTGGCCTTCAGCTCTCGGGCAATTTCAGCGGGTAGGATATTTAACAGAAGTTTCTCAGAGGCCGCGAGAAGGCTTTCTGCCGACGAAACTGCCTTAAAGAATGAGTTAATAGTCAGAATGAAAAACATCGTCACAATGACGAGCGGTGGCATCAGATAGTCTCCCGCCACTACCCATTTGGGTGGGCCAAAAACCGCAGAGCCTCCCAACACCCGATAGTAATATTGGTCTGCAAAATTCGCGAGCAGTGGCACTGCCACGAGAAGCCAGCGCAATTTCGCAAACGCCGGCGGAATAGCCAAGAACGGCAACAGCGCAAGCAACAGGAAAATAGAGTGCGCCGGATCGTCTGCGTATGCGATGCAGAGGGCGATGATATGGATATTCAGCCCGATGAGGGTTAACGCGCCGCCGGCCGCAAAGGATTTCTTATAAAGAGAAAAGCGTGCAACTGCGAAAAAACAGAGGATTTCGAGAAATAGCATGATAGACAGAAAATGTGTCTCCGGGGGTTCTACCAAAAGGACCTGTGGCAGTAAGACCAGCAGCAGCGAAAAAAAAGTCAGCTGAATACCGTTCGTCGTGCGTATGGCCCTGACGTCGCCTGAATTCAGGCCCTCGGTGAGGCTGCGCAGCGAAAGCCGGTCATACAGTTTTGTGCCGCGGAACCGTTTGAACATGACTGGCAGCCTGGTGTTTATTCACGCCGCGCGTCAAATGGATTTCCGGATCAAAGCGCCTGGAGATGCTGCCAACAAGCAGCGGGTCTGGCACCAAGGCGCTTATAATGACTGACAAATTGAGTCGCAGGCATCATCGATGTCGCCTAAGGCCGAGCGAAATATGCAACCGATCTTAAAACCGCTGTTTCCTGCTTTGTTCTGTGGCCTGACCGCGCTCTTTGCAGACGAACCAGCACCCGTGGTCTATGGCGCAGACGAAGCCTTTCGGCCTTACGAATGGTTCAGCGACGACGGACGACTCGAAGGCTTTCAGATCGAGTTGATTCGCGCGATCGCCGAGAGCAGCGATCGCCGCATCTCTTTTGTTACCGGCCCGTGGGAAACGGTTCGGCAGGGGCTGATCGCGGGCAATATACAGGTCGTCAGCATGTTTGACCAACCCGTGCGCCGCGAGTATGCCGATTTCAGCAAACCGCATTCGGTGCTTGCTTCCGAGATCTTTATCCGCTTCGGTTCGAAGCCGATTCGCTCAATCGCCGATCTCGCCGGCAAAGAAGTTATACAACAGTCGGGCGCGTTATCTACGGAATATCTGCGCACGCAAGCGATCAAATACACGTCGATTCCGGTGCGCGACCAGTTTGAAGCCATGCGGCTGCTCGCCTCGGGAAAACACGATTGCGTGATTACCACGCAGGTGGGTGGTCGTTACGCGCTGCAGAAGCTGGGCATCAAAAACGTCATCACCTCAGGCCAACCGATTCTCGCGTCGAATGTCGCATTCGCCGTGCGCAAAGGTAACGACGATCTTTTGCAATGGCTCAATGCGGGCATCGATCGCGTGAAGGCCGACGGCACGTATGAGCAGCTTTATCAAAAGTGGTTTGGCGAAGGCGGGCAGGTGCGGCTGGCTGAAATGCACAAGCTGCGCAAGACGGCGTTTATTGCCCTCGGTGTGCTGCTGCTCATCATCGCCGTCGGATTGTTATGGGTGAAGATGCTGCGCCGCGCCGTGGCGGTTAAAACCTTCGAACTACAATACCTTGCCGAACATGATTCGCTGACCGGTGTGTATAACCGCCATTATATCACGCAGGCAATTAATCAGGCGATCCTCGATTTTCAGTATCAGGGCATGCGCGAAATGTTCGGCATTCTTTTTATCGACCTCGATCGCTTCAAACTTATCAACGACAGCCTGGGGCACCATATCGGCGATCTCGTCATCAAGGCAGTCGCTTTCGAAATTCTCGCCTCTATCGACAGCCGCTGCCAGCTCGCGCGCTGGGGCGGCGACGAATTCATCGTGCTTGTACGAAATGTGCCGCACAGCGAAGCGCTGCTGAAAGTTGCCGAGCGTATTTCACAGAAACTTAAGGCAGCGTATAATTTCAGGGATAAGGATATCTATGTCGGTGCCAGCATCGGCGCTGTCATGTCTTCACTGCGCTACCACGGCGCGGATGAAATGCTGCGCGACGGCGATAACGCCATGTACCGTGCGAAGGCCGACAAACGCTCGTCAGTGCGGCTATTCGAAGCGCAGATGCATGAAATTGCCGTGCGCAGCATGCGTCTGAGTTCCGATTTCCGCAAAGCTGTCGGACGCGGCGAAATCATCAACTATTACCAGCCGATCTATTCGCTCAAAACCGGCGAACTCAGCGGCTTTGAGGCGCTCGTGCGTTGGCAGCATCCGGAATTGGGGTTGCTCGTGCCGGGCGCTTTCATGCCGATTCTTGAAAAAACCGATCTGATGCGCCTGTTGGGTGAGCAGGTGCTGAGCACTGCCGCCATTGCCGCAGCGCAGTGGCGGTCTGAATACAAAGAAGATTTCTACATCAGTATAAATATTTCCGATGAACAGTTTGCCTTTGGCAATCTGATCGAAAATATCGCGCGTGTGTTGCAATCCGCGGCTTTGCCGCCGCAGTATTTGCGGCTTGAAATCACCGAAACGGTGCTGATGGCCGACATTTTTGGCGGCATGTCGCAGCTTGAAGAACTTAAGGCGATGCAGCTGCGCATTCTGATCGACGACTTCGGCACCGGTTTTTCGTCGCTGAGCCATCTCGCGTCGATACCCGCCGATACCATCAAGATCGACCGGTCGTTTGTGCACGGCCTCAAACCGGGACTCAAGAACTATGAGATCGTGCGCGCGATGCTGGCACTGACGAGCAACCTGCATCTCGAAACCGTCGCCGAAGGTATTGAAACTGCCGAGGAGCGCGACTGGTTGACCGGACTCGGCTGCGACTATGCGCAGGGATTTTTGTTTTCGCACCCACTGCCGCAGGACGAAGCGCAAAAAATGCTCACCGGACAAGCAAAGGATATATTTTGATCGTTCGTCATACCCGCGCAGGCAGGTATCCATTCGGTGAATTTTCT
>CAYHJO010000298.1:0-3764 GCA_964356715.1 uncultured Turneriella sp. | reverse complement strand
ATCGATGCGATCGTCGTAGAATTTCGTAATCGAGTCCAGCAGGTTGCGATCGGCAATAGCTGCACGCAACGCGACCTGGTCGAGATTGAGCGAATAGTCGAGCAAATCTCCCGCCGGAATTTCACCTTTCAGCTTATTCGCGTGTGCTGACAGGTAAAGGTCGAGCAGCGCCTGGTATTCCTGAGCGGCCACAGCGTCGTTCCCGTTGTTGCGCGCAATGTTTGCGCGTTCGCCGTAAAACTGGGCAAGCTTGGCGATGATATCCCTGACGTTTTCCGGCGCTGCGCTGTCGCGATAGGCGCCTATCGCGGCAGAATACTGTGCCACAGCGGCTTCGGCGCCGACCGTAACTTCGGTGGCTTCTGCCGCTGCAGTGGCCGCGAGAAAATGCAGCAGCGACCCGGGTGCGCTCAGCGCTTTAGAACGCTCAGCCGAGGCGATCGCCTCGGCGTAGAGTTCTTCGTTCTCATAGTCGCGCGCCGCCGACAGTGCGTAGATCGCGTGCAGGGTGCGGTGGCGCGCTTCGGGAAAACCGGCAAGAAACTGCTCCTGCGCGTCTTCGTTGGAGGCCTCGAATTGTTGGTCGAAAAACCCGAGGAGAAATTTCTCCGCGCGGCGGCGAATATGCGGTCTGACAGGCACGAGAAAACTTTTCCCGGCCGGAAAATAGCCGCGCAACAAGTCTGCATCTGCGTTATCTGCGACCAGATAAACGAGCTCAACGGCAGGCAGCGATGAAGAATCGGCGATGCCGGCCTCAAGGAGAATTTCATCGAGTGCCAGATATGCGGGTGTCTCGCGGTGGATGCGCTTCACGGTTTCGACCATGGCTTTGCGATTGCCCTGCCTGATCTGCAGTTTCGCGTACTCGTGGCGCACAAAGGTGCGCACTGCATTATAGTCCGCAACCTCGTATTCCTCTGCCAGTTGCTGCCAGAATTTCCTGTCGGCCAACAGCGTTGCGAAGTAACTGTCGGCATCGCTCACATCTGCCATCGGCTCGAGCGTGGCAATCTGGCGCAGGTCTGCGTATTCCGGATTCAGCAGACCCATATCGTTGAGAATGCGGTAGATCGCCAGCTCGCCGGGTTCGACATCCAGCAGATATTCCTGCAGATCACGCGCCGCTGTTTTGTCGCAGCGACCGCGCCGCAGCGCACTGATCGCGTCGTAGACGACGAGATCGGGAGAATCACGGAACGCCGCCGGTAATTGCTGTAAACCCATGCAGTAGCGCGCCTGATTCTTCTTTTTCGAAAGTGTCTGCAGATATTCCTGCTGCTGGCGAATATCCGGCTTAATGGGAATCGCACCCGAAAGCGGGATAAAGGCAACATTGATATCTTCACCCTTGAGTTGCGCATGCACCACGCTGCCGCCGATAAAATTACTGACGCGCGAATCAAACACGTGGTCTGACGGCGAGGTCAGCGGCACATAGTCATCGTCGTCGGCGACTGCTCTCTCATCGGCATAGACGCGGATAATCTGGCCGGCGTCTTTTCGGTCGATCTGGCCGTCGCCGTTGCTGTCTGACGCGATGCGCGTCAGCACAATTCCGCCGCCCGAAGCGCACGATGTGCACTGGGTGGTGCCTGGCACGGCGCCATCTGCCGCGCCACCGGGTGCATAAGTGGGATAAAAATCCAGAGCATGACCCGAAGTGATTTGGCGCGTTTTGCCGCTTGCAATTTCTATTTCATAAACAGCTCCCAGCGAATCTTTATTCTGGTACGAAACGTAGACGATTCGTGCGCCGTCTTCGGAAAACGACGGCATCACCCCGCCTTTGGTCGTCAGCTGTCGCTTTTCAGCCGGATTGTCGGCGGGCATCAGCCAGATATTCTGCAGCGCGCCGGCGCCGGGGCCAAGGTCGTCCGCCTTCTGCGGCACAAGATCAGAACTCCACGCTATCCACTTGCCGTCGGGCGACCACGCGGGATTTGCATCGCGCGCGCGAATCCGGTTTTTTTCGCTGTTAGTCAGATTTTTCGACCGCGATGCAAACCATTCGTCACCGGGCTGCTGCCGGGCGCGGTAGAGCTCTACCAGCTTTTTAGGATTCACCTTGAGTAAAATAATGTCTCCGTCGGGGTCGAGTTCATCGTCGACGTACACAAGATATTTTCCGTCAGGGCTGATCGCCGGCTCGCGCTGGTTCGTCACGGTGCTGACGACGGGCACTGAGAACACGTCGCTGAGATCGCGCAGGTAAATATCATAGTTACCCGAGGTATTCGAAGAGAAGTACAGGTATTTCTGGTCTCTGCTGATCGTGCCGCTGTAAGATTCGCCGCGTTCGAGCGTGATCGGAATAATACCGCCGTTGCCGCGCGTGTAGCGATCCTGGTATAAATTTTCGTAGCTGAAGCGAGCGTCATCGCGCGTCGGGGCACTCGAACAGTCCAGCGCAGCGAGCAAAGGCGCAAGCTGCAGAATTTTCAGCAACCGGATTCTCAAGCCAGCCACCGCGCGCCGACCTTTACTGAACCCGGAATTCCTGCGAGGCGAGAACTTCACCGTTGGGCGAAATGACGTGGATGCGGAAACGGCCGGCGTGATCGAAATTTTCTTTCTGGAATTGCGTCGTGAAATAACGCCAGTTGGCTTTCACACTGCCCTCGATCTGCGCGATCGTCTCTTCTTTCATCATGTTGCTCGAGTCAGCGTAGACTTCGGTCAGGCGCGTGACAAGTTTTTCCTGCCCCAGACGACCACCGCTGGAGAACAGAAGGAAAATAGTTTTATTGCGCGGAAACGACAGGTTTGCCGTTGCAAGATTTTTCGCGTTGGACTCTTCAATCGCAGTGTTCGACAGATAAACGGTCGGCCGCGAACCAGGCGAAAAAATCGCCCAGTAAAGCAGACTCAGAACCAAAAGGCCCAGCACGCCGAAGACAGCGTACTTCCGCCACTTGGGCGGTTCATCATCATCGGCAAAGGCTGCGGGTTGACTCGGCCCTGAAGTTAGTCTTTTGAGACGGCTTTCCATAACTGCGCCAGTTTCTTTTTCTTCTTTTTGTTCCGGCAAGTCATTTTTACCTGCCGGGTTTTCGGCTTTTTTCCCGCTCTGCCCCTCTGCAACGTCAGACCTGTCTTCCTGCGCGTCGGTGCGCGAACGTTTCATATCGCTGACAAAATCGCCGAGATCTGCGTTTTCCTGCCCTTTTTCGTTCAGATCGTCGGCCACCGCCTTGCGAAACAGGTCTTTGCGGGATTTCTTCATTGCGCTCAGCCGGCTCCCTGGGCGGCAAATATGCCTTCAAGCTCATCTGCCAGCCCGGCGTAAGCCGCAGATACCTTGTTTTCGGGCGCGTAGTCGAAGATGTCCTGCCGCAGCAGGTGCGCCTCTTCGACGGCGACAGAACGCGGCACGGTCGTCTTCAGTATCGGCAGAAACTTCTCCACCTCGGGGATCATGGCCTGCGACAATGTCGTACGGCCATCGTGCAGAGTCAGACATCCGCCGGCGATCTTCAGGTGAGCATTATAGCGGCGATTGACCGTCGTGACAGCGTCGCGTATATTCTGAATGCCATCGATCGAAAACTTAGAGATCTGCAGCGGTATCAGTAAGAAATCGGCCGACACCATCGCGTTGATGGTAATCACCGACAGCGAAGGCGGGCAATCGAGAATAATCGTATCAAATTCATGGCGCAGCGGCTGCAGCGCGTCGTTCAGGCGGAAAAATCCGTCGAGCGCGCCCGCGAGCTGCGATTCGACTTCCACCAGATGCAGGTTCGAAGGTATCAGGAATAGAT
>CAYHJO010000297.1:0-3794 GCA_964356715.1 uncultured Turneriella sp. | reverse complement strand
TCTCCCTGGCATTCATCGTGTTTCTGACCGCCGGTTTGCCGAGATAGTGTATTCTGATCATTGTCAGGTCGTCTACGAGTTCGCCATGGCTGGCTATCTCATTTCGCAGCTTTTTCAGATCGCCCATAGCCTTTTCTGCGCTCTGCAGAAAAAGCCGTTCGTCTTCATTGATAACCCGGTCTTCGACGGGACGCGAGCCGAGATTGATATCGTCGCGTCCGTCTGAGCCCAGAATCACGATGTCATTGGTCTTCAGCGCAAACGTGCTGAAGACCAGTTTGTCGTTGAGATCGGGTGTGCCGAGCTTGCGGTATTGCCTCTCGAACGGCAGAAATGTTGCCTTACCATCGCGTATCAGTACAGCCTGTGGATGTTCCGCATTCACGCAGTACATAGTGCCATTTTTGTTTTCGATGACACAGAGAAAAATGGAGACGAGCATTGAGCCTTCAAAGCTTTCAAACACCTTCTGCAACTGAATGAACGTCTCTTTCATCCAGCGTTCGGGATAGATATTGTGATTTTCTTTCTTCGCGCGCGTGCGGTCCATGATGGATTGAAAAACCGCCCCGAGAACCAGCGCCCCGCCTGCGCCCTGGATCGATTTTCCCATCGCATCGGCGTTCAATATCACGCTGCATTCAATGCCGTTGAGGTGAATCGTGTGCGCAATGTTTATATCACCGCCGATTTCGAACGAACGATTCTTAAATTCAAATTTCTTTTTTTGTTCGGAGTAGAAGCTGATATCGACTTCGCTTGCCGAGCGGGCAGTGTTTACAGCGAGAGGTTGAATGAGCAAAGAAGTCAGGTAATAATCTCCATCCTGCTGGTTCTTGAGCGTGGTAACAGTTTGCAGCGCACTTTCGAGTTTGCGCGTCGATTCCACAACCAGGTCGTGCGCCCTGATTACTTCTTGTTTTTCGTCCTCGAGATTCAAACCCACTTCGATGAGAGAAACGCGGCGATGGTAATCTTTGCGGCTGAGAAAAACCATCGCAGCGATATAGACGACGAACATCAGACCAAAGACTTTTCTTGCGAGGTCGGGTGAAAAAGCCACCAGCCAGACGATCAGCGGCAATGCCCAACCGATGGCAAAAAAAATATAGGTGAACTTGTTGCATGAGAAGACAAACGCGGCAGCTCCTAAAACACCGATCATGAGACCGTACGTGGTGATCAGAATATTCTGGTCTTTGATGGCTGGTACCTGTACGAGAAAGCCGAGACCGATTGTCACAACGGCGACGCTGATTGACGCGTTCGTCGCAATCGTGCGTTTGTCGAAGTTGGCGATCCAGTTTTCGCCAAAGAAGAAATAGATATTCAGACAGATTATCAAAGCGCCGGTTATCGACGCCCAGAGAATGTGGTTGCCGAAACCCGAATCAAACGCCAGCAGCACGTAATAGAGTATCATGGCGGGAGTGATCGCGGCGACACCGAGCCTGACGTTCCAAAACATTTCTTTGATTAACAATTCGGAGACTTTTTCGGTGTGCTGTATCGCCATAACTGCTCTTCTCCCTTCTACCGGGTGGGGTAAATTAGTTTTTCAGGAGCAGGTAAAATAAGCAATGCGGCGAAAACTATAATTATTGATATAGTTTTCGCGCTGAACGGCGTTGTCAGTGAAAGGACCCTGCGGGGCAGGGTCCCAAATTGCTCAGGGCAATGTGTCTATTTCGAGTGTCTGCTGGTTGCCAGAAGAGTAATTCAGCTTCACAGAATACAATGAACTTGTCGGCGAAGCAAACTGCAGATCGGTTGTGTCGATCGCGAGCACCAGCGAATGCCCGGCAGGCAGATCGTACGCCGACGCATCGAGCTTTATAGTTACGTTCTGCGCGACATTCGGCGTCGCATTGTGCAGAGTGGTGCTGCCGAAAGTGATGAGTTTGCCCCAGTTAAGGCCGTCGGTATCGTAGAGGTACGCGACGAGCTCGCCGCGCGACTGCGACAGCGTGACGCGCGCATTGGCTTTGACGCGGCCGCGTATTTTGAGTCCGGAGGAAAAGTTACCCGATTCGAACCAGATACCGTTCACGCGGCTGATGCTGTTCACCCAGGTTAACACCGGCACATCGACATGCGATTCGAGAATCTGCGAAAGCAGCGGAATTCCGCTCGAAGCAGTCGTGTCGAGCCCGGAAAAAAATTCATTGGTGGTCGAGGTCGAGTTCCACGAGGTCGAGAGTGACGCTTCATGGAACAGTCCGCGCGGTTTAAGATACCATGTCTTTTTCACAGTCTGCGCTGCGGGCCAGGCGGCAAACTCGGTGCGCACACCGGTGAATTTCGATTCCATGGTTAACTTAGCTTCGTCCATGATGCCGTTCTGCGCGCCCTTCAGCCAATAGTCAAACCAGGCGTGCACTTTGCCCCAGGTGAAATTGGGCAGGCCGATAAGGCCGCCGACTTCTGCGGTGGCGTGAATCCCCTGATTGAGGTCGAGGCGCTTGGGCACAGTCAGGCTCTCGTAAAAGTCAAGAATTTGATTCGGATTAAACAGATTGTCCGAAAAATTGTTGCTCATGTAGACGGGTTTTCCCGCTGCATTGATCTGTGCGGCGTAAGTCGAAGGCGAGCGCACGGCCGCCCATGCCTGTGTGTCGCCAACATTGCTGTATTTCACGAGATTCGTGTACATTTGTAGAATTGCCGGATCCATGTGACCGGTGATATAACCCGAAGCAATAAGAATCGTGCCCCATACCTGTTGCGGAGATTCTCCGGCCCAGAGAGATTTCTCAAGATTACCCCAACCACTCATCGCCGCTGCGGTCTTCACGTCGCTCATCTGTGCCACACCGAGAAGTGAGATGCCCGCGCCATAAGAGATGCCGGCCATGCCGATATTCGCGGCATCGACCGGCGTGTTGACCTTGAGCCAGTTTAGCACCGTGCGCAGATCATCCATATCTTTCGGGCCGGCAACGTTAATCAGGCCGCCCGATTTGCCGAAGCCGCGCGTGCTGTAGGTGAGAACGATGTAGCCTTTTTTGGCGAACATCGCGGCCTGCACAAGATATTCTGCCTTGTCGAGGGACCAGCTGTTGACAAACACAATTGCCGGGTAGCGCGACGATGCATTGCCGCCCGTCGGTACCATCAGATTACCGTCGATCTTGATGCCATCGTTCGCTGTAATCGATATCGCGCTCTGAAAAGTAAACGAACCGTCGGACAGCGCATTAAAGGCCGTCTGCACCGCCGCGTCTGTTATCGTCGTGGCAGGCGCTGCTGCCGACTGCGAATCAGGCGTCTGGACCGCACCGCCGGCGCTGCCCGTATCGGTCGCATTACCGCAATAGAGCGCAAAGACCGCTATCGCCATGAATCCTGCAATTTTTTTGTTGTTTTTCACTGTTTTTCCCTAATCTCCCCCACGTAATTGTTCTGTCGCAACAAGCCGGGCGCAGGAGCACCTGGCTTGTTGCGACGATAGGGTTTTTTAGCACAAAAAAACACTCCTGTCGCCCCGTGTTATGATTTCGGACGTCTGCAAAGGTCTTGAATTATGATTCTGGACTTTCGACGGGCAATGAGCGGCGTTTCTCTTCGACGTATCTGCTCGGCGCCATGCCTTTGAGACTCGAAAAAGCGGCATTAAAGGCAGCCTTGGATTTAAAGCCGCATTCAAACGCGACATCGAGAATATTCGCACCGGGGCTCTCGAGCAGCAGTTTCACAGCCTTCTCAATACGCAGGTGGTTGATAAAGCGGTTAAAATTCATGCCCATGTACCTGTTGAGAAATTCTGACAGCTGGTGCGGCTTAATATCGAGCTC
>CAYHJO010000296.1:0-3850 GCA_964356715.1 uncultured Turneriella sp. | reverse complement strand
AACATGGGGCAGACTTGCAGTGAAGAATCAGATTGCGAAGCAAAAATTTGCTAAGTGACCCCACCCCGGCCCTCCCCTTATAGGGGAGGGAGTCGCGGGCATTAGAACGCCATGTTGAGGCCAAACCAGCCGCGCGCCCCGGAGGTCTGGTAGGGCGACACCACCCGCCATTTCTGGTGCAGCAGGTTTTCGCCGCGAATGAATACCTTCACAGAAGGCAACAACGCCTTTTCGATACCGGCCCCCAAAAGCACGTAAGCCGACAGTTCACGAGTTGCGAGCGTCACGCCGTCGGTTTCCATGCGCTTGTGCACGTATTTGAGGTCGAGGCTGAAATCCCATGTGCCGGGCGTGAAGTGCAGGCGGGTGAACAACGACAGCGGTTCGCGCAGTGACGCCGAATCGATGAAATATTCGGCCGCCAGTCCCGTGTCGTGGTAGAAGTCGTTGCCGAAGTTCTGCGCGATGGATGCGCTGGCGCTCACCGCACGGTAGTTCATGGGGGCAAGCGCCAAAAGCCCCTGCGTCGTGTCGAGGCGGCGGTCAAAATACACGGGGTAGTTGATCAGCGACACCGCTGCTTTCAGGTGAGTTTCTTTGGTGATATGGAAGTTGTTTTTCGCGCTCGCACGCCACAACTCTTCTGCCTGTGCATAACGATAGGGGGATTGATAGAGTGGGGTAAAGAAATACTTTTCTACGTCGGGAATCTGCCCCGAACGTTCGACTTCGAGTGTGCCTTGGTAACCGGGATAAAAGAAATCGAGCGCAATTTTAGGGCCGACCACCGGCTGAAAACCCTGCGCAAAAAAAACTTTCACGCCGACCGTCGCGTCGATCTGCAGCGGCTGGTTGTCCGCGCCCACGAGAAAGCGCGCGAGCGGGAACACATTGCGCGCTTCGGCATTGCCCGCGCGGTAATATTGCGGCGTGGCCGTCAGATAGTCGGTGCTTTCGCCATACCAAACATCGCCCAGCAGAGTTAGCGCATTGCGTTCGCCGAAAATGTACTGCCACTCGAGCGAGCCTTTGATATTTTTGAAATCTGCGACAGTGGTCGTGTTGGTGCCCGTCTGTTTGACCGTGCCCTGAGCGAGATTGCCCGTGATACCCGCTGTAATTCTCTGGTTGTCACCGGGGCGAATCTGGTTATCCCATTGGAAAATGCCGAGCTTTTTGTTCTCTGAGCCGTAGACCGTGTTGGCCTGCAGACCGCGCGTACTCTCGAGATATTCAGTTCTGAGCAGCATCTTATACGACTGCGAAATATTCATCTGCCCCAAGAGTTTCAGCGCATCGTGCGACAGCGCTGAATTCGTGACGACTTCTTTGCCGTACGCTTCGTAGTCATATTTATTGCGCTGGTAGTCGATGAGGTACGTGCCAAACTCATCTTTTTTGGTCATAAACACCTGCGCGCCGAGAGCATTCTGCGTGCCATATTCGGCTTTGATGCGGGCTTTGCGTTCGATGAGCTTTGTGCCCTGGCGTTCGGTTTGGTTCAGATCGCGAATCTCGTCTTCCCAGCGGCTGAGTTGTCCTTCAGAAATTTTCGGCAGTTCGATATCCGATTTGCGCGGCGGTGCATACTGCTCGTCTTCGCCCTCGACGGTGGTGATTTTGTCGGCGATCTCTTCGTTGTCTTTTCCGGTATTCGGTGCTTTTTTCTTTTTCGGGTTCTTGTCTTTGCTCAGATTGAGTTCGTCTTCAATACCCAATCCCGGCGTGCCTTTCTGTGAAAAAATTACCGCAAAGCCTGAAGCCGCGAGAAAATATGCGGTCATTAAAAAGGGGGATATATACCGTACGCGAAACATGGTTTAGTATCGGAATTTATCTACCTTAATAACAGGCTGTAAACCCGATGACAATGGATCTGTGCCCGCACGGGTTTCTGCTCAGTTTTCCGCGTAGTTTACCCTATTGATTTTTCGCCGATAAGTGCTATTCTTTTGCCAATCAATGCGAAACGGGCAAGCGGCGAACCTGCCTGCCCTGACGCAAAAAAAATAACTTACAGGAGAAACCAAATGAGCGATAAAACAACCACACCGACCGGCGTCAGTATCCGGAGAACCACACCATGGGGGTTATTGAGGCGGGATTTTGACGGTCTGTTCGACAATTTTTTTGACGAATTGCGCTGGCCCGCACTCTCGTTAAAGGGCGAGCTGGCAAATGCCTTCAATCCGAAAATCAACGTCAGCGAAACAGATAAAGAACTGCGCGTTGTGGCTGAGCTGCCTGGGCTCGACGAAAAGGATGTTTCGGCGACTCTTGACAACGATATGCTGGTAATCAAAGGTGAAAAAAAATCGGAACGCGAATCCAAAGAAGAAAATTTCTACACAAAAGAATGTTCTTATGGTGAATTTCGCAGAGCCATAGCGCTGCCAAACTACGTAGACCGTGAAAAAATCGACGCGCGCTTTAACAAAGGCGTACTCACGGTGACGTTGCCAAAAACCGCCGAAGCCGCGAAACAACAGAAGAAAATTGAAATCAAAGCGGGATGAACTATACTAACGAGTCACCAGCGTTAGCTGGTGACTCCCTTGAATGGAGTGAAAAATGGGCAAAATTCAGATCTTCATCGTCGATGACCATACAGATTTCCGTAAGGCTTTGCGGCAGCATTTGGCAAGAGAAGAAAAATTTGAAATTGCAAATGAGTTCGCAGACGGTGAACAGCTGGTCATGGCTTTGTGCGAAAAAAAATGTGACCTTGTGCTGCTCGATATTTCAATGCCCCTTATGTATGGGCTCGAAGCGCTTAAAAGAATCAGGACGCTCTGCCCCGGCGTCAAGACTATCATTGTTTCCGGCCGCAGAGAAAATGAATATATCGAAATCGCAAGGCGATATGGCGCGGCGGGTTATGTGCTAAAAGACGACGTCTATAGAGACCTTATCCCCGTAATCGAGAAAGTCCTGAGCGGAGAAACGTGTTTCCCGCAGTGCTGTGCAGGATAAAGTCCGCCGGCAATCTGGCGTTCGCGCAGCCGGCGTCGCGGCTAACGCAGGCATGCGACAACTTCATCGTCAGTCACCTGGTTGAATTCGTTAAAAAACTCACCCACGGCGTGGAAGTATACCGGTGCGTTCAGGACCACCAGATAATCTGCTATTTTCCGGATTTCTCTTAATGCATCCGGTGCACCCACCGGCGCCGCAACGATGACCTCCCGGGCCTCCTGCTTTTGCAGCGAGCGGATTGCGGCTTTGATTGTCCAGCCCGTAGCGATACCGTCATCTACAATGATCACCGCGCGGCCGCGCACCTTCACGGGCTGTCTTACCGGTGTGTAGAGCTGTCGCCGCGCTTCAAGGAGCTGCCTCTCGTTTTCGATTTCAGCCCGGATGTATTTATCCTGCTCCTGTGCATCTGGTTCGCTCAACATGACATTGCCCTGCTCATCGATCGCGCCGATGGCGTATTCAGGATTCAGAGGCGAGCGTAGTTTATGCACCAGAATAACATCCACGTCCGTTTTCAGAGCATCCGCAATGATGCGCGCCATAGGCACGCCGCCCCGGGGGATACCCACGATCAGTGGATTCTCGCCCGCAAACCTGCAGAGTTCAGCGGCGAGTAATTCGGCTGCTTCCCGACGGTTTTTGAATATTTTTCCGGTGCCTGCGATCATATCTGTTGGCATGCCGGCTGCATATTAAGCAACGCGGGTAAAAATACAGAGTGTCTTACCGGCATCAGTTTGGCATCCGGTTCAATACGGGCAAAACGCATCTTGTCCCCCACGAATGTCCGGCGATGACCTCTCCCTGGTAAGAATCGAATCCGACCAGGATGGATTTCGGGGGGGGGGGGCGTTAGTTATTGGTTCCCTTT
>CAYHJO010000295.1:0-3882 GCA_964356715.1 uncultured Turneriella sp. | reverse complement strand
TGCGCGAAACTAAAACTCGCTATTGAGGTCGATGGGGCTGTCCATAAGAACCCGGAAGTCAGAGAACAGGATTTGGTTCGAACTAAAGCTATCGAAGGCAAAAAAATCCGCGTTATTAGATTTACAAACGACGAGATCCTCTCCGATTTAGAAACAGTTCTGATGAAATTGAGCGCCGAGATCAATTTCCCCCTCTCCACGTAGTGGGGAGGGGGTAGGGGGTGGGGTTATAAATTTCTAATCAACGCATCTGCAAACTCAGAACACTTAATCTCCTTTGCGCCTTCCATCAGGCGCGCGAAATCATAGGTGACGGTTTTTTGCGAAATGGTCTTTTTGAGCGCGCCGATGATGCTGTCCGCGGCTTCGGTCCAGCCCATATAGCGCAGCATCATTTCGCCAGACAAAATTACCGATGACGGATTCACTTTGTCGAGGCCCGCATATTTCGGCGCGGTGCCGTGCGTGGCTTCAAACACTGCAGCTCCGGTTGCATAATTGATATTGGCCCCGGGTGCGATGCCGATGCCGCCGACCTGCGCCGCGAGTGCGTCGGAGAGGTAATCACCGTTGAGATTCAGCGTCGCGATCACGTCATACTCTTTGGGCCTGAGCAGAATCTGCTGTAAAAATGCATCGGCGATCGCGTCTTTGATGAGAATTTTTCCCGCCGGAGGATTGCCGCCGCATTCTTCCCACGATACGGTTTCTTTCGGAAAATATTTCCTCGCGGTATCGTATCCCCATTTACAGAAGTAGCCTTCGGTAAATTTCATGATGTTGCCTTTGTGCACCAGCGTCACCGATTTGCGTTTGTTGGCGATCGCATACTCGATCGCAGCCTTAACCAGGCGTTCGGTGCCCTCGCGCGAGATCGCCTTGATGCCGAAAGACGCAGTACCGGGAAACCGCACCTTGGCGAGCAGGTTTGTTTCTTCGAGAACTTTGAGGATTTTTTTCGCACCTTCGCTTCCGGGTTCGTACTCAATGCCGGCATAGATGTCTTCGGTGTTTTCCCGGAAAATGGTCATATCGACGTCTTCGGGGCGTTTTACCGGCGAAGGCACGCCGTCGAAATACTGCACGGGTCTCAGGCACACGTAAAGGTCCAGCATCTGCCGCAGAGCCACGTTGATCGAGCGTATGCCGCCGCCGACGGGAGTCGACATCGGGCCTTTGATCGAAACCTTGTACTCTGCGAGGCAACTCAGCGTCTCGTCGGGCAGCCAACTGTTCGCCCCGTAGATCTTATTGGCTTTTTCGCCGGCAAAAACTTCGAGCCAGGTAATTTTGCGTTTGCCGCCATAGGCCTTCGCCACGGCTGCATCGAAAACGCGCACGCTCGCGCGCCAGATATCGGGTCCGGTGCCGTCGCCTTCTATGAATGGAATGATCGGATTTTCAGGGATGTGCAGTTTGCCGTCATTGACGCAGATTTTCTCCCCCGACACCGGGATACGGATCTTGTCGTAGGCCATTCTGCACTTTTGCTCTGCGAGAGAGGCTGTAAATCGAAACAACCCTGGCATTTGTTGCAAAATCGCTTGCTCGCACGTCTCATTGAGTTATGCCCGGGAGTATATGCGTAAGCTATTTTTGCTGATTTTGCTCGCCGCGCCGCTCGCCGCGCAACGCGCTACGCGGCCGAAAAACAAGGCGGTCAAGGCGGAAAAAGCCGAGGCGGTGGCAGATGTGGCCAGCGTTGTCCCGGCGGAAGACATCGAGATGGCGGCGGTCAGGGCAATACAGGTGCGGTCGAAGGCCACCTACGCCGATCTGTGCAGAATTATTCTTTTGCAGCGCGCGGAATTTCTGCGTTTTAAGACCGACGCCGAAAGATGCGATTTTGTTTCCTCCCTCGGCCTATTGTCGCTCGGCGACAAAGATCCGTACGCAACTCCGGTGACGCTGGGGGTAACTTTAAAATCCGCGATTTACGCGCATTCGCTCGAGCAGAGTCTCATGCTGCGCCTTACCGGCTGGTCATGGTATGCGCTGCAATCCGCCGAAGCTTTGGGCATCGTGCCCGAAGGCAGCAGCGTGTCCGATGAAATTTCGGGCGCCGAACTTATGCAAATCATGGACGAAGCGCTGAATCTATCCGAAGAGGTTAAAGACTGGAACAAACCCGAAAACCCGTACCGCGAATTCGGGCATGAAACCTATGAAGAAATGTATCATAATCCGGGCGGCCCGGTGAAAACCAAGTAGGAGGAAAATATGAAAAATACAATAGTGGCGGTCAGACCGCGACCGGGAATTCTCCCGTGGTCTTCCGCAATGTTTTTGATTATAGTGATGCTCGTTGCGGGCTCTCTTTCGGCGCAAAACGCAGCGGCGGGAAAAATCACGAGCCTCTCGGGCAAGGCGCAGGTTTTTGCCGCGGGAAAATGGATCAATGCGCAGGTCGGCACCGCGGTTTTTGCCGAGTCGTCGGTCCAGACGGGTTATAACAGCAAGGTTATTGTTCTGCTGCGCAACGGCGCGCAGGTTTCTCTCAAACCCAATACCACAATCAGTTTTAATCAGTTTGCGCAAGTCGGGCAAGGCAGTACAGTCGATGTCGAACTCGTGAATGGCGCGGTGAATTCCTTTATCCCCAAAGCCGACGAGGGCAAGACCAACGTATTCAAAGTGCGATCGGCCACGGCCGTTGCGGGGGTGCGCGGTTCTTTCCTGTCGGCGCGCAGGCATGGTGCGCATTTTTCCGTGAAGGCGCTGCATTCGCCGGCGTTCATGGAAAAAGCCCCCGCGCCGACGGAACAGGACCTCGCGCGCAAGAGTCTGCTGATCGCGGTCGCGCAGAAAGAGGGGCTTGCGATTCAGGCCGACGAGGCGAAGGCTTGCCTCGCGAAAGGGGAGACTGCGGCGCGCGCCGGCGATCGGCTGCGCGATGCGCAGACCAAAACGGCGCTGGTCGATTCGCGCGTTAACACGCTGCGTCTGGTCGTCGATCAGCAGCAGGCGAAAGAGAATCTCGGACAGTTGAACCAACAGATATCCGAAAAAACCGAGACACTGAAGACAGGCTCCGCGCCGGCTCCGGGTGAAAACAATCGCGCCATTGCGCCCGCCGACGTGCAGGCGATGCGTGAAGAAATACGCGATCTGAAAGCTCAGGCCGAAACTCAGAGTGCGCGCGTCGCCGGACTGACAAAAGCCATCGCGATTGCCGAAGGTAACTCCGCCAAAACAGAGGGCCAGCGCTTAGTTACGCCATTTCAGGCGCAGTTGAGCGACGCGCGGCCGCACCAGGCGTATATGCCGGGCCAGACCCGTATGGAAGGACAGTTCTTTTTCACTAACTTTGACAATCAGGCAGGTTTGGGGAACGACTTTCAGCGAATCTTCAACAATATCAATCGCCTCAACCGTCCCGTGAATCTGGTTGTGCCTTCGATCCGGAAATTCTGAAATGCGCTGAGACCGGCATGCAAATATGAAGATACGTCTGCATTTGATTTTCCTGCTCCCGGCCTTAGTTCCGCTCGCTGCGCAAAGCAGCGCTCCGGCTAAGGCCGATCATGTCGTGCGTGTGGGCGCGATTGCGTCGAACACCTATTACCAGGATGAAACGATAAAGAAGGGACTGTTCTCGGGTTTTTACCGGCCTTATCTGAAATACGCATACCGCCAGAAATTTGAGGCCATGGCGCGGGGCAATTTGACCGCCAAACGTTATTTCGAGGAGCCCAGCGATGGCACCAAACAGACAAGCGCAGTCGGCGCGCTCGAAATACTCGCTTTCGATGCCTATGTCGGTAACCACAAGTTTTCTGTCGGACGAAACTTCTACATGACAGAGCAGGGCGTTCTGCTGGCCAATTTTGCCGACGGTGCCGCTTATACCGGTTCGTTTGCACTCGGTACGTTACGTGCGAT
>CAYHJO010000294.1:2275-3943 GCA_964356715.1 uncultured Turneriella sp. | reverse complement strand
GGCATCCGCCCCAGCGCCTTCGAGCTGTAAAAGCAGATCGCAAGCCGTGGTCTTACCCTTCACGCTGTCGGTTCGAATCTGCACACTGGCCTTACCGTCGGACGCATTAACGCTGAGGGCAAAGCCATCGGCATCGGCTTTTTCTGTCCAGTCGGCTGGATACGTCAGCGAAAACTTCGCCTGGCGGTGTTTGTACGTCCTGCTCGCAGAAGTTTTGGCCTCTTCTGCCTGAACCCGATACGCGCCCGAAAACAGGATTACCGGCACCAGACACCAAAGTGTACGCATAGAAAAAAACCGCAGAGCTGCGCCGGCCGGCAAGACTTTTTCGACTTGCCGTCGTACGGGCAGGCTCCATAGGGCAGCATGTCCACCGACCACCATGCCGGTCTCGAAGACATCGAGGTGCTTGAATCTTCGATCTGCGAAATCACGCAGAGCGCTCTCAGCTTTCGCGGTTACGCGGTGACTGAGCTCGCGGCGGTCTCTACGTTCGAAGAGGTTGCGTATCTGCTGTGGAATGACGCCCTGCCTTCGCAGCAGGAACTCAGCGACTTCAACCAGGCGCTGCGCACGGAATATTCACTGCCGCGCGAAATTGTGGAGCACATCAACCACGTACCCCGCGAAGCGCACCCGATGGCTGTGCTCAGGACGCTGGTGTCTTCGCTGGGCCTTTATGATGCAGAGGCCACAGACCAGTCGCTGCCGGCGCAGCGACGCAAATCGATTCGCCTGCTCGCGAAAATTCCGCTGATTGTGGCTGCCATTGCGCGGCACCGGCAGGCAAAATCGAATGTCGAAGCGAACACGGATTTCAATATTGCCGCAAATTTTCTCTGGTGCCTGACGGGGGCCGCGCCCGACGCAGAAACCTCGCGCCTGCTCGAGACCACGCTGATACTCTACGCCGAGCACGAACTCAATGCCTCGACATTTGCGGCGCGCACGACGGCCGCGACGCAGGCAGACACCTATTCGAGCATGGTGACCGCAATGAGCACGCTGCAGGGTAATCTGCACGGCGGAGCAAACCAGCGCGCAGTCGAAATGCTGCTCGCCATCGCGCATCCTGAAAATATCGCTGACTACCTGACGCCCAGGCTGAAACAAAAAGAAATCATCATGGGTTTCGGGCACCGCGTGTACAAGCAGGGTGACCCGCGCGTGCCGCTGTTACGCAGCTTATGCGAAAATCTCGCGGCGAAAAAAAACGAAGAACAGATCATGCGCGTCGCCACTCTCCTCGAAGACGAGATGCTGAAGCGCAAGAAGCTCTACGCCAATGTAGATTATTATTCGGGGCTGGCGTTTTATCTTTTGGGCATGAGCGCCGATATCTTTACCTGTCTTTTTGCGATTGCGCGCACGGCGGGTTTACTCGCGCACATCGCCGAACAGCATGCGCAGAATAAGCTGATCAGGCCACGCGCGGTGTATATCGGCAAAAAAGGCCAGAATTACATTCCGATCGACAGGCGCTGAAGCTTATAGAGAGCTGTGCACGTCGCTGATCAGCTCGACTCTTCCCAGGGGCAGCTCAACCAGCAGCAGGCAGATTCTGACCGTGAGCAGACGACCGGCAGATGCCTGCATCTGTTCGGCCGTTCTTTTCAGCCGCACCAATTGCGCGCGCGATATGACCGGAAAACCAGCATTCGCGGTATT
>CAYHJO010000294.1:0-2265 GCA_964356715.1 uncultured Turneriella sp. | reverse complement strand
TTTGGCCGCCGCTTTACTTCGACCAACAGGTATTCTGACTGGTCACCGCTCCTGCAGAGAATATCTATCTCCGCACCATAGTGACGCGCGTTACGCGCTATGACGTCGCAGCCAAGCAGGCGCACAAAACGCGCGGCAAAATCTTCTTCATCGTTGGTAAATGGCCGGCGGATGCTTCCCGCAGCGCACAGCACAACCCCGTAAAGTGTAAATTGTTTTCGGCTTGATTTCACACCGCTGTGCCCGCCGTGGGTGAATGCTCCGTTTTTCCATAGCTGCGCTTTCTCTGCTGGCCATCGCGTGCAAAACAGGGAGCATCAAGGCCGAGGCAGCACGGTCTGCTGCTGTCAGGTCTGCCCCGGGCGACCAAACCTCTGAAAAGCCGAAAGCGGGCAGCAAAATGCCGGCCAGCAACGCTGCCCCTGCGGCTACGGAAGTACAACCTAAAAAAAACCGCGCGCACCCGCGCGTGACCAAACCCTTTCTGAACCTGTATGAATCCGCCGCCTTTTTCACGCACATGGATGAGGAACATAAGCGCTTCGGCACTGCACCGCGCGTGAAAAGATACAAAAAAAAGAAATACGGGAATTCATCGATCGAACAACGCTCGGGCAGGCGCAGGCTTTACGACCATAACATTTTTTTGCGTGCGCTGTTTGCCGGTGAGCTGGCCGTCGAGCCTCATGGCAATCTGCAGCCGCAATTCGAAGATGGCCTGTTTCTCGACATCGGCAGTGCAATTCTGTTCGGCGAAGGCGCGAACACGGTGCGCGATCTCTACGAAGACGAAGAAATACAGCCGCACGTGCTGATTGTCGCCAGCGACATTAACGATAAGTCGGGCAAGAAGACCATGTATATCGACCAATACCGCCGCTCCGGAAAAAAGCTGCCGTTTCCCGTGGTCGAAGTTCCGATGCTCATGCTCAGACCCGAGCAATTTATACATCCCCTCAGACTGTTTCTGCCTGCCCGCAAGGGGGGATTAATCTTTCGCAGCGCAAATGCCGGTCCCGACCTGTATTATGACCGGGACCAGGTGAACGCGCATCTTTGCGCAGTCATCAGCGCATTTCCGGACAAAAATATCCTGTATCTCTTCAACAAATTCATACTCTACAAACCGGAAAGCCGTCTGGAATTTATCATTATCGGAGAAATTGACGGGGCAGTCGGGATCAACCACCGCGAAACGACCTGGGAGGACATCGATTGGTCGACGCGGTCGTTCAAAGAAGCGATCCGCGTCAATCTGCAGCATCTGAGCTATCCGTGATTTTCGTATGGTACGCGGGTGTGTATGCCGTGGGCACTTCGAAAATAAATATGCAATTTGGTCATTTTTTGTTATACTCTTAACTGATGTCGCAAGCGGCTGTCGACGAACTCAAGGGCGAATATAAATACGGGTTCATCACTGACATCGAGGCCGAGACTTTGCCGGCAGGTCTTAATGAAGACACCGTCAGAAAAATCTCTGCGCTGAAACAGGAGCCCGCGTTCATGCTCGACTGGCGTCTCAAGGCCTTAAAGGCCTGGCAGGCTATGACTGAACCGCGCTGGGCCCAGGTGAGCTACCCGCCGATTGACTACCAGAAGATCAGCTATTTTTCGCGCCCCAAGAAGAAACTGGCGTCCATTGAAGACGCCGATCCCAAATTGCTCGAAACCTTCAACCGCCTGGGTATACCGCTGACGGAACAGAAATTTCTTGCGAACGTCGAAGGCACCGAAGTCAACAGTCGCCCGGTCACCCCGGTTGCAGTCGATGCGGTGTTCGACAGCGTGTCGGTCGTCACAACTTACCGCGAGACGCTCGCGAAACTCGGTATCATCTTCTGTTCGTTCTCCGAAGCGGTGCGCGAACATCCTGAACTTGTGCAAAAGTACCTTGGCTCTGTTGTGCCGGTGCGAGACAACTTTTTCAGCGCCCTGAACAGTGCGGTATTCAGCGACGGATCGTTTGTCTACATACCGCCGGGTGTGCGCTGCCCGATGGAGCTCTCGACCTATTTCCGCATCAACTCAGCCAATACCGGCCAGTTCGAGCGCACGCTGATCATTGCCGATACGGACAGTCAGGTCAGCTACCTCGAAGGCTGTACGGCGCCGCAGCGCGACGAGAATCAGCTGCACGCAGCTGTGGTTGAACTCGTCGCACTTGACCGCGCCTATATCAAATACTCGACTGTGCAGAACTGGTATCCCGGCGACGCTGCTGGCAAGGGTGGCATCTACAATTTTGTGCCCAAGCGCGGCCTG
>CAYHJO010000293.1:0-4030 GCA_964356715.1 uncultured Turneriella sp. | reverse complement strand
CGCGTTCCAAGTTGAAATTTTTTATTTTGCATCTGATGTTTCTCGATTTTTTCTATGCGTTGCGCGCCGAAGGTCTTGCGATTGGCGCCGACCAAATTCTGGATTTTTATTCTGCTCCCGAGCGCATCGACATCAGCAGCAGCGACGATCTGTTTCTGCTGCTCCGCCTCATCTGCGTCAAACGGCGGGATAACCTCGACGTATTTGAACGCACTTTTCTTAACTATTTCTACGCGATGAACATTCCCGCGGTAGCCGAAGGCGACATCGCGCTACTCGAGACCAGGCAATTCAAAGATTGGTTACGCCAGGCACGGCAAAGCGGCGACATCCCGCTGAGAAGTTATGATTTCGATATCGATGCGCTGATGAAAAAATTCTGGGATACCGTGCGTGAACAGATGAAAGAGCACCACGGTGGCAACCGTTGGGTGGGCACGGGTGGCGCCTCACCTTTTGGCCATTCAGGCAATGCCACCGGCGGCATTCGGGTGCATGGCCGGCCCGGTAATTTTTCGGCTATCAAAGTGATCGGTGAACGCCGCCACATTGCCTATTCGTCGCGGCAGACACTCAGCGGTGACAATGTAAGGCAGGCGATTGCGCTGATGAAGAACATGAAAAAGCATGCTTCGCTGTCCGAGCTCGATATTGCGGAAAGCGTGTACCGTTCAGGCAAAGGCGGTGACATCGAACTCGTGTTCACGGCTCCGCTGCGCAATAAGATTAAGGTCATGCTATTCATCGACAACGGCGGCCATTCGATGCTGCAGCATATTCCGCTGACGCAACTGCTGTTCGAAAAGATGTCGAACCTGCTGAAGTCGCTTAAGACCTATTTCTTCCACAATACGATCTATGGTTATGTCTACAAAGACGTGACGCGCACCGAAGCGGTGCCGCTGTCGGGTCTTCTGAAAGAAGATCCTGACACGCGGGTGTTTGTGATCGGTGATGCAAGCATGGCGCCGAGCGAGCTCTTTAGCCGTTACGGCAACATCAACTACGGCGAGGAGGAATACGAGCCGTCCGTGGAGCGTTTGCGGGCCTTGCGCACGCGTTTCAGGCATTCGGTCTGGCTTAACCCGTTCACCGAAAGCGAATGGCGGAATCCTTTCTCTGCCTCGACCGTAACTGCAATCGCGAAAGTGTTTCCGATGTTTGACATCACGCTCGACGGCATTCGCCGGGCGGTGGAAAAGATAAACAGATAATCTGGGTTGATTCGCGGCGAAGCTGCGAATCAACCCAGATTAATTCTTCTTCAATGGCGGCGGCACCTGGTACTTATCGCGCACCTCGGCGGCGATTTCGTCGATCAGAATCAGCGGCAATTTGTTCTTCGTGTATTTACGCGCAAAAACAACTTCGATGCCAATGAGTTTTAACGCCGACTTTTCATTGAGATACCAGTCTTGCTGGTGCACCTTTTGCGGCACCGAAAGGCGCATACGCCGCCAGCCGCGAAACTGCAGTTCGCCACTGTCGAGAAAGTGCCGGCGGCCTTCGCGGTCTTCGACGATCAGCGAAAGCCGGGCGTGCAGCTTTTCGACATTTAGCCAGAACGTGAACGCACGGCAATAGCTTTTCACCTCGGGCGGTTTTACAAACTGCAGGCGCACGCGGCGGGTTTCGGGTTCGCCAATGCGGATCGCGATATATTGCGCCGATTCAGACACGGGAGGCGCGAGCTCGCGCGAAATGTTCACGGTAGCTGCGGTCTCTTGCGGCAAAAAAATTTCGGTGATGGCCTTTTCTTCGAAGTTCTCGAGCATTTCGCTCTTATAGATCTTTGCGTCGATGTCGGCAAAATCGGCGACTTTGTTCGGGTTAACCGGTTTGACCGGGTCAGCCGCATGCGTAGGCCGCACGAAAGCCATCAGCACTACGGCAAAGCAAACAGCTAATGTCCTAATCCGCAAAAACATCACCACTTACCGGTCACAGGGCAGACCCGCAGTAAACGTAGAATCACAAAATCAGCATCGCGTCGCCATAAGAGTAGAAGCGGTACTTTTGCGCGAGCGCCTCGCGGTAGGCCCGGGCAAGCAGCTCTTTGCCGCAAAAGGCCGCCACCAAAAGCAACAGACTCGAGCGCGGTAGGTGAAAATTGGTGATCAGCGCATCGACGCCATTCAGGCGTTCGTCGCCGCGCACGAATAATTCGGTTTCCCCTTCGGCGGCGCGAGACCACTCGAACGAAATCAGTGCGCGCAAGGCTGTGGTGCCCAACACAACTTTCCGTTTTTCTGATGGAGAGGTGAAAGCCTCGGCTGTATCGGGGGGGATGTAGTAATGCTCTGCGTGCAATTTGCCGCTGGTGAAATTTTTTTCCGTGAGCGGCGCGAATGTGCCGTAGCCGATGTCGAGACAGAGCGGCAGAAAGTTCACCCGCTGCGCACGGAGTTTAGCATAGAGCGCGGGGGTGAAGTGCAGCGCAGCGGTCGGCGCCGCTGCAGAGCCCTGGATTTTGTCGCGCTCCGCCATTTGCCGTTCAAAAAAGTTCTGGTACGTAGTAGCGTCGCGGTCGTTGGCCGCGCGGTGCATATAGGGCGGCAACGGCATTTCGCCCACCCGCGCGAAATCTTCGGCGCCGAGCTGCCGCTGTGTTGTGAGCAGTAATTTCTCATCGCGCCGCGACAACCGGAAGCGGTATGCGGGGTCGGCGACGGCGATGAGTTCGGCCCCCTCTTTCAGGCGGCGCACATTACGCATTAATACCTGCCATGTCTGCTGACCTTTCAGGTCAGCAGACATGGCATTGGGTGAGGTTTTCAGAAACACGCATTCGAACTGCGCATCGCCGTCCGCGCGCTTCAGCCGCACGCGGCGCGCTTCGACCCGAGTCGCATTGTAATAAATCGAGTCGCCCGTAGAGAGGTGGTTGCCCAGGTTGGCAAATATATCATGCGTGATTCCGCCTGTTTGCCGGCTGACGACCATGAGTCGCGCGCCGTCGGCAGGCTCTACGGGTTCGGTGGCGATCAGTGATTCAGGCAGTTCGAAATCGAGCTCTGCGTATTGTGCGGGCCAAAAGTGATTCATATTAATCGCTTAACTATATGAGCACGCCAGCGCTCATATAGTTAAGGTTCTTTAAAACGTTCATATATGTTACCCGCATTCCATAGCAGGTAACCCTGCCCGCCGGCTTTTTGCGAACCGCGGATCTGTTCGGTAATGTAGGCCGGCGAATAGTTTGTCACCCGCCATTTGAAAGCCTGTAACCACGGCCTGATGACCTGCTTCGGCGCGATTTCGCGCAGCTTAGTGACGCCCAGTTCCATAAACATTGCTGGCTTATCCGCGGGGTTACTCACGCCGCCAAACGCATGGCCGAAATGCGAGGGGTAAAGCATCGGCGAAATCACGTCGGTCGCTTGTGCGAGAATATGCATGTTCTGCCCTGTGCTCTTAATATCGAGCGGCTCCTGCCAGGCGACAACGCCGAACACGTCGAGCGAAAGGTACGCGCCGTATGCGCGCGTCAGCGAATGGATACGCTGCAGAAACTGCGCAATGATACGCGGTTTTTCATCGAAGCCTTTCAGGCCGTGGTACGCAGCAATCTTCCAGTCGCCCTCCGCCGGATAGCGCACGTAATCGAGCTGTATCTCATCGACTCCCGATTGTAGTACCTCGCGAATGATCGCAAGATTATAGTCCTGCACGGCTTTTTTATTCGGGTCAACCCATACGCTGCGGCCCTTGGTCTTGAGCGGCCCGCCCGACTGCAGTTTGATCTGCCGGTCCGGGAACTTGCCGGCAAGCAGTTCATCCTGAAACAGCGCAATCCGGGCGATGGTAAAGATTTTTTTCGATTTATAATACGCAACCAGCGGTGCAAGATCGCCCAGCGGTGGCAGAGTTTTTCCCTGCGTGGCTCTGACTTCGGGTAAGGCGGATCTATAATTCACAAAACCAAATACATCTTTAATATCAAACACGATCCCGTTCATACCCTGCGTACGGCCGAAGTCGAGGTACTTGTCGACCTTTGCCGGCCGGGCAGATGTGCCAGTCAGATAGA
>CAYHJO010000292.1:0-4066 GCA_964356715.1 uncultured Turneriella sp. | reverse complement strand
CACCTTCATTCGCCGTTCTGACGACCACCACAAGGATGAAAAGCAGGCACAGAAAATTCATATATCCACCTTTTACATGGACACCTATGAAGTGACGAACGCCGAGTTCAACGAATGCCTCGACGCGGGCAAATGCCGCGACTGCCTGAAAGACGGCACGTGCGACTATGTCGGCGCGCGCTATGGCTTTCGCTACAAAAAACCGAAGCAGCCGGTGTCGGGCGTGAGCTGGTTCAGCGCACGCGAATACTGCCGCTTTCGCGGCAAACGCCTGCCGAGCGAAGCCGAATGGGAAAAAGCCGCTCGTGGGCCCGACGGCAACCTTTACCCATGGGGCAATGAAACCGCCGACTGTTCGCGCGCGATTATCCAGATCGGCGAAAACGATAAAACCGCGATCAAAGGTTGTTTTCCCAAGCGCCTCGAACCCAAGTGGCATATGCACACCGCAGAGGTCGGTTCGCGCGCACCCGGTGTTTATGGCCTCTATGACATGGCCGGCAATGTGCACGAATGGGTGAATGACTGGTACGAAAAGAGCTACACAAAGTGTGGTGGCGCCTGCTCGGGCAACGATCCCAAAGGCCCGTGCGACGGCGCCGACAAGTGCCCTGGCTATACGATGCGTTCGGTGCGCGGCGGTTCATGGTGGTGGACTGCCGACTATGCGCGCGGTTCAAAACGGCGCTCGAATGTGCCGGGCAATATGCCGATGGCCGACTACCACCACTTCGGTTTCCGCTGCGCCAAAGATGCTGAAGACAAATAGCACTCTTTCCTTTCTTTTGCTGCTGTCTCTCGGCTGCGCGGGTGTAAAGACCATACGCGCCGCAGGCCAAACTAAAATCTATGCGCTGAAATATGGTGAAAGCACTTACCGCAGCAACCTCGTTAACACGCTGAGCCAAGAGCGGCAACTTAAGTTCAACTGGCTATTCTATCTCGTCGAGGCCGGCAACCCACCGCAATATACTCTCATCGATACCGGCTTTGAAAACGCAAAATGGCGCAGCCGGTTCGGATTGAAAAACTTCAAGACCGCGGCTGAGCTGCTCTCTCTCGTGGGTGTCAGGCCCGAGCAGATCAGCCGCGTCATTCTCACGCACTCGCATTTTGACCACGCAGGGAATGTCACGCATTTCAAGAACAGCAATATTCTTATTCAGGCAAAGGAATATCATGCGCTCTTGGACAGGAGCATCGCACCGTTTCTGGCGTCGGTTAAGGCGCGGGAGAAACTGCAGCTCATCGATCAGCCGCGCACGCAGGCCGGCGAATTTGAACTCATCTTCACCGGTGGCCACACCGCAGGCTCACAGGCGGTGCGCGTGTCCGTGAACGACAAGACATATCTCTTCACCGGCGACGAATGTTACTTTCAGGACGCCTGCCACGCGCGCGTGCCATTGCCCGCCGCCTCGGCGCATTCACAAAAGCATAATAAGGATTTTCTGAAAACAATCAGTGAAAGCGATCGAATTCTCACGGGGCATGAAAGCCAGCTGACCGGCGGCCATTGGCTCAATGACTTCGTCTATCTCATGACGCCGTGACCTGTGCTGACTAACCAGCATGCGGGCTTTGCCCGCATGCTGGTTAGTCCATTAATAATGAAGTGTGCAGCGGAGCTGCGCGCGGTTTGAAAAACGGTGTCGTGTGCAGAAGGCGCTGCGCAGCCCAGTCGGGTATATTGAAGTGCGTGAGTCGCGTGCGCACCATGTCTTTTCCTTTATATGGTTCCATTTTGGTGGCTGTGCGGATGTCTTTGCCGACGTTCCAGTAGTTGGGCTGATATGCGTTGGTCACAATGTCGATAATGACATTGCCGCGCTTGTTCTGGTAGCGAATCACTCCGTCGGCTCCCTCTTTGCCTTTAAGACCCAGCGCATTGATCATCACCACCTGACCGGGGTATGCGTCGAATTTTTCGATGCGCGCGGTAGAATAGAAGAAGCGGTCGCCGCGCGGTTCGATTTCGAGTTTGATATATGCCAACAGATCCCAGAATGATTTGGTGAATTCGAAGTTGCCCTCGATGTCGACAAACCCGCGGATATTCGGGTAGACGCTGTCGACGAAGCGGGTTTCGAGAATATGGTTCATCAAAAACGTTGCCGGATCCTGAAAAGCGCGATAGTCGGGTTTGTACCCCGGCGCGGGCTCGCGCGGAACAAATTCGCCGCGCGGCGAGGTGCCGTTGCTGTAGCTGACGATCACGACACTGCCCTGCGCCGGCAGTACCCGGCGCAGCAGACGGTTAGCTCCGCCTTTGTTAAAACCCGGCGTTTCAGTGCCGAGATACCCGTCTTTATGGTAGCTGCGGTGGCAGATCGGCATTACTGTTTTTAGCCGGGATTTTTCTTTTTCTTTCTTTATATAGTTGTATTCGTCGATGAAGACGAGAGCGTTATTTTGCGTGTTATCGATCAGGGACAGCACAGCATTGGTGGCGGCAGATTTATGCCAGCCTGAGGCCTCACCGCGCAACGCCACCAGATAGTCACCCGCGGGAGTGTAATTCTCCCTCTTATAATAGCCAACCAGAAATGGCCAGCCATTCTCTTCGGTAAGGTGAAAGCTCAAAAACGGGTCTGGCAGATGTGGAAAGAAATTCAGTTTCGGATTTGGAAAGCGCAGCGTCGTCGGAGCCGAGGTATTTTCAATACAGTCGTACATGTGCTGCTTGTGCGCCAATCCGACTTGCGTCAAAGGGACCCCCGCCGGTAGAGATGGTTTAGCCTGTGATTTGACCATTGGCTGGGGCCTGCCTTTGGGCTGCGCCGCCTGTTTTTCGGCAAATGGTGCGAATTTCCCCATGGTTTGGCAGGCAAAGAGCATTACAGGCAGCAGAATAACGCTGTATCTTTTCATCTTCATCAATAGACCCGGTTTTATTGATTATCGAACCATTTTTTCATCTCCGTCAAGCAAAACTTGACCACGCGGCGATTGCGGCTCACAATATGCGAAGAGTTTGACAGCGTGTTTCCGTATTATTCTATGGATAGTTGGAAAGTGGCGTACGCCGCTTTTTTTTTTGAGGCCCCCGGCTCCGAACAATGAATATCGCAGAGATTACAGAACAACAGGTAACAGATCGGGTTAAAGCAGCTCTGCCTGCGGAGCTATCGCTTTTTAAGATTGCGTTTTTCCACAGCAAAGGCAACACGCGTATTGTCATACAGCTCGATAAAGAGTCGGATAAGTACGGTTCTGTCAATATTCGCGAATGCGAGCAGTTCGCGCGAATGCTGAGAGATGCACTGGACGAGCTCGAAAGAACCTCGGGCATCAACCTCAACTACTCGCTCGAAGTATCGTCTGCGGGTGCCGAACGCGAACTTGCGAGCCTTGCCGATGTGAAACGCTTCAGCGCTTTGCCGCTGAATGTCTCTTACGTGAACGATACCGGCAAAGTGCAGTCAGAAGTGCTGAAGGCCGAAGCGGTTAATGGTGAAGTTATCGACTTCAGCTTCGCGGATTGCAAACACAACCGCAAAAAGTTCCCCCCGCGCAAACTGAAAGAGATGGCGAAAGTGCAAGTGAACTGGAATAATATAAGGAAAATAAGGCTGCACCTCGATGTGTGAGCTATAGGAGTCAGCATGGCAAGAGCTAAAAAAGCGGTAGCGGAGAAAAAACGCTCATTCTTTGAAGATATTCAGCAGGTCACTGCCGATAAAGGCTTCGACAAACAGGAAATTCTCGAAGTTGTCGAAGCGGGCCTGATCGCCGCATACAAGCGCAAATACCGCACCACCGACAACGTCAAAGTCGTGATGGATAAAGACAAAGACGACGTATTCGTCATCGCGCGCCGCGTGGTGGTCGACAACGTCGTATTACCGGGCATGCAGATTCATATCGACGACGCGCGCAAGGTGAAAGCCGATGTGCAGCTCGGCGAAGAACTCGATATCGTGGAGTATCCGCTCGAATTCGGCCGTATTGCGGCGCAGACCGCGATGCAGATCGTCGCGCAGCGCCTGCGGCAGCTCGAACAGAACAAGATTCGCGAAGCATATGAAGATAAAATCGGCGAGCTGATGAACGGTTATATTCTGCG
>CAYHJO010000291.1:0-4082 GCA_964356715.1 uncultured Turneriella sp. | reverse complement strand
GCCGGCCAGCTGCGACTTCTGTTCATAGACGGTGACCGTCGTCAGGTAGTTGCCCGCATAGCGCAGCATACCGAATTCTCCGCCGGCGCTGAAGAATTGCGCGAACCATGTGTCGGATATATACTGTATCGCGAGGCCCTGATCGTTATCGAATATGCCACTTGCCAGCGGCAGCGTTTCGCTTCTGCGGAAAGCCAATGCCCGCAATGTTTCGTCATCTCTATACTGCGCAAAGGTCAGATAGTTGCCTTTGCCAGCCACTTCCAATCCGGCGGAGAATTTGCCGGGTGTATCGGCGGTTTTGCCGAAGGTGAGTGACGCAACCGGGATTGCCGGTGTCTGCTGCTGTACTTCGGCCATTGCGGCACCGGCACGCAAACTAAACCAATCCACCGGTGAGAAGGTGATGCGAGCCAGGAGCTGGTTGTTCTGCGCTTGCTGGTAGTAGGCCGCGTCGGTGGAAAGAATTTTCGGCCCTATTGACACGCGGACACCGGCGGGTTCGGCATAGGCGAAGTTGCGTGTCCATGGCAGGTACGCGCCATTGCTGATCAGAAAACCCCGTTCGAGCGATTTTTCGCGCTGCCCCAGCTCGAGCTGAACGAGGCCCTTCAGATCCTGGTATGAGGCCAGCACTCCCTGCGCTGTGGGTGCAGTGTATGCACCGATGCGAAAACCGTGCGCACGGTAGAATGCCACGCCGAAGTCGGCAGAGGGGGTAATGTCATTTTTCAGACGTCCCGTCTGCAGCTCGATCTGCTGCGTCGCCGTCGCGCGCAGGGCAGTGACTGCGGCCAGGACCAAGATGAGATTACGCATCGCTTCTGCACTCCCAGCGGTGTTTGCGGAGCACAACCTGCGAGGCGCTGCTCAGTTTACAGGCATCTTTTTCGCGGGCAAAACGCAGCGCCTCAACCGGGGTTAAACCCCATTTAACGAGAGTAGCAAAGGCGGGTGCCTGCCGCGGTTTTTTCGGGCGCTTTTCATCTTTGACTTCGACCCGCGACGGCATCTTCTCCATACCCGCGGTCTGGGCAGAGTCGAGCTGATAGCTGAGCGAAAATTCCCATTGCGTTTCGGCCTGCGGATTGAGTCGCGCGAGGAAGCGCGCGTTCAGACCTTCAAGTGGTTTGAACCACAGCCCCGCGCGCGTACGCTGTGCGAGAGGCTCGTACCCCGTTATCAATCCGACATACGACGACAGATACACAAAGGCGTTGGCTGACCAGCGTATAGGCTGAGAGAAGGCATTCTCAAAGTCGCTGTTAAGCTCGACAGGCAACGACAATGTGATGAGAACGGAAAGTGATGCGCGCAGAAACTTTTCTGCACCCGCGGCTTCGCCGCGAAAGGCCGCGGTGGTCCAGGCGAAACCGACAGCCGGGGCAAACAGGCCCGGTTCAGCCGTGCGGTTACCCAGCGCCTGCTGCCGAAAATGCGTGCCTGCACCGAACTGGAAAAGATGCCCCGGAAATCGGGCGTTGGCCGTGGCAAGTGCTATCGCATTCGACAGTGTGCGGTCATTGATGATTTGTTCGCGGCGCGCGAAAAGCAGGAAGCCTGCGCTCGCGCGGTGCTCATCGAATTCAAAGCTCTCGCTGAGCGCCGCCCGCGACGCGTCGGCGTTGGCCGTATCGTGCGCCAGGCGCCCGTAAAAACCCAGTAACTGCGAGCCGGCCAAAAAAGCTGTGAGCCCGAAAAAACGTATGCCGTTGAGCATAGTCACTCCACACAAATTTTGGGAATGCGAATTGTTTCCCTTCTACATATTAAATACCCAAAAAACCGGAATTTTTCTCATCTCTGCGGAAAAAAATGCCCGTTTTCCGTGAAAAAAAGACGCGCCAAAAAAGGTGAACATGTGCATGCCAAAATGCGACTAACTATTCAGAACTCGCGGAAAATTGTGTGCATAATTCTTGACGCGACCTGAGCGAAGAGTGTCCTGCTGCGTGGTAAAGAAGCTGCGCCTGGAAGTGCCCGTCGATCGCGTGAGCGAGCCATTTGTTTACCGCATGGTGACCGAATACAATCTGCAGCCGAATATTCTCGAAGCAAACTTAAGCCCCGACCGTTGCGGATCAATGGTTGTGGAGCTCAAAGGCAAGCCACAGGATATCGAGAGTGGAATACTGTTTCTGCGCGAAGCGGATATCGACGTCGAAGAATTCGACTAACTATTCGGCTTGCAGGCCCAAAGCGAAAACTGCTAGATCGCGACGAGGCCGAGCTTGGCTGAAATGAAACTGACGAGACTCAGCAGCAGGAAAACCGTTAATCCCAGAAACACCCACACAATCACGTGGCTCAGGCGGTATATTTTGTAGTAACTGTCGCTGATGTTCAGCAGATTGCGCGCCCCGGCAAATAGCTGACGATAATGCCAGATAATGCCGAGAGCTATCAGCGGCATACCGATGACTGGCAGCATCGCGCCCGCCGACAAAAAACTCAGAATCAGCGAAGAAAAAATGGCTACGCGCGTTCCGCTTTGCGGCGAAAACCTGCCGCCCGAATGTTCTGCAGTTTCTTCGGCAACGATGGATAAAAGAAACAGATAACCGGCATACAGCGCAATTACGCCCGGCAGGTAGACGAATATATGGCGCAGAAACAGCGAGAGCTTCTTGTAATGCAGCGCCTCGCGCACGATAAAAAAAGTCATGAAAGGCACGAGCAGCGGCAAGTGGTATTTGCGGAACAGCGACCAGAACGAGCCGGTTTCTTCGCGGTCGATTTCTTCCCAGCTACTCGGCGTGTTGCGCAACAGGCTGCGCAGGCGATAGCCGATGAGTTCGAAGCCCGCGCGCGTCTCCAGCGGCAGGCCGCCGAGGCGCATGCGAAAGTCGCCGCTCACGACAGACTGCGCCGATTTTATCCCGGCGGTGAAAAATTGTTTTCCGCCCGGTGTGGCGCCGGCTGCGCTTTGTTGAGGCAGTTTCTTTTGCGGAGAGTTGGTCATCTGGTTCGATACGCCTGCGGCTACTCACCAACCGTCTTTTTGTTTCGTTTCATTTTCTTTCGCTTTTTCTTTTTTGGTCTTTCTTCGGTTTCCAGCGTGCCGGGTTTGCGCTTGTGGTTCAGCAGTGCATTTGCCCGGTATTCAACGCCGTTTTCTTTGTAAACAATTTCCAATACGCTGAGGCGTTTCTTCGAGGGCTGAATCGTGACTGTCATTTCGCCGGTTTTCGGGTCATAGTGGAAGTTCTGCGCGGTCGAGAAGACCTTCACTTTGAAGTTGTCTCGGTTCAACTTTGGCGGAATCAGGTATTTGAGCGTCGTTTCGCCTTCGATAACTGCACCCGGCTCGCTGCCGACGATGCGGTAAGGCAGCGAACGCGCGAGTGTTTTCTGCGCGAACAGCTTGTCCACGTCGCTCCTGACGATCAGGAAGCGGCGCAGCAGGTACGGGTGTTCGCCGACCTGGTTGCCGCCGTGGAAAGTCGTGTAGGCAGACTGGTAGCCCACCTCTTTCAGCAGGCGCACACTGGCGGAGGTATGGACGCCGAACGGATATGCAAGGTGCCGCACACTGGCACCCCCCTTTTGATCGAGCATCTTCCTGGAATCGACAAATTGTGCGCGCTGCTCGTCGTCAGTCATGGTGCTGAGCATGGGGTGCCACATCGTGTGGCTTTCAATTGCATGGCCGGCTTTACGTACCGCCTGAATCTGGGCCCAGGTCATTGAGCGTTACTTGTGCGCCATGATATAGGTCGGATATATAAAGAGCACGCCTTTGTAGCCGTGCTTGTCGAGTATTTTCTGCGCGTGGTTGACAAAGTCATTATTGCCGTCGTCGAACGTGATCACTATGGGGCGGCGCGGCGACGCCGACCCTGTGGCCTCCGTGCCCTGTGGCCGAATACCCTTACCAAAATCGAGTCTTTTTTCGCCACGCACGTACGACAGAAGTTCATCGGGCAGAATGGTATAGAAATTATTATCGGCGAGCCATTGCATCTGGTCGCGCAGCTGCCGGACGGTCACGGCATAGGGCGTTGGGCGCTCGCGGTATTGCTCGTCGGTCACGATCTGGTGGTAGCACAAAACCGGGACGCCGATATCATCCCGCCAGTTTT
>CAYHJO010000290.1:0-4129 GCA_964356715.1 uncultured Turneriella sp. | reverse complement strand
AAAAAATACCAGACAGCGATAGAGTATTTTGAAGTTGCGAGGCAGAAAGAGGCCACGCGCGAAGTTATGGTGCCGCTGGGAACAAGCTATGAAGAAAGCGGTCAGGCAGAGAAAGCCGCGAAAACCTACGCCGATTTTTTGCGCGACAATCCGAAAGACCGCCAGGTGCTCGAAAGGCTGGGCTACCTCTATTACCGTAAACTCAGGAACCGCGACAAAGCGCTGGAGCAATTCAATAAGTTGTTGAAATATTACCCTGACTCGGAAAAAGCGCAGGAATATAAGGGCATGGTGCAGCTCATTGAAAAACAGAAAGGAGACCAGTAAACCCGCATGGCTTCCGCCGCCGATCAATTGAAAAAAATCATCATCGCGCTCGAAAACGAAGAAGAGTTGCAGAATGAAGTGCGCAACAGGGCGCCGCGCGAAGTGATTGTGGTGGCCGATTCGGTGAAACAGGCGCTCAAACTTGCCGCGGTGGAAATGCAGAAAGATCCGCTGCAGCTCGATTACAAAATTCTCAACAAAGGCGGCTCGCAGCTGTTCGGTCTGCGCCGTCTGCCGTACCGCGTGCATGTTTTTCAGGCCAAAGAAGATACGCGCTTCAGCGATCTCGAAGATATGAACGTCTCGCTCTCCGGCGCCATGGCTCAGGCGGCGCTCACCGACGACGGGCCGATTGCGATCAACGCAGATGGAAAAATCCTCGTGCGTATTTACCGCACCGGGGTCTATGTCATAGTCCGGCCGCCGGTCGGCGATGGTCAGCCGGTCACTGCGCAGCAGGCGCTCGAAAAACTACGCCAGGCAGGCGTGCACGCCTTTGACAAAGGCAGGCTCGAGAGCGAAGTGCGCAGCAAATCCGGCAAGCAGATCAAGATCGCCGAATGGACGCCGCGGCCGGATGCAGATTCACAGCTGCAGATCGAGGTAACCGCCGATCACATGCGCGCGACAATGGTCATGACGCGGCCGCGGCCCGGTGGCAGGCATTTGCAGGTGGCGGATGTTATGCAGGCGCTTAAGTCCAACGGCGTGCAGACCGGCTATCGTGAAAATATTATTGAAAAGGCGCTGGAAGAAGAAGTTTACCAGAGCCCCGTCGTGATTGCCGAAGGCAAAGCCGCGCAAAATGGTCGCGACGGTTATGTCGATTACAAAGTGCGCATTGACAAGAAGGTAGAATTCAAAGAAGACGAATCGGGCCGCATCGACTTTCTGCAGCGCGATTTGGTAGAAAACGTGGTACAGGGGCAGGTGCTGGCCGAACTTGTACCCGCGCAGCGCGGCCAGGAAGGCCGCGACCTTTTTAATAAGATTACGCCGGCGAAAAACGGCAATCCGGTTACCATCAGGCCCGGCCCGGGTACGATGCTTTCCGACGACGGCAAGCGTCTTCTTGCCGAGAAAAACGGGCAGGTCATCTATCGCGGCGGCATTCTCAGCGTACACGACATGTTCACCATCAACGGCGATGTGGGTATCGGCACCGGGAATATCACTTTTCTCGGTTCAATCATGGTCACAGGCAGTATTGAAGATAATATGCACGTCAAGGCCGCGGGCACCATCGAAGTCGCCGGAACGGTGCAGAAATCCTTCGTCGAAGCCGAAGGTGACATTATCGTGCGGCAAGGCATCATTGGCCGCGATAACGCGAGCATTGAATCGACCGCGGGCTCCATCTACGGCAAATTTCTGCAGAATGCCACCTGCATGGCCGAAGCCGATGTGGTTATGGGTGAAAATATTATGCACTCGCGCGTCTATGCTGGCGGGAACGTCGTCTGCAACGGTAAGCGCGCGCAGCTAGTGGGTGGTGAAATTATCTGCGGCGGTGTCGTGCGCGTAAAATCGCTGGGTGCGATGGCTGCGACGCCGACGCTCATCATGGCCGGCGTGAATCCGCGCGCGATGCAGCAGATGAAACAGATTGCGCAGATTGAAAAACAATTGCGCGAGAAAATTGCGCTGGCCGAGATGAATCTGAAAACCCTGCAGCAGCAGAAGGCCGCGGCTCCCGATGCGTTCGGCGAAGCCAAAGAAGAACAACTGGTGAAGACCAATGCATTTAAAGACAAACTCGAAGAACGCCTGCGTGAAGCGCTGAGCGAAAAAGAGAACATCGAAACATTCATGAAAGACGCCAACTCGCAGGGGGCGGTGCATGTCGAAAAAACCGTGTTCCCGGGTGTGACTATCGAGATCAACGGCGCGCAGTTCACTGTTCAGGATGAATATAACAACGTGTCGTTTGTGGAAGAGGCGGGGCGTATCAATATTGTCGCCTACATGCAGCCGGGCGACGACGATAAGCATTTCCAGAAGAACCGCCGCAAAGGCCGTTACGGTGATGTGCTCAAATGAAACCCCTGGATCTTAGCGTCAGTATTCAGAACTCATACGAAGCGGCGCGCTCAGAATCGGTGCGCCTGGAAAAACCGCACGTCGTGAGCCAGCTGGCGAACGAAGACGCGCAACGCGAGCAGATCTCGCGTGACCAGAGCGTTGTGGCCCCCGAGCCGAAGCTCGCCGGTGAAGACATGTTTGCCGCCGACGAATATGAACATTCCGATTATACAGAGCGCGGCGGGCAAAACTTCAAACGCCGCAAGCCACAAAATAAACAGAAGGAATCTGATGAACAGCCGCCGGAAGAAGCCGGAGAAAAAGCCGAACCGGAAAAAAAGCCTGAAGCAGATGCGGGCAAAGGTTTTTCTACATACGCATAAATTTCCGGCGTTCGCGCCCGGCATCTGCAAAAAGTTTCTTCACGTCGGCCTTGCCTGCCCGGATTTCGCCGGCGAGCGCAGCCGAACGCTCGCTGAGTTGAGTGAGCCAGTCGGCGATATTTTCGCGGTTGGTGTCGGTGATCGACTGCCACATTTCTCCCGAACTCAGCGCAATGCGCGTCATGTCGCGGTAGCTGCCGGCGACCGGCGACACCGGCATTTGCGGGTCAAAAACTTTTCCGCTGAGGTCGGCGATCAGGCAGGCTGCGAGGTGCAGGCCATGGCTGACGTAGGCCATAGTGTGGTCGTGCACGGCTGCATCGATCGGCACTGCCAAAGCCCCGACACTCTGCCATAGCTGCGTTACCTTCTCTGCGGCGGCGCGTGAGGGCGGCGCTGCGGTGATAAAAACCGTCTGTCCCGCGAAGAGCTCTGCATCCGCAGCTTCGGGGCCCTGTTTTTCTTTGCCGGCCATGGGATGCGTGCCGACAAAATTTGCCGCTGCGTGGTGGCGTCTTACGTAGTCACAGATAGCAGCCTTGGTCGAACACATGTCGAACAGAATCAGGCGATCGGCGAGCGCAGTGTCGGTCAGCACGAGGTCGAGTATGCGGTAGCAGTCGCTGATGTTGAGACCCAGCGCGAGCATATCGCAATCGGCCAGCATCTTTAGCGCCTGCGATTCGTCGGTTGTCACGCAGTCAAAACCGAGGCGGCTGAGGATCTCGCGGCTCTGCGCAGAACGCACCGCACCGCAGATCTCGTGCCCCCTATCGCGCAGTGCCAGCGCCAATGAGGCCCCGATCAGCCCCATGCCCCAGATAAAGATTTTCACAGTTTTTCCCGGATGAAGGGCATCGGGTTATAGGTTAGCTCAAACCAGTTATCGGGTTCGAGACTTTTGATGCGGACTTCATAATGCAGGTGCGGGCCCGTGGAGCGGCCGGTGGTGCCGACAAAACCCAGCAAATCGCCGCGTTTCACTTTTTTGTCTTTTGCGACGGCAATTTCATTCATGTGTGCATAGGCGGTAATCAGGCCAAATTTGTGCATGACCCGCACATTCTTGCCTAGGCCCGTCGAACCGTCATCCGCGGCCGCGATTACGACGCCGTCGGCAGTCGAATAAATCGGTGTGCCGATGCCACCCGCAAAATCAATACCCGTATGAAAACTAGTTTCGAGACCAAACGGATCTACGCGACTACCATAGAGCGAGGTAATCTGGTTTGACCGCACCGGAATGCCCATCGGCATATTCGTATAGGCTTCTTCCCTCGCGCTGATGATGCGCATCACACTCATCAGCGGTAGAATTTTAGCCCGCTGCTGCAGCGCGGGGCTGGAGGATTCGATGTCGCCAAGGTCCGGGCGGCCGTTGAAGATCGTACGAAAGT
>CAYHJO010000289.1:0-4174 GCA_964356715.1 uncultured Turneriella sp. | reverse complement strand
TTCGTCACTTCATAGGTGTCCATGTAAAAGGTGGATATATGAATTTTCTGTGCCGGCTTTTCATCCTGGTGGTGGTCGTCAGAACCGCGAATGAACGTGCCCGCCGGAATGCAGCGCATACCACTGATTTCTTTGGAACAGCTTTTGCTCGCACCTGCGCAGGCCGCAGAGTTGAGAAACAGAGTAAGCGCAGCGACAAAGGGTGCCGCAGAAACAAAACGCAGAGACATCCACCTTAAGCTGGTGCCCATCAGTTGCCCTGCTCGAGAATGCCGCCGGGAATCGCCGCGGGAATTTCAATCGTGCTGACGTCGGCGCGCTCGCGGCTCACGACGCGGTGCATCTTGAAATAGTCCATGTAGTCATAGTGCGGTAGCAGCAGCTTTTTCTGGTAGTTGTACGCACCGTGGATCACGTAATGCCAGAAGCCCTTGAAGCCCTTGCGGTGAGCCGGGTGCCAGGGATATTCGTGCACCGAGCGGAAAGTGATTGAAGCTTCGTCGAACGGCAGCGACAAAATATTTTTTTTGTAATTCGAATTGTTGGTGCTGTAATCCCAGAATTCTTCGGCATTGCTCGGATAATACACACGAATCGGCACACCGATCGCCCGCGCCGACTTGGCGATCGAGCGCATCGATTTGTCTTTCAGCATGTCGCCCGGCACGATCGTGATTCTGTCCTGCTGGTAGAGCAGGCGAATATAACGGTAGTGGTCGGCAAAGCGCAGCCAGCCGAATTCGCCCTGTTTGGCGTCGGGCACCGCGCTTTTCTGGTAGTGCTTACCCAGCGCGTCGCAGTTGTTGCGGAAAACCTGCTGGATAAAATCGAGATCGCTGCGGTCACTATAGTACTTCGCGAGAATTTCGAGAGAATCTTTTTTGTTCTTTTTGCTGAAGCGCGCAAGAAACTGTGGGATTGTTTCGCTTTCGAGCATCATCGCGCGTATAATACGGTGAAGCGCGTTGATATTGACGTCAAAGTCAAACAACCAGACAAACCTGCTGCGTGCTACCGCGATGTAAGAATAGTTCGCATCGGCCGCGACACCGGCGTAACCGCCACCAAGGTTGCGTATGTAGGGCGCAAACATGTAATTCTGCGATTCGTTCGGTGTGAAGTACGTCACCGGGTCTTTGCAGTGCGCAGGGGAGGTGTATTTAGCCTTGCAGATCGGTTTGTTGAGCGTGTCGGTTTCAGCCAGATTATGCAGCGCCGCGCGCTCAGACGCACTCGGCGCTGCCGGGTCGGCGAGCGGCGCCGGCGGTTGCGCGAGCATCCACGCCGGGCGGATTGTCGGTGGTACGTTTTCTGCGACGCAGCGGAAGGCTGTGTTGTTCCTGATGCCAATCGTCTGTACGCCGGCAGTGCGCGTCGCGGCGTCGAAAGTGGCTTTTTCTTTCAGCCACTTGCTGCAGCCGAAAGACCCGCTGCAGACGCCCATCGGGTTTTGTGGCAGGCAGATGTTTTTCGTGATCTTCGCGTCGACCACATTGCACTGTTCGGGATTCTTTAGTTTCCAGTCGTTCGTCCATTCGGGATAGCCTGCCGCACCGAAGCCTGCGGTGGCAGATGCCAAAAGCAGCTCGTCCTGCGTCGGCAGGCGTTTGCCGGCCCACGCGCAGTATTGCATCGCGGCTTCATAGGGCAGGCCGACCGCAGGCAGAGCCGCGCCCGAGAGCGCGGCCGCGCGTCCTTTGTAATAACCATTGGGCATGCACTGACCTTCAGAGACGCAGCTCGCGTATTCGCCGTTCGTCACCGCGGATTTGTCGGCAAAGACCGTGTTGGCGGTGAAATTGGCGTCCGGCAGCGATTGGCGGATTGCCGAGGTCAGCGCCCCTGACTCGAGGCAGAGGGCGCCCGCTGCCGCCTGATCGCAGGATACGCGGTCGTTTTTGGTGAAGTTGAATTCGGTACCTTCAGAGACCTCGGCGGATTTGAACTTCTTATTGCCGGTGGAAGTGCAGTTGATGACCAGCAAAGCAAGAAAAACAGGAAGGGAAAGCGCCTGCTTCTGCGCCGAAATCCGAATGAACATTTGCGTCAGAGGCAAACTATATGTCACATCGTCAAACCATGAGGTAATTGCAGAAAACACATCCGGCCGCGATGCGGCCGGATTCATTATCTGCTTGACCTGTATCCGTGATGTGACATAATGTCGCCAGCCCAATGAAGCTGGCTGCCGACCGTTCCGTTGCTGTGATAACCCTTACCGGGGCAATCCGTGCTCAGCGCGTATATGAGATAGAAGATATGTTGCACGAGCTCAGCGAGAAGAAGCAGTACAAAGTGATTGCCGACCTCAGCGAAGCCGGGCATATCAGCAGCTCTGCGCTGGGCGTTCTCGCACGCTTTGCAGACGAATGCCGCAAGGCGAACGGGGAATTGCGGCTCGTCGCCACGGAACAAAATATCCTGAGTCTGCTGCAGATTACCATGCTCGACAAGGTTTTTGAAATTTATACATCCGTCGAAGAAGCAGAGGAAGATTTTTAGGCGGCGCATTTGCGCAGCACAATGAACAGGGCATTGAGGCAATATGGCATCCAAAAAAAAAGCAAAAACTGCGCGGCCAAAAACTGAAGCAAAATCAGTGCAGAACGTGCCCGAGGGGTATTTTGGCGATTTCGGTGGCCGTTTTGTTTCTGAACTGCTGATCCCCGCGCTCGACGAGCTGAACGCGGCGTGGAAAAAGTACAGCAAAGATAAAAAGTTTGAAAAAGAACTCATGGGCCTCTATAATGATTATGCGGGGCGGCCATCGCTTCTGACGTATGCCGGTAACCTTTCAGAAAAGTGGAAAGCGCAGGTTTACCTTAAGCGCGAAGACCTGCTGCACACCGGTTCGCATAAGATCAACAATACTCTCGGGCAGGCTCTGCTTGCCTCAAAAATGAAGAAGAAGCGCATTATTGCCGAAACGGGCGCCGGGCAGCACGGCGTGGCCACGGCGACAGCCGCTGCGCTGATGAAAATTCCCGCGCATGTGTACATGGGCTCCGAAGATCTGCGCCGCCAGTCGCTCAACGGCTTTCGTATGCGCCTGTTGGGTGCGAGTGTGCAGGGCGTCGGTGGCGATCACGGCACATTGCGCGATGCGGTCAACGAAGCGCTGCGCGACTGGGCACGCAACGTCGACGACACATACTATCTGATCGGTTCTGCCATCGGGCCGCATCCTTACCCGACAATGGTGCGCACCTTCCAGTCGATCATCGGCCGTGAGGCACGCTCGCAAATTCTCAAAGCGGAAGGTAAATTACCGCAGGCGGTATTTGCCTGCGTCGGCGGTGGTTCCAATTCGCTTGGCATGTTCTACGGTTTTCTGAAAGACACGAAGGTGCAGCTGATCGGTGCAGAAGCCGGTGGGCGCTCCCTGACTCCGGGTAACCACTCGGCTTCGCTCACCGCCGGTAAACCCGGCGTGATGCAGGGCGCTTTGACGTATATCATTCAGAGCAACGACGGGCAGGTGCACGATGTGCATTCGATCTCCGCCGGTCTCGATTACCCCGGTGTCGGGCCCGAACATGCATATCTGCTGAAACAAGGCCGCACCGAATACGTCGCTGTGAGGGACAAGCTCGCGCTCGAAGCCTTTCAGGAACTCGCGCGCGAAGAGGGTATCATACCTGCGCTCGAATCGGCGCACGCGGTCGCTGCGGCGAAGCTGCACGTTGAGAACCTGCGCAAGCTGGGCAAAAAGAACCCGCTGATTCTGATCTGCGTTTCGGGCCGCGGCGACAAAGACGTACAGGAAGTCGAACGCCTGCTGGCATTACCGCAGGAGCCCGAAGTCGAAGAAGTGCCTGAGCCTACGCAGTTCACCAGTCTGCCAACGGTAAAGGTCGTTGCAGCCGGGGGAGAATAACCCCACCCCGGCCCTCCCCTTATTAAGGGGAGGGGGGCCGAAGGCGGGAGGGGTCACTAAATGCGTATCGGATTAGGCTATGATATCCACCGTACGCAGGTGCCCGCCGAAGGCGGGTCAGCGAGCGACCATGTCTGGCTCGGCGGATTAAGAATTCCGGCGCCGTTTGCGCTCGTCGGGCATTCTGACGCCGATGTTTTGCTGCACGCCATTACCGATGCAATTTTCGGCGCTCTCGGCGATTATGATATCGGCCACCATTTCCCGCCGTCGGATGAAAAGAATCGGGGAAGAAAA
>CAYHJO010000288.1:0-4242 GCA_964356715.1 uncultured Turneriella sp. | reverse complement strand
GGTTGGAGCGACATGGAGCGCATGACCGTCCACTATCACGGCCTCCCGATCACGCCTTGGGACGTGTTCTATACGCTTGCGGGGCGGCACTTCTGCGTGAGTTTCTTCCGCCCCGATCAGGTGAAGCAGGCGCACGAGACGCACGAGACGTATCGCGGGTGCGAGGTCGAAGGTGTGCCCATGGATGGTTACCGGAATTGGTCCGGAAATCAGATCGAACGGAAATAATGAGAGCAAATCGAGTAAGAACCACGTCTTGAAATAATGGCGGCGGATCTGCGCCTTGTCGGTCACCAGCTCACCGCGCTCGTAAAACGCTGTGCGAAAGCTCAGCACCATATCTGCGGCAAAAACCGTGGTAAGAAAGAGCCCCGAATAAAAAATGAAAACAGGACCTTTGAGTTTATAGACCAGTTCCAAAGGACCCAGTATTGCCAGCGTGAGAGTGACCACAAAAAGCAGAAAATCCCACACGGAGCGCGCGCGGGAATCGGGGGCAAAAACAACGCTGAAGTTCATATAACGGCGCTTTCGGCTGACTGCGAATACCACACGGCGTAAAGCAAGATCGGTTATGCTGGCTGCCATATTATTTTTCAGTTGTCGCAGCGCCGCAAGGAAAAAAATGCTGGCTATGCTCCGCAGGCGTTTAGCGGCATGCAGGCCGTCTTGAACCCATCCGAAATAATTTTTTTCCGCCTTGCCGCGCAGAGCATCGGCTCACCCGCATTGCGCAGCGCAGCCGCCGTCGTATCTCACCTCGGCGCGATGCAGGCGCAGGATTTTCCGATGACAAAATGGGCAATCGGTATTCGCAGTGCCGGTCTGACCGAAAGCGCCGTAAATGCAGCAATCGCGCGCGGCGACATCATTCGCACGCACGCGCTGCGGCCGACGTGGCATATCCTGGCAAACGCCGACGTCGACTGGCTACTGAAACTCACCGCTCCCCGGATTATGGTCACTATACGTTCGCGGCACAAACAACTGGGTCTTGACGAAAAACTCATCACGCAATGCAAAAGAGTTATAGAGAAGGATCTGCTCACTGCCGAATCAGGCACGCGTGCGCAGCTCATCACAGCCCTGAAGAAAGCAAAAATCACTCTCGCGGCAGAATGCTACTCACACATTCTGCTGCGCTGTGAACTGGACAGGCTGATCTGCAGCGGGCCGGTGCAGGGTTCCGATACTGCATATGCGTTGTATGCCCAGCGTATTCGCAAAACAGAAGATCTGCCGCGCGACGAGGCCCTTGCGCGCCTGGCGCTGCGTTATTTCACAGGGCACGGTCCCGCGACGCTCGAAGACTTCATCTGGTGGTCGGGGCTCAAAATCAGCGAAGCGCGCCAGGCCCTGGCCGCGGCGGGAAATAATCTGAAAAAAATCACGGCAAAAGAAAACACATGGTATTTGTCAAAGGAAACGGGAAAATCCGCCATCGCCAAAGGCGTGTTGCTTTTGCCGGCGTTCGACGAGTACATCATCGGTTATGCGGATAGATCGGCAGTTCTGCCTCCAGGATTGGCAAAAAATGTCATTTCAAACAACGGTATTTTCAGGGCAGTAATTCTGCACCATGGCCAGGTGTGCGGTCTGTGGAAAAAAGAAGTCAGGAAGGAGCAGCTCACGGTGATACCTGACCTGCGCTCCGGTGGCAACGCAGAGCTGAAGAAGCAATTGAACACGGCCGCCGCCGCGCTCGCGCATTTTTATGGTTTGCCGCTGGCAAAGCGCTGAGCGCGCTCAAACGTGAACAACGACCGAAGCAGTGGCCTTTTTCGGTAAATGCGGGTTCTTCGCCCACAGATTTCTCAGAAACGACTCTTTTTCCCTCTCAGGCAGTATTATGTCGAAAATTTTTCCCGTCTCGGTCACGACGACGTGGTCATGCTCTTCAGTATTCGAATCGTAAAGCAGCACGTCGCTGCGCGCCTGCAGCGACTTCAGCAGGCCGTGCTCGACAAACAGATTCAGCACGTTAAAGACCGTCGCACGGGAGACACGCGGAAAATCCGCGTTGACTTCTTTGAAGATTTCTTCTGCGGTAAAATGGCGGTGAGAACCCAGCACATGCCTGGCAATCTCGAGCTTTTGCAGCGACACACGCAGACCACGGTCCTTCAAAAATTGCGCTATGTCGGCCGGCTTTTTCATGCGGTATCTCTAAACTCAATATAGCTCTATTTTTAGAATCTGTCTATTTTTACATTGGCGGCTTTCCGCCACGCTGCACTCGGGGAATGCCGTGCAAACGTGGCGAGATCGGCATACCGTGCGCATTTGGGTTGCAGAATTGAAGCGCGCACCAATCGCGTAATAAAAGACGATTATGAAAAGAATCCCGACTATGCTGATTTTATTGTTTTGCAGTACATTGATGCCGCTGCGCGCCGAAGGTATTGACCGCATTTTCCATTTTGACAACGATTGGGTGCTTAAGATCGACCTGAAAAAGTTCAGTATTCAGAAAAATGAATACGTGTACGAAAAATCGTTTCGCAACATCTACGCGTTCCATGACAACGGACTGATTGTTTCTGTGTTTGTCGAGCTGGCAGCGCAGGAAGGCGACAGCACCGTCGCAAGGCAGTATTACACCGAAAAGCTGAGCCAAAGCCCGCTCGCCAAAACACAGGAGAAGATGTCTGAAAAAGGCGATGCGGCTATTTACGAATACTTTGTGCCGAAATTCCGCGAACAGGAGATCAACCAGCAACACCTGAATATGTATATCGCGCGCGATAATTTATGGATCGATATCCATATTTCTAAAATAAATTATTCGCATGCTGATCGCGCGCTGTTCGATGCAGTGATCAATTCGGTAAAAATCGAGCCCAAATCAGCCTACGATTATTTTGCTGCGGGGTCATACATGTATCGCGAGAAAAAATACGCGAACGCCGCTAGGTATTATTCGTCGGCGCTGGACCTCGAAGCCCGAAAGCGTACGCTTGCCAACGAAGTCTGGTATGCTCTGATCGATAACCTGGGCATTTCTCTTGTCTTGTCGGGCGACGCCGCGAAGGCGAAAGAGGTGTTTCTGTTCGGTATCAAGAAGAATCCCGATTATCCGCTATTCTATTACAACCTCGCCTGTACCTATGGTGAAGAAAGTGATACGGCGAACGCCGTAAAATATCTGAAGCAGGCAAAAAGTATCGCCAAAAAAACCGGCCTCAGGATACCCGACGCCAAATCGGACACCTCGTTTGACAAAATCCGCAATGCAAAAGAATTCAGTGCGCTCATGGATTAGGCCTGCAATGGTCGGGCAAAACAACGCAAAGCAAATCTGCCCGCGCCGATTGAGGTTTTGTGCAACTGCAGCCGTTTTCGCGTGCATGTTCGGCGTTTTGTCGGCCTCGCCAGCCGCTGCCGACGATGTGCGCGCCGTGCGCCGACACGTCGAATACCTCGCGGCGATACAGCCGGCCCGTAACCACAGAAATTTACTGTCGCTCGAAACTGCGGTGAAATATATCACGCGTGAATTAAAACCATTCACGCAGCAGATCCGCCTTGAAGAATTCAAAGTCAAACAACGCACCTACAAGAACGTGATCGCGAATATTGGCCCCAGGGACGCCGATATCATCGTGCTCGGTGCGCACTACGATGTCTGCGGCGACCAGCCCGGTGCCGACGACAATGCGAGCGGTGTTGCGGGCCTGTTGCTCATTGCGAAATACCTGGCGGCGAACCAGGCGTCGCTCAAGAACAATTTCGAACTCATTTTCTACAGCCTCGAAGAGCCGCCCCACTTTCGCACCGAATTTATGGGCAGCGCCGTGCACGCCGCGAACCTCAAAAAACGCGGCGCGCGCGTGAAGTTCATGATTTCACTCGAGACGATCGGCTATTATTCCGACGCAAAGGGTTCGCAGTCATACCCACCCATGCTCGGCCTGTTTTACCCGAGCGAAGGCAATTTTATCGCACTCGTGGGACGCAGCAGCGACTCGATCCTGATCGATTTTTTGAAAGTCGGATTTATGAAATCGACGAAGCTGAAACTCATCTCGCTGGCGGCACCGTCGGTTATCACGGGCATCGATTTTTCAGACCACCTGAATTACTGGAAACACGGCTGGCCGGCGGTGATGGTGACAGATACGGCATTTATGCGGAACCAGAATTACCACGAGCAGACTGACACTCCCGATACGCTCGACTACCAGAAGATAGTGGAGGTCGCGCGCGGCGTGTTTGGCGCGGCAGCGCGACCATACAGAAAAG
>CAYHJO010000287.1:0-4308 GCA_964356715.1 uncultured Turneriella sp. | reverse complement strand
GTGCCCCCAATCTACAAATTCATCACCGGCAAAGAAATTATCGCGGTGCCCGAATATTATGACTACCAGTGGAAGGCGCGCTGGTATCTGGGAGACCATAACCGCCACGCGGTCTCGATGTTCGTCTTTGGCAGCTACGACACCTTCACGCTCGTGCGAAAACTTTCGGACGAAGAGAAAAAAGAACGCGTCGATCATGGAGCTAACCCCGCGGCGGGCGACCTGACGGTCTTCAATGATATTTCTTCGCACAGCCAATCGGTTTATTACGACTACCTGCCGTCATCCGCAGTGAAGATACGCACGATGCTGTTTAACACGCTGATCTACAGCCGCTTCTACCGTGAAGCCCCGGGCCGCGCACTCGGTACGATCGACGTCAACACGCGTCCCAACATCACGGGCTTGCGCGAGATTTTTGATATTTATTATTTCGACCGCAAGGCGAGGCTCAAGGCGGGCGTCGATTACCAATACTTCCATTTTAACAGCTCGGGCCTCACACAGCAGCGCAAAGAATCGATTCCGCAGGGCCAGACCGATTTTAACAACGTCGATCACTTCGATATCATCAGCGTATCGGCGCTCGGTGAAAACCACCTGATCTCGGCGTACGCCGATAACCGTTTCGAATACAAAGGTTTCTTCGTCACCCCCGGTGTACGCAGCGACTACCTCAACCGCTCGCGCGAAATCACCACAGACCTGCGGGGGCTTGCGGGTTATAAATTCCCGACGAACACCACACTGGCGTTTTCGGGTGGATTGTATTCGTCGTTTGCGCAGACCAACTGGTACCGCTTCAACCAGGCCAGTCGCCGCGAGGCGCGCGTCGTCACCGCCGATTACCTCAAGAGCGAAAAAGCGGTACACCGCAGCGTCGCGCTCGAACAGGAATTTGGCTTTAACGTGTTCAAAGTCGAAGGGTTTTACAATAACCTGTATGACATGCTGCAAACGACCTCGACCGCCGAGCAGGCGCAGGGGATTTTTTATGCGAACGGCGCTGGTTCCTTTAACCGCGGCATTGAGGTGAGTTACCGCAAATCGCTGCAGGAGAACGAAGACGGTTTTTTTGGCTGGGTGAGCTACACGTACACACGCGCCGATGTTTCGGGTGTCGCTGGCAGTTTCCCTTTCCGCTATGAACAACGCCACGTCGTGAAAATGATCGGCGTCTTGCGCTTCGGCGCCTATGAGCTCGGGGCCCGTTTCGAGATGTTCACGGGTTTCCCCTATACGCCGATTAACGGCAGTACCTGTACGCCGGGTTACGCCTGCGCCGGCGATGCGACGACCACGCTCTACACCCCTACATATTCGACCGAAGTCAACAGCGCGCATTATCCGCTGTTCCATCGGCTGGATCTGCGCTTTACGCGCAAGAGCACTTACTCGTGGGGCACTTTTTCCTGGTTTATCGAGTTCATCAACGTCTACAACAATGAACCTAAATTACGGCAGGCATTTAACAATGCGCAGCCCTATGCAGACGGCAGCAACCCGCACCTGCTGGGCCCCAGCACACCGCTCAATCTAATTCCCAATTTCGGTCTCGAATGGAAGTTCTGAACCATAACATGTACAAGCCCTCTGGTTTCCTAAAATGCGAAATTTATGTTGACGAAATACAATATATACATATAATATATATATGAAAACTCTGCTCGAAATGGACGGCGAACAAGTTAATATGCTCGCAAAAATTTGCAAACGCGATGGTATTTCGCGTGCCGAGGCAATCCGGCGCGCAATCGATTATTATGGCAGCCATGTCCTCGCTCCACCTGACGCGGACGCTTATTTCGGGTATTTCAAGAATCGCGGCATCGACTCGCAGGCTTACGTCGACAAACTCCGCAACGAATGGAACTGAGGGTCAAAAATGAAGGCCGTCTTCGATACGAATATCCTGATCGATTTCCTCAATCAGGATGATCGCGCGAGACAGGAGTTTGCTCTTTACGACCGTAAGCTGATCAGCGTCATTACGCAGATCGAAATTCTTGTCGGGGCGCAAGACAAAGACGACGAGATTGAACTTCGCAGGTTTCTCGCCGGGTTTGATGTCTGCCCGATCACGAATGAAGTGGCGGATTTCTGCGTCAAACTACGCCAAAAACACAAGCTCCGCATTCCCGATGCTCTGATCTGGGCAACGGCGCTGAACTATGAATGCCAGCTCGTCACCCGCAATTCCCGCGATTTCAAAATGCAGCATCCCTCGCTGCGGCTACCGTACACGTAAATCGTTTACAATGCGGCGGGCCTCATAAGCTCGGAGTTATGAAACGCTTAACGTTATTAATCCCCCTTTTGGCTATTGTCGCCCTTTCGTGCAAGAAAAAAGAATACGTCGGCAAAGTCTGGTTCTCTGAGCCCTCAGATAAAGCCGAGGTCACTGCACCCGTCAAATTTGTCATGCAGGTCGAAGGCATGACGGTACAGCCTGCCGGCAAAGTCGAAGAAGGCACGGGGCATTTCCATATCCTTATTAATAAAGAAGCGATGGCGGCAGGGCAGGTCATCGGCAACGACGAAACACAGAAACACTATGGCAAAGGCCAAACCGAAGACACGCTCGATCTGAAACCCGGCGAATACCGCATCACGCTGCAGTTTGCCGACGGCGCGCATGTGTCATATGGTTCGGCGTGGGCGCAGACTATTTCGATTAAGGTGAAAGCGAAAGCCCCGACGGGCGGCGGCGAAGAAGAAAACTAATTTCACCAATTCGCGTTAGCCTATGAATTAATTCATGGGCTAACGGATTAAAATGTCTTCAGCCATTTGGTCGATTTCTCTACTCATTCTTTCCAACATATTCATGACGCTGGCGTGGTATGGCCATCGGCAGCGAAATCTAAAGAATCGTTTCACTATGCGTGCGCTACGCGCACGTATAGTGAAACACAATTAATTCCGCTTATTCAACCAGTCGACAATCTTCGGGTGCACTTCTTTGTGCGCCTGTTTGCCGAAAATGAGATCGGTATGGCCGTAGTCGTCGGCGTAACCGTCGGCGCGCGAGAATATTTCAAACGTCTTGTCTTTTGAACCGACGCGCTCGTACACATCGCGCACCACAGCGGGGTCGGCGAGTTCGTCACGGCGGCCGGCCATGAGATAAACCGGCACCGAGACATTGCGCAGATTGTCGCGGTACGAAATTTTGCCGTCGGCCGAATACATGCCGCCATTTTCGGTCATGTGGATAAACTGCTTGATTTCGGGCTTGCTGATGTTATTGATCGCGCGCTGCATCAGCAGCGTTTTTACCTGCCCCTCGGTATTTTCCGGATTCAGAAACGCATTCATGAACGGCGCGTAGAGCATTTCGGGAATAAAGCTTCCCATGATGGCGCCGGGCCTGAGCGGCAATACCGGCAGCAACACCATTCCCTGCCGCATACGGTAGAGCGTGAACGTCCATTTGTTGTACGGCAGAAAATTCATCGGCGAGGCAATCGCAATAAAGTTTGCCACGCGCTCCTCTTTAAGCGTGCCCAGCCGCGCGTGCATGATGATGCCTCCCATGCTGTGGCCGATATAGTTGAGTTTTCCCGCTCCCGTCTGCGCCAGAACATGGCCAATCGCTGCATCGAGATCTTCGTTCACATATTCATCCATCGAATAGGTGTAAGTGTGTTTGCCGAACCAGTAGCCGGTGTCGCCAGCCTCAGCGCGGCCGCGCAGGTCCATTAGCCAGACATCATAGCCCGCGCGTGTGAGGTTCGCGATCAGCGAATCCTGGTCTTTACCTTTGAAGTATTGCCGGTTGGCGCCCAGCCCGTGGCAGATCAGAATCGGGTATTTCTTCTTTTCACCGCCGGTCGGTGCGAAGTGTTCGATCGTCAGCTTCCAGTCGTCTTTCGTCTGTACCGAGTGCTTTTCGCCGTGGAACGGAATTGAGGCGCAGCTCAACAGCAATAACAAACTCACCCCCCATCCCTTGTTCGCTGCGCGAACCCAACGGCTCTTCAAAAGAGAGGGGGGGATGAGTTCGCGCCTCATGGTCACAGGTAGAAGCCCATGCGGACACGGTAAGTCGGTGCGCTCATATCGATCGCGGAATCTTTCGCATATTGTAGTATATTATAACCTGCTTCGCCTTCGAGGAAAAACACACCCCAGTAATAGAGTGTCGCGCCGATAACCGGCGTCACGCGCGTCGACCAGCTCGCCGGCAAAGTGGCTGTGGCAATGTGCACAAAACCCGCATCGGCGCCGAGATAGAGATAAAACGTGAAACGCGTAAACATATGCACCGCGACGCCCATCATGAACGGATAGTATTTCATATCTGTC
>CAYHJO010000286.1:0-4315 GCA_964356715.1 uncultured Turneriella sp. | reverse complement strand
AAGGCCGACGTCTGCCATAAATCTAAGATCTGTTTTTTCAGCGGGAACTAGTTATGGAAATTCACAGCAGCGGCGGGAAGGCCACGGCGGTGCGGCTCGACGTCGCCAAAGCCGAGACGACCGCGAAGGCCATAGCCGCGCTCGACCGGAAATTCGGGGGTATAGATCTGGTAATCGCCAACGCCGGGGTTGGAATTAAGGAAAATCCTTCTTATAGCTGGGCGGCGGTCAAAAAAGTCGCCGACATCAATTATACCGGCGCCTTAGCAACCCTGACCACTTTGCTGCCCGCGATGGTAGCGAGAAAGCGCGGGCACATCGTTGCCATCAGCTCTCTCGCGGGTTACACAGCGCTGCCCGATGCGGCCGGCTATTCTTCACCCAAAGCAGGTCTTTCCCGTTTCATGGAATGCCTCGCGCTCGATCTGCAGAATACCGGCGTGTACACGAGCACGGTGCATGTCGGTTTTGTCAAAACGCCGATGGTGGCAAAATCCACCATCCCGCTGCCGTTTCTCCTTACCGCCGAAGCCGCAGCCGAATATATCGTGCGGCGCCTGCTCCGCAAAAAACGCGAGATAAATTTCCCGAAGCCGATGGTGGTCCTGGTGCGCCTGCTATCGTGGCTGCCGTTTTGGGTTAAGAAGCTGGTTGCGCGCCGGTATTGGCGATCAAAGAACCCATGAATCAATTCATGGGCTATTTAATCAGTTTTTCGACTTCCGCGCCTTTTTCAAAAGAGCGGTCCTGCACGAACGCGAGCTGCGGTATGACGCGCATGCGGATATGCTTCGCAATACTGGAACGCATACCGTATGCATGGCGCTTGATATCTTTCATAATGCGTTCCTGCTCTTTTTCATCGCCCCAGATGCTGACAAAAATTTTGGCGAATGAGCCGTCGGCCGAAAGTTCGCAGCGGATGAACGTACAATAGTCTTTCATATGCTGCGTAAAATCGTGCGGTTCCGCGTGAGCGAAGGGGTTGGGTGCATTGAAAGGAGAACTGGGGGAGGGATTGGTTTGGCTATCCTGGCCCTCGGTTAGCGCCTGGATCGACCTCGTGTCGAGCGCTAACCCTTGGGCATCCTGCCCTCGGGACATTTTCTGGTAATAGGTCGCGACGTGGCGGAAGATCTGGTTCTGCAGCCGCTGGCGTCTTATTTCATTCACTTGTTGCCGATGTCTTCAAACGTACGCTGTGTCTCGACCTTTTCAAAGCCTTCGATAATGTCGCCGACTTTGAGGTCGTTGTAGTTTTCGATCAGAATTCCGCATTCGAAGCCTTCTTTCACCTCGCTGACGTCATCCTGGAAACGCTTGAGAGATTTCAGGGAACCCGTGAAAGCAACCGCACCGTCGCGTAACACACGAATCTGGTTAGCGCGCTTGAGATAGCCGGTTTTCATCGAACAACCGGCGACGGTGCCCATGCCCGAAATCTTGAATACCTGACGCACCTCGGCTTCGCCGGTGATCTTCTCAGAAATATCCGGTGACAAGAGGCCGGCAAGAGCCAGTTTCATGTCGTCGATTGCCTGGTAGATGATACTGTAGTTTTTGATTTCCACAGCTTCTTTCGCGGCTACATCGCGCACTTTTGCGTTCGCACGCGCATTGAAGGTGATAATAGTCGCCTTTGCCGCAGACGCCAGCATGACATCGCTCTCGGTGATTTCACCCGTTGAGCCCATGATCACACGCACGCGCACTTCTTCGTTCGAAAGTTTCTCGAGCGATGAAGTCAAAGCTTCGACAGAACCGCGCACGTCACCCTTGATGATGACCTTGTATTCTTTGAGTTTACCTTCTTCGATCGTCTCGTTGAAGTTCTCGAGTTTGACTTTTTTAACCTGCTGCGCCTGCTGGTGGCGCGCGAGTTCCTGACGCTTGTCGGCAATTTCGCGCGCTTCGCGTTCTGTTGCCATGACGTTTAGCGTGTCACCTGAGTTTGGCACACCGGTAAGACCAAGAATCTCAACAGGTGTCGCCGGGCCGGCTTCTTTTACCGGTTGACCGCGATCGTTATGCATTGCGCGAATTTTGCCGCCCTCAAGCCCGACCACAAATGGGTCTCCGATCTTGAGCGTGCCGTTGCGCACGAGAATCGTGGCCACCGGTCCACGACCCTGATCGAGCTTCGCTTCGACAACAGTTCCGGTTGCACGCTTCTTCGGGTTGGCCTTGACTTCCATCACTTCGGCTTGCGCAAGAATGGCATCTTCGAGTTTATCGAGGTTCAGTTTTTGCAGAGCGGAAATCGGGATAAACGGAGTTGTTCCGCCCCAGTCTTCAGAGAGAATTTCAAATTTTGCGAGGTCTTGTTTGATACGGTCGATGTTTGCCGTCGGTTTATCGATCTTGTTCACAGCGACAATAATCGGCACTTTCGCGTCCCTGGCGTGCATGATCGCTTCTTCTGTCTGCGGCATAACCCCGTCGTCGGCCGCAACCACCAGCACCACGATGTCAGTTACCTGAGCGCCACGGGCGCGCATTGCGGAAAAGGCAGCGTGACCCGGAGTGTCGAGGAAAGTGATCTTGCCTTTCGGACGTGTCACCTGGTAAGCACCGATGTGCTGTGTAATGCCACCGGCTTCTGTCGCGACAACGTCGGTTTCGCGCAGTGCATCGAGCAGTTTGGTCTTACCGTGGTCGACGTGACCCATGATTGTCACGACGGGTGGCCGGTTAACCAGTTCTTCGGTTTTATCGGATTCTTCCTGAATCAGCGTTTCTTCGTAGAGTGAAATCACCTCAACCGTGCAGCCGTATTCCGCCGAGAGCAGCGTCGCTGTTTCGGCGTCTATCGACTGTGTGATCGTCGCCATCACGCCCATCTGCATGAGCTTAGCGATAATTTCGGGCGCGCGCACATTGAGTTTTTTCGCCAATTCACCGACCTGAACGAACTCGGTGATTTTGATGCGTGAAGGCACAGACGAAGTTGCCTGTGCCTGTTCGCCTTTACCGCGATCGCGGGACTTCTGTCCTATAAAGAACTTTTTGTGTTCTTCTTTCTTGAGAATGTCTTCGCGCAGGTTGGATTTTTTCTTGTCCGCACCGGGTTTTGTGCCCGGGCCTTTCTTGACTTCGCGCTCTTCGGCTTCGGTCTTGGGTTGCTTTTCGTCCTGAATGAAAACGGTACGCACCTTCGGTGCGACTCGCTCCATGGGTCTGCGCACAACGGTCTCGGCGACCGCCGGCTTGGCAGGCGTGGTCACAACCGGCTGCTGCGGTTGTTGCTGTTGTTGCTTCTTCTCTTCTTCGCGCTGCTGGTCAAGCTGCACTTTCTGCGCGCTAATCTTGCCCGCGATCGAGTCTTTCGAAGAATGCCCTTTCAGGACGATCTTCTTGGGCGTGAGTTTTATTTTATCTGCCATGCGCGCTTTCCAGTGTTCCCTTATTGTCTACGTTCAGGACTTTGGCCCTGCGTCAAGTTCTTGCGGCTCCGCAGCTGCCTCGCCTTCTTCAAACTCGACGTTTTCAGAAATGATTTCCATGATGCGCTTTGCCGTTGCGCGACCGATACCTTCGATGTGGATGAGATCCTCTTCGTCCATCGATACCAGGTCTTCGATATATTTGATATTGTTTTCCTTGAGAATGCGTATGATACGCGAGGCAAGGCCCGGCAGTGCGGTCAGCGGTGTACCTTCTTCTTCGGCCGGTGCTTCTTCCGGTACTGCGACCTCGAAGATCTCGTCGAGGCGCTTGCGCGCTTCGGGTGACGCCATTTCGGCAGAGAATTGCGATTCCGATTTCACGTCGATCTTATATCCCGTGATATAAGACGCGATTTTAACGTTGGTGCCTTCGCGGCCGATGGCGATTGCGAGGTCTTTATCGGGTACCACAGCCAGAGCTTCATGCGAAGTTGGGTCGACTTTAACGAGACTCGGTGACGCCGGTGTCAGCGCATTAGTGATAAATTCGCGCGGATCGTTTGCCCATTCGACTATGTCGATGCGCTCGGTGCCGAGCTCACGCACGATTGCCTGAATGCGCACGCCGCGCACGCCGACGCAGGCTCCGACCGGGTCGACGTTCGAGCGTTCAGAAGTCACGACAACTTTCGAACGTTCGCCGGGAATACGACCGATGGTTTTGATGATGACGATCTTCTCAAATATTTCAGGAACTTCTTTTTCGAACAATTTATGCACAAACATGCGGTCGGCGCGCGAGACGATTACGCGCAGCGGGCCGCCGCCTTTGTCCTGTTCGATAGAGTGCAGAAGTACCTTGATCTTGTCTTCCACGCGGTAGCGCTCTTTGGGGATCTGGTGTTTTACCGGCATGATCGCCTCGACTT
>CAYHJO010000285.1:0-4435 GCA_964356715.1 uncultured Turneriella sp. | reverse complement strand
CGATAAATTCTGGAATGCGCAGATTGCGCGCCTCAAAAAGGTTCCGCTTGAGGTGCAGACCAAAAAAAAGGTTTCGGCGAAGATTTTTACCGAACAAAACCTGATGGTCGATTTCCAAAGTGTTGATAAATACCATATGCAGGCTCAATTTGTGGCACCGAGAAAATTTAGCGGCAAGCCGCCTCTCGTGGTCATTTTTCCCGATTATGGCAAAGAAACGGTTGCCTACAAGGGCCTCATGAATGCCGGGATAGCGCAGATGGTGATACGCATGCGCGGCCATGAGGCACCCCGCCCGCTGCAGGCACAGGACGTCGCGCCGATTGGTAAAAAAGAAGATCGCCGGCTTTTAGCACGAACCGCTGACAGTAAGCAGGAACAAAGTTATGGCTATTTCGGCGAACGCATTCTCGAACCCGGCGAATATTATGCCAACAAAATCTTTCTCGATGCCTACCGCGCGATTGAAGTCGCGAGACTGCGCAAAGAAATCGACAGCTCGCGAATCGGCATCATTGGTCAGGGCGTGGGGGCAGCGCAGGCGCTTTTCGTGGCAGCCTATATGGAGCGCGGCGAGGCACTCTATCTTGAAAATCCGGCGTTTCTAAATCTAGATGACACGCAGAATATTTCGGATGCAGATTATGCGCGCGAAATCAATGCGGCGGCGAAAGGCAGCAAAAAAGCCAAACAGCAGATCAAAGAAAATCTGCGCTATTTTGACCCGGTGTATTTTGCGCGCCGCATTTCGGCGAGCACCGCGTTTTCGGTGAACCTGACGAATAAAGAGGCGGTTCCGCACGGCGCTTTTGCGCTGTTCCACCTGCTCAAACACGAAAAAGATATGTTCCTCTTTACCGAGGGCGATCCCGTGGCGCTCGCAGAAGAAAAACGCAAGACGGTCAGTAATGCAGTGCGCTACTTTAGAGAGAAACTGTTAGGCCAGGTTGCCGATCATTCGGCGGATGATTAAGAGCCGATTCTTGTCGTTCGTCATACCCGCGCACGCGGGTATCCAGTCAGTGCAATATTTGCGCTGGATTCCCGCTTTCGCGGGAATGACCTTGGGATCATTGTATCTATCTACCTATAATTCAATGCTGACGTAAATAGTCTCAGCGACATTTTTACGCGCTGCCAATGGTTTGTCGATTCTGACTGTCACCGTCTGGCACTTTGCGAATTTTTTCAGGCCCTCGCCGATATGCAACGCCAGGTTTTCGATTAATTCATAGTGTCTCAGCGCGACTACGCGCCGTATTTCGGCCGACAGAGCGTCATAGTCGACCGAAAATTTCATCTCGTCTTTTTCGATCGGGGCTGCTTTAAAAAAAAGTTTCGCGGTCACAAAAACATCCTGCGGTTTCTTTTTTTCGGTATCGTAGATGCCGACTGACATGCGCACCTTGAGTCGTTCAATGCCGATTTCTAATGGTTTCAAGTTTATTCTCCCAGGCTGCGGCGGTGCGCAGAATTGTCGTAAGGTCGCTGTATTTCGGCTGCCAGCCGAGTTCTTGGAGCGCATGCGCGCTGTCGGCAACGAGGTAGGGTGCATCGCCTGCGCGGCGCGGATGGATATCGTAATGGATCTTTTTGCCGAGGGTGCTTTCGGTCGCCCTGATCACCGCGAGCACGGATGCGCCTTGGCCGGTGCCGAGATTGAACGTGTGAATGCCTTTGTGGCTGAGCAGGTATTCTAGACCCTGTACATGTGCTGTGACAAGGTCTGAGACATGTATATAGTCGCGCACCGCAGTGCCGTCGCCGCCCGGAATCGGGTAGTCGTTGCCAAACACCTTGAGCGGTGCCGCATCGGCCGATTTTGCCGAGCGCAGAATATTGGGTATCAGGTGCGTTTCGGGTTCATGCCATTCGCCGATGTCGCCGTTTTCCATCGCCCCCGAAGCGTTGAAATAACGGAACACAACGGCGTGAAAGTCATACGCCGCACAGAAATCGGTTAGCACAGTTTCAAGCATGCGCTTGCACGCAGCATAAGGATTGATAGGCTGAATCGCATCCTTTTCACTGAGTGGTCGAATTTCACCGAGCGAGCCATAAACTGCGCACGTCGACGACAGAATGAACTTCTTTACTTCCGCTTCTTGCAGCGCCGAGATGAAGCGAATGCCCGAAGCGACGTTATTTTCATAGTACGAGCGCGGATCATGCACCGAGTCGCCGACATTGATAAAAGAGGCAAAATGCATGGCGGCTTCGATGCCATGTTTTTTCACCGCGTCAGTCACTGCCGCCTTGTCGCCCACATCGGCTTCAACGCAATCTATCCCACTGACGAATTCACGATGGCCGGTGCTGAAGTTGTCGATGACGACCGGCGTGTGGCCCGCTGCGCTGAGGGCACGCACCGCATGCGAGCCGATGTAGCCTGCGCCGCCGCTGACTAAAACTACCATATCAACCCGCCACGGCAATATTGCTGATCAGCAAATCGGGCACGCGCACCGAGCTGTACTGGTCGTTATATTCCGATGACAGTGCTTCGATGCTTTTCAGCATATCAAAATAGTTCGAGCTCAGCGTGATACGGTCGACCGGTTGCGTGCGCAGGCCGTTGATGCAGAGATATCCCTGCGCGCCAATCGACAATTCGCCCGAGATCGCAGAGCAGCCGGCAGCCCCTTCGAGTTTATCGATGACGAGAACTGTGCCGGCGGCAATCAGCTGCTGCGCGGTCTTTTCTCCCGGGTTAACGACGAGATTCCTGAATCCCGTGCCCGCTTTGGAACTTACCGAGCGCACCGCATTACCGGTAGGAATGACCTTGTCGATTGCCGCGGCTTCGAGATTGTAGAGAAAATTCACAAACTTGCCGTTGCGAATCACATCGAGATCGCGTGTTGGCACACCTTCGCTGTCGCGGGCACGCGAACCTTTCAAGAGCGGAGCATGCGCCTGGGATACCAGCGTCAGATGTGGCGAGGCTATCACCTCGCCGAGTTTGCCCTTGAGCCGCGATTGCCCGCGGATCGCGAGTTCGGCAAAGTAGGGCGACTGGTAGAGTGACATAATCTGCCCGCTTACCCGGTTGGTGAACAGCACCGTGTATTTACCGTGCGGCACGGGTGCGGCTCCGAGTTGTTCGACGGTGCGTTCGACCGCACGGCGTGCAATACCCAGCGCCGGCAGATCGCTGAATTTGAGCCGGCTATTGCTGTAAAAACCCATTTTTTTCTGCTCACCCAGAATGCCCACGGCGGCAGAGTAGGCGCTGAATTCCTGCGCGGCGTGCTCGTAGTTCACGCCGCGCGAGTTCAGAAAAAAACTTTTGCCCGACGAACGCCCCGCACCCGTGTACGGCACGTTTTCGATGCGCTTGTCGAGCGAACGCGCTTCATTCTCGATCTCGATCGCGAGTTTTGTGAGATCGCTAAAACCGACGGCATCGTATTCCGGTGACATATGGTCAAAATTGGTGTCAATCGCCGGCTCAAGATCGGCGACCGAGAATTGCACTGGGTCGGTGAGCTCTGTGTGCGATAGCGCGTCTGATAAGCAGATCTTCAATGCTTCGAGTGACAGCTTTTCCGTGAACGCAACACCGGGGCGGGAGTTTTTGAATGCGCGAATGCCGATCGCCGATGCGCTCTGGATTTCGGAGTTGCTGACCTTGCCTTCGAATACCTCGACGCTCTCACTGAACGAATCATAACCAACGATATCAAAATCATTGCAGGCCGAGGCTTTCGCGAGGTCGGCCATAGCTGAGATGGCTTCGGAGATTTTCATCTTCCTCCTACTAACATCTCATCCACTTTGAGGGTCGGCTGGCCGACCGTCACCGGCACGCTGCCTGACGAGGCACCGCACATGCCGGCGGTAATCTCGAGATCATTGCCGACCATCGAGATGTGCGGTAGAATTTCGTGGCCTTTGCCGATCAGCGTCGCGCCGCGCACCGGTTCGGCGATCTTGCCATTGCGAATACGATAACCTTCTTCGACGGCGAAGTTGAATTCGCCCGTCGCCGGGTTGACCGAACCGCCGCCGAGTTTCGGGGCATAGAGCCCTTCGTTCACGCCGTCGAGCATGTCGGCGAGCGTGTGTTTGCCTGCGGCGATATACGTGTTGCGCATGCGCGACACCGGTGCATATTTATAAGATTCGCGGCGCGCCGACGCAGTGCGGCGCACATTGCATTCGATTGCACCCACCCTGTCAGAGATATAGTTCCTGAGAATACCATTTTCAATGAGGATGGTTTTTTCGGTCGGCATGCCTTCGTCGTCGATCGCAATCGATCCCCAGCTGCCGAAGATGGTGCCGTCGTCGATCGCAGTTACCGACGGGTGTGCAATCAGCTGGCCCTGTTTGCCGGCGAACGGTGTGGCCTTTTTGCGCAGCGCCTCGGTCTCGAGCGGGTGGCCGCATGCTTCGTGGAAGATCACGCCGCCAAAGCCATTGCCGAGAATGA
>CAYHJO010000284.1:0-4470 GCA_964356715.1 uncultured Turneriella sp. | reverse complement strand
AGATACAGAATATGCTGCGCTCCTACGCAGCCGGTAAGGTCTATTTCCTCAAAGGATTCTACGAGAAAATCGAAGTCAAAATTCTTGATTTCAAAGAACCGAATATTCTCGCCATCGATTCTTTGCGCGAACTCGAAGGCGGTATGACTTTTTATCACACCTTCAATAAACAGCTCGAAATTGACGGCGAGATCGTGGACAAGCTCATCAATACGCAATACAAATTTGCTGTTTCGCGCGTGCGCATTGCCACCACCGAACGCAAATCAACGCGCCACAAAATGACCACAGACCAGGTGGTGATCAGTAATATCCGCGCCGCGCGCAATACCATCAATGCATCGCTCTTTAACGTGCCCACCTCGGTAAAAATACACCTCGAAAAATTCCAGCAACGGCTCAAAGATTTCGCCGACGAAGTCAAAGTGAAAATCTTCGAGAAAGACGACGAAAAAACCGAGCTTGTGCGTAAAACGAACAAGATACTCATGCTGTCCGACACGCAGGATATTATGTCGTATATTCCCGAAGATCCAGAAGGTTTCGTCGACTACCGCGAACACCTCAATACCGAAGTCGGCACTGTCATGGAAGACTACCGCAAACGTAAAATCGTCTCCGAAATGATCGTACCCATCATCTATCTGGCGCATGACGGCTCTTCCGTTCCGCTCGGGTTTATTCAGCTCATTTCGCATCAAAAGAAACTCGGCATGGATACCGCGCTCGAACTCAAAATGCTCGCATTCGAAATGGTAGACCAGATGCGCGACTCGAACACGATGCTCATCAACAAACGCCAGGCCGTCGACGATATTTCGCGCGGCGGCATGCGCCTCATCTTCACCGACCCCGAACTCAAAAAGTTTCTCGTGCACCAAAAGGGCTTCAGCTTTGACGTCATATTCAAGCTGCAACAACCGATCACCGTTTTCTCCGAAATTGTCTATCAGGCTACCACACCCGAAAATGACCTGGCCATCGGCGTCAGCATCAAAGGCTTTTCCTCGCGCAAGGGCGAAAGCGACCGATACCATCAATATATTGACAGCCTGAATAAGCCGACTTAGACACAACCATGGGTGTCTTCGATATCGTCAAAACCAAGGCTGATCCGATGCCTGTCATCAGACAATCAGCCAGCGTGCTCGCTGCAGTCAAACAGATGCTGGCGCTGCATGAAACCGGTCTCCTTATTCTCACACCCGGCGGCGAACTCGTCGGCATCATTACCGGAAATGACGTCATGCGCCTCATCGCCGAACGCTACACGCAACTCGACAAAGTCGAGGTCTGGGAGGTCATGTCGAAAAGCCTGACCACCATACCCAGCACCTCCAGCGTCGATCAGGCACTCGCGCTCATGACCGAAAAATCGATACACCATCTGCCCATTATCGAAAGCAATAAGGCCATTGGCATGATTTCGCTCGACGACATCATCTCCGCACGCTTGCGCAAAACCGAAGACGAGGCGAACCAGCTCAAAGCCTTTATCTCACAGCAATAAAGGGTAAAGCAAGCCACAACCCCCTCCGGGGGGTTGCGGCTTGCAACAAAAAAAAGGTGCCTAAGGAAATAACACACTGCATTCTCGCCGAGCGCGCCGCGCACACCATGGCCGCATCTGTCAACCCGCGCAAAAAAGCCATCGGCCAGGAAATCTATTTCCTCTTCGAAAAATATCCCGAACTTCTCTACTTCGGCTCCATATCCCCCGACATCTTCTTCTACGATATCAAACTGCCGTGGGAATTCCGCGTCAAACACCGCGGCCTCGTCTGGGGCGATGTCATCCATGGCACCGACGGCGAGAACACGCTCAAACATGTGTTCGGCATGCTGCACATTCTCCAATCCGCCGAATTGCAGCAACAACTCACACCGGGCCGCGCACTCACTCACGAAGAAAAAAATGGCCTGACACTCTTCGTGCTGGGCTACCTCACGCATGTCGCGCTCGACACCGTCATGCACCCGCTCGTCTACTACTTCTCCGGCAACTACTATGCACACGAACACCGCGAACGACTGCGCGCAGAAGCCCGCCACCGCGCTATCGAAACTATACTCGACCTCTATAACCTCGCCTCGATCAACAGCGACCTCAAACAATACCGCGCGATGAAAAAAATGGCGCTGCCCGCAAAATGGCGCGATCTCGTGCTCTCGCTCTACACCTTAGCACTCCGCCGCGCGTGGGGAGAACTCACTACACACCAGTTCGGCGACGCCACCGCCAAAACCGCGCGCGAACACCCACTCTTCGCCGTCGCACTGCGCAGCTACAAAAAAGAAATCTACTTCAACCGCATCTTCCAGAACCCACGCCTTGCTCGCCTCGGTCTGTGGTATAACAAAAAAAAGAACGATGCGCTGCACGCGCACTCAAGCCTCCTGTACCCAGCGCAATCCTACAAGGCTTACCGCGACCTTGACAACAGCGATACCATGCTCTCATTCGCCGGCCTCAAATCATACCGCGACCCGATCGACGACCGCGAAAAACCCATAACCCCCGGCTACCTCGCCAAAAAAGCCCTCGCGCGTTCGCACGCCTTCTTCAAAGCCGCATGGCTCTATGCAAACGGCACCATCAGCGAAGACGCAGCCGCGCGCACACTCAAAGGCTATAGCCTCAACCACGGCCGCCTCAACACACGCACCGACGCCATGCGCCACTTCAACCCAATACCCGTGAACGGAAATTTTGAATTAACGAGAGACACACCATGAAAATTATCCTCGGCGCCAGCGCCTCTGTCGCCCTCTACAAAGCCTGCGACATCTGCCGCGAACTCACCAAAGCTGGCCACGACGTGCATGTCATCATGACCCGCACCGCGGCAACCTGGATCAACCCCGTCCTCTTCGAAGCGCTCAGCAATAACCCCGTCATCACCGATCAATCTGCATCTGGTATGGCGCACATCGACATCCGCACCGGCGCCGACCTCATGCTCGTCGCCCCCGCATCCGCCGACCTCATCGCGCGCGCCGCGCAGGGCAGGGCAGACGACATTCTCACCGCGACGCTGCTCGCCTTCACCGGCCCGCGCTACCTCACCCCCGCCATGAACCCCAGCATGTACGCGCACCCCGCCACACAAAAAAATCTCGAAACCTGCAAAAGCTACGGCTACCAAATTCTCGATTCCGCAAACGGCGAAGCCGTCTGCGGTGACGTCGGTCAGGGCAAAATGATGTCTGTGTCGGATGTGCTGCGTGCGGTAACCGGCATACCTGCAACAAAATAATTCCCCCTACAACGGACTGCGCACGTTCTTCAGCGTGCGCCGCGCCACACCCGTGTAAATGGTCGTCGTCTGAATGTTTCGATGCCCCATCAATTTCTGTATCACGCGCAAATCCGTGCCCCCCTCGAGCAAATGCGTGGCAAAACTGTGCCGCATACTGTGACACGAAACATCTTTATTAATACCCGCTCTGCGCTTCGCTTGCGCAAAAACATTCTGCAGCGTGCGCACACTCACCGCCTTGCGCGGCCTCTGGTTCGAAAAAAACAACGGCTCCCAACCCTCGCGCCCCTCCGCCAACTCCTGCAACGCCGCAGTGATCGATTCCGAAAAAATTGAAGAACGATCTTTCTTTCCCTTCGCCATACGTATCCGCAAAGTCAGATTTTCATAGTTAACATCTTCAATGCGTAGCTTGATGACCTCTGACACCCGCAAGCCAGAACCATACATGACCGCCAGCATCGCCCGGTGCTTCAGATTCACCGTCAGCTTGAGCATGCGCGTAACCTCGCCGCGCGATAAAATTTTTGGCAGCGCATGCCGCTTGCGTATGCCCGCCAACATCGGCAATAATCTCGGCGTGCCGACCACCTCTGAAAAATACGCATGCAGCGCCGCCTTAAAAACCCGCAAATAAATCGACGATACCTGCTTCCCGGTAACCAATGTATCCGCATACTCAAAAATCCGCGCGTCGCTCGCATGCCGCAACTTCTCGCCAAACTGCGCTAACCACACCGCAAACCTGTCTAACAAACCCAGGTAACTCGTCAGCGTCGCCTGCGAATAATCTTTGATGCGCAGCGCCTTCTTCAGCTGCGCGGATTCCCAAAGTGCCGAAGCGTTCGTTTCCTGCACCCTATTTTCCGCATCTACCAAGACCTTCGCACCCGGTAACCCGGCTGCAGCCGGCGCATGGTGCTCGTGCCTCACACCCGACAAAACAATCTCGCCCTGACGCAGTCGCCTGAAAATAGACCGATAGCATTCGGGCCTGCCGAAAAATTTCTCTAAATCCACAAATTCCGCTGAACCAATCGCGATTCGTTGCCGCACCAGAAAACCCTCAAGATACGTGTTCGATACAAATTTCAGATTGTCCCCAAACTCCTCCTGTAGAACATCCAAAATTCGCATTTACGCCATAATATAGAACAAATATAGAACAACAAGTATTTTCCCAATTCTGACCCCTACCACTGCAAATCAC
>CAYHJO010000283.1:0-4504 GCA_964356715.1 uncultured Turneriella sp. | reverse complement strand
GCCATTTCTATTGACCCTGATCGGCATCTTTGCCGGAGGAAGCTTCGGCATGGAAACAGGGCCGCTGTGGGCCGTATTCTGCGCGATGGTCATCATCCAGGGCGTTGTCGGCGGCATGTTCGGTTTTCATTTCGATCTGGTAAGTTCGATCGTTTGCGGCGTCTTTATCGCAGTCGAAATTCTGATGCTGGGCGGCATCTTCCTTTTCGTGGTGTTGGATTATTCGCGGTTTTTTGCCTGGTATTTGGTGGGCGGTATTCTGGCGATTTCAGGCGGCGCAGTCCTCGCGGCGTGGGTAGGCGCGATGCCGCGGCGCAGCAGCGGGCGTGGGCACTAAGCCAAATTTTACCGACGGTCCGACGAATGGCGCCAGCCGGAAACCTCGTAATTCGCGTGTTCCCTGGGCCAGTCTGCCGTGCGTAAACTTTTTGTGACAATTTTTTTTTGCTGCAATGATTCGAGCGCCTGCCAAAGCAGCGAAGGCTCTAGACCGCACTCCTGCTGGATCATCTCACCCGACCGGCCTTGCGAATGCGTCGCGACGATGTACTGAAAGAGTACGCGTTCGTCATCGCTGAGTTTGGTAGTCTCATCGGCCCAGAGCTGCTCCAGCTTTCTAACCGCCCGCCTCTCGGCAGCGCGCTCCTTGCGTGCCCAGTCCTTTTCCCGCTTTAACCACTCTTCGGCTTCTTTGGGCGTCAACCGGTAGATATCCACATAATCGAGCGGTGTGCTATAGACATCGTTATCCCACATGCGGTCCCAGGCAAAATATGTCTGGCATTGGTCGCACTGTACGAGTTCATCGCGAAAGCTTATTATCGAGTGCGCAACGACGTCTAAGTGAGCGAACGAATCCGGCTCCCGTGCGCCCTCCTCTTCCGGAAAGCTATAGTGAAATCTGTCGCCCAGCTCCGCACACGCCGGGCAGTTAGCTGCGGTGGGTCCGGGCGTTTGTCCGACAGACGCCTTGGCCGAATCGTGCGCTGTTTTTGCTTCCGCCTTTTTCTTTGGCACCAGTTTTATGGTATCGGGCAATTTCCCGGGGTCAACCGAAAATTCAAGCCCGCACCCAGCGCAACGGCTCAAAAAGACATTTGACAATTTGGCACATGGCGATATCCAACCTCGTGGCCGGTGAAATTTCCGAAGAAATACATATTGCCGCATGCCCGCTGTGCAAATCGAAAGATGTCGCCACCGAGCCTGTCGGCATCGAGTTTACAAAAATGACCTGCAACGCCTGCGGCAACATGGAGGTCGCCGACGTCTGGGCCAGGGCTGAGTGGTACTGCGCAGCGCGCAAGGCATGTTCAATCTGTCGCGCGATCCCCCGCAATGGCCAATGGCCAATCGAAGCGACGCTGGCAAAATTCGGCATCGTCCGGGAAACTTTTGGTTCTGACAGCGCATATGTAAATTGCCCCGAGTGCGGCACGCCATATTGGTATTTTTTTTACGAAACCATGGTGGATTGGCAACGCGAGACGACGTTTGTATTCACGCGACTCGACATCGCGCAGACTCTCGCATGCCTTCCGGCAGCTGACCAAGCTGCATATAGCGAGCGAATCCCCGCAATCGTCGAAGCGCTGGAACTCGATCTCTTTGATCCAGACGCCTTCAGCAAAACCGAAGCCGCCTGGAAACTGGCCAGATATTATAATTGCGAAAAGCTCTGGAATAAACTGAGCCGCTTGCTCAACCATTCTGACGTGCCGGTTTTTGAAGAAGCCTTTTGGCAGTCTTTTCATCAAAAAGAAGAAAATGACGATCCGGAACCGGCGCCGGTATTTGAGCCGCGTGCAGTACCTGCAACCACAGCGGCGAAGGCATTTAGCAGAGGCTTGGGTTCAAAAAACCCGAAAATAAAACAGCTCGCCACGACCGCCACCTGCGAGGCGGCAATCATCTCGCGTAACGCCGACGCCATCGCCGATACCCTTCAGGCGAACGATGCCGAAGTGGCGCGGACTGCGATGTGGTATTTGACATACAAGGCGCGTGGGCTGAACGTCAAACCGCTCAGAACACTCCTGATTGAATTCGTAAGATCGGGCAACGAATTTCAGGCGCGCTGTTCGCTCAAGCTTTTGCTCGGGGGCAGAAAGGACGGAAAAGATCCGGTGCCGCCGTTTAAGTTTATTATCGGTTGCCTCAGGCATGAAAAGGCAGAGGTCCGCAACGAGGCGGCCAGCCAACTTATGGATTGGGCCTTGTCGCCAGACGAAAAACGGCAGGCGTTGGAAATTTTGCTCGAATTACTGGAAGATAAAGACTGTGGTTATCTTGCCGTGGAGCAGCTCAGGAAGCAAACCGAATTCGGTGAAACGGAGGTGCCGGCAATTATCCCTCAGATTATGGCCATGGTAGCAAAGAAGGCACCGCATTGGGAAGCGGGGATGCAAATTCTGTGTGGGGCATTAAAAAAACATATCGATGTTTCTGCGATCTATCCGTTCATCGGCAAAGGCATTGCGTCCGGGGACAGAAGGGTTATAGAGACTTCATACTTCATAGTCGATTATATTCTGGCATACGGCATAGATTGGAGCGCGATGCAGCGGGATTTAGAAGAAGGGCTGACGCACATGAAGGCGGACTATTACGGCGAGCAGCTCTTAAAACTCCTCGTGGGAATATACACGCGCCGGCAGGATTCGGCCGCGCTGGAAACGCTGCTGACCCATGCTAACGCAGACATTGCGCGCTTTGCCGCCGCAGCGTATAAAGAGGTGAAAAATGAAATTCAGTGAAAAGAACTGGCACCAGGTGAAAAAATCAGTTTCTGCTTTTACCGGAAGACTGAAAGCCGTGCCTATCGATAAATTCCGGCGCACGCTTAAGAAAAAAGGCGTGCTCTATTTCATAAACCCGGTCTATTTTGCATTCCGTGATTTTGATTTGTACCTGCGCGACCTTGAATACGAGAAGAAGCGCAAGCAACAATTTAGCCGAATCTGCGATCAACTTGTGCGCACGCGCTGGAGCGAAGAACTGCTTTTGGTCGTCATCGAATCGCTGCGCGATTGCCGCAAAAATAACGTCGCCGGCGGCACCTTAGTCGCCAAGGATTCGCCGTTTCTTACGGCAATGGTGAAAATACACGACCCCAAGGCGCAGGGCGAGGGACAGCTGGCGCTGCGCAATTTCCTGCGCCACGAGGGGCTCTTAAAGCCGGACAAACGCAGCGCCATTGACCCTGCAGTACTGCCCGAAAAATTACCGCAGCATCTCGCCGGAGCGCTGGATCTTTATCAAAAGTTAGGCCTCGACGAAACCGACCTCTACCTCAAGCCGCCGGTTAAAGAAGCAAAACTCGCCAAATTCCAGAAAAACGACCGCAAATATCCGTCGGTCATTCTGGAGTTTCTCCGCTCTGCCGATGGCACCGGGACAGACGAGCTCGGCGGCAGCGACGATTTCTACTCTTTCCAGGGCCGACTCGAAGACACAGTGGCCGAACAGGTCGCTGATATGAAAGAAGACGGCCATATCACAAAGAAATCCAAACCCATTGGAATACAGAAGCAGTTTCCGCTGAAGACGCTTTTTGCAGTCGGCGTCACTCTTTCCGGCGACGTCATTTTTCTCGACTTGAAGCAACGCGACCGCAAGGGGAATATCCCCCTTTACTACCTGCACCATGATTCGCCGCTCAAAACAACGCTGTATTTTTCTTCGCTGGGCGAATATCTCGCGCACCTCATGTGCGCAGCCTATAAGCGGCGGCACGGAGTGCATCTGCGGTTGCAGCAGGGAGCGTTGGCAGACGGCCGGGGCAGCATGGTCAATGTGAAAAAGGCTTATACCTGATTGCGGTTTCATTTTACTGCTGAAGACTATAATGACAAATGAACAGATCATTGACCTCGAGGACAGTCTCGACAGGAAAAATCCGTTTTATCCGCAGGCGAGACTCGTCTGGATGGCGATGCAGGATTGGCCTACTGCGCTCGAAGGTACAGACGAGCTTCTGAACGCGCTCAAAGGACAAATGCAAAGCGAGCTGACGCGGGAAAATTTGCAGAATTACTGCACTGAGCTTTGCGAGAGCTTTGGCCTTTCGGGAAATGCATGGAGATCAGAAACCGTTACAGAGGTGCTTGAGCTTTTTGAATTTTATCCCGAAGCGAAGACGCTCGACGAAGTTATGCATCAGTTTAATCGGACGGCTGAGAAAATAAGATCGCAGGCGGACGCTTAAGCGCCAAGTCGCCGGTCGCGCTGTTTCTCGCTGAGGCCCCGACCTTAAGTCGCAGCATACAGTTCATTCCACTCATTAAGCCAACGCTCGAAAAGAAAATATTGGCCCCCCGTGCTCATAAAATCAGGATAGCGAATGCCGCCGGGCCGCTCAAAGAGCTGGTAGTCAACCTGCGTGCCGATGCCACGCTCCGCCTCGCCGCTGGCTTTGAACAATATGCCATCGCGATAGATAGTAATGGTATAGTAGAACTCCCAATCATAACCTTCCTCCCACGAGAAAGTTTTGAATACCTCA
>CAYHJO010000282.1:0-4505 GCA_964356715.1 uncultured Turneriella sp. | reverse complement strand
CGGCCGGACGCGACCCGTTCGGCGATCCTGGACGCGCTGGCAGCTGCTGAGGAAATGGGTGAGTGATGCCGCCTCTGAAACCGCCCCGCCTGCGTTGAAAAATCTCTATACGAACGGGCAGATTGCCAAGTCGCGCAGTGAGGCAGAAGAAGTTTTATGGGAACTCGATTCAAAACCGTTTTTTAAGGGCGCCGAGCCCGCATTCGCGGTCCTGATTCTGCAGGACAATCTGACGGGGATCATGCGGACATTGGTGGATCACACCGACGGCGTGAAGCTTGTGAAAGCGAACCGCAACAAAATCCTCGTCTCCGCGCTGTTAATCGGACTGGGGGCAATCCTGTTTGCCGTCTATATCTCCGGCCTCGTCGTGCAAAAGATAAAGCGCATTATTCAGCGCGCCGAAGAAGTGGGTGCCGGAAATCTTGTCGTGACTTTTGAGCACGGCGGCTCCGATGAATTCGGCACTTTGACCGTCGCCCTCAACCGCATGGTCGGTGGTCTCAACGAACGGGAGAAGATCAAGGGAATTCTGGGCTCGATGATCGATCCCGTCGTCGTTGCCGAAGCCATGAAAGATATGCAGGCGCTGAAGCGCGGCAGCGAAAAAAATATAACGGCCTTCTTCTCGGATATTGCATCGTTCTCCACGATTTCGGAGAAGCTGTCATCGCCGGACCTGGCCGCGCTGCTCAATGAGTATCTTTCGGCGATGACGCTTATTCTCAAAGAGCACGAGGGTGTACTGGATAAATATATCGGCGATGCTATTGTCGGAATCTACAATTCTCCTGTCGACGTCGAAGACCACGCATACAAGGCGACTATGGCCTCGATCAAAATGCAGGCAAGGCTGGTCGACCTCCGCAAAGAATGGACGCTCAGTAAAAAGTTCATCCCCGAAGCACAGGCGATGAAATTCCGAATTGGCCTGAATACGGGCCTCGCAAAAGTCGGCTTTATGGGCACGGATGCTCTCGCCTCATATACCATGATGGGCGACACCGTAAATCTCGCGGCGCGCCTGGAGGCGGCCGGTAAAGACTATGGTGTCTCCATTCTTGCCAGCGACGCGGTCTATGAGCAGATCAAAGGGCGCATCTTCACGCGCCGCGTGGATGTCGTGCGCGTCAAAGGCAAAACACAACCGGTGACCCTGTACCAGATTATCTGCCCCAAAGGCAAGGAGCGGGGCCAGCACGGCGATTTTGTCGACCGCTACGAAAAGGGTCTCTCTGCATATCTGCAAAGGTCGTGGGATGCCGCGATCGGCTACTTTAACGAGGCGCAGCAGATTCTGAACTCCGCGGACAGGTCTTCGAAATTGCTGATCGAACGCTGTCGCAGCTATATTATCACGCCGCCGCCGCCCAATTGGGACGGGGTATTCACGCGGCAGACGAAGTGACGCGCTCGTAATTCCGGCTCTTTCAGACCTGCCCAGGCCGCAAATTCTGGCTGACAAGCTGTCAGGGCTTGCATCGGAATATCCATGCGCAAAAAAATCTTCTACCTTCTGGCAATACTGCTCTTTGCTATGTGGGGCCACCATTTCTGGCTAAGGGTCGGCAAAGCAGCCATGACCGACGAAGTTCGGGCAAAACACGGCAAAAAATCTGTCCTGCTTTCGGCGGGCAAAACTGCGTACGAGCTCCACGAAGGCGGGGAGGCAGTCGTTGTGCTGGTGCACGGCTTTTCCATTCCCTCTCCGGTGTGGGATAATACCTTTAACGCGCTGACTGAGGCGGATTTCAGCGTTCTGCGTTATGATCTTTACGGGCGTGGTTTTTCTGATCGCCCCGATACCAAATACAATGCCGAACTGTTTGTGGCACAGCTCAAAGAACTCACCGATAAGGTGATTCCGGGCAAAAAATTCATCCTCTGCGGGCTCTCGATGGGCGGGGCTATATCGGTCGCGTTCACCGACAAATACCCGAAAAGTGTCGAGAAACTGGTATTGATCGATCCGGCGGGGTTTCCGATGGCGACTCCTGCTGCCGCCAAAATTGTCAAAGTGCCGCTGATCGGCGATTATTTCGGGCGGGTCTTTGCCCGTCGCGCGATAGAGAAGGGCATCGCGGATAACTTCACGACCGGTACGCCACCACTGCTCATGGCAGCAACGCTGCAGCAGGCCGAGTATTCGGGTTATGCCGATGCGATTGTGTCGACCATCCGTCACATGAACATGACTGGCATGGAAGACGCCTATAAGCGTGTGGGGCAATCGGGCAGACCCGTGCTGCTATTATGGGGACGGTACGACAAGGTCGTACCGTTTGCCAACGCCGCAAGAGTGCGTGCCGCAATGCCTGCGGCGAAATTTGTCGAACTTGAAAAATCGGGCCACATACCAACCATCGACGAAAGCGCCAGAACGCATCGTGTAATGAAAAATTTTCTAAGCGCAGAATAGGCTGGTGTGATCGGCGCGGAATGCATTTTGGCCATGGAAAGGAAATTCGCGCACGCTCCGCCATTTTCCACGGTGCTCCATCAGGTGTGCTGAAGCAGCCATAAAACTCGCCGACAATTCGCGCTGTGAGAATTCAATCCATGCCTGTGAAAATTTTTCTTCTGACAGATCACGGCAGGCGACTGTGACATGAGGGGTGATCTGGCGTGAACCGATTGCTGCGTCAGGTAACGTGCCTTCGGTTCTCAACTTCCAGAACAATATTTCGCGTAGCCTCTGAAACGGTGAGAAGTCTCTGATGGCCGCAAAAATAGTATGCGCAGGGAATGCGCCAAAGTTCTGCAGCTCGACGTCGAACGGTGTTGCGCTGGCAAAAGCAGCGTCGAGCCGCGTGGTCAACCGACCGAGATTTCTATCGTCGTACAAAAAAGTATCCTGCATGGTGATATGGCAACTCGGCTTCAATGCGGCGACAGAATTAAACCGGCCGGCGATTTCCGTCTTCAGCTGCAGGATAAGTTCTTCCAGTGGATCTGGCAACAAGATCGCAATGCAAAACAGCTTGTTCATATTCCCTCCTTAAACAGATATCACGCTAAATCAGCTGGGGCCAGCGGTAAACATAAAAAGAAGAAACGCGCGCGAAAATAGTATTCAGGTGTGTCAGTTTTGCACAGACCGCGGGGAAAAGATGTGCCAATAATTTTCCGCGATAATTCAGCGGCTGCCTAAATATGCCGCACTGCAGAGGCGCCAAAGCATTGCCGCAATGATTCGGGGGCAGACTTTGGCCAATGAAGTACGGTCTGGAAGATTTGAAAGACGCCGTCGTCATCGTGACGGGCTCTGGCCGCGGTATCGGCCGTGGTATCGCTGAGACATTTGCCGCACAGGGCTGCAAACTGGTTATCACCGATATCGACGCGGCAACAGCCGAACAAACCGCACAAGAAGTCGCTAAAATGGGCGTAGAAACCATTTCTATGGCCTGCGATGTGTCAAAATATGACCAGGCCGAAGCGCTGGCAAACAAAGCCGTTGAAAAATGGGGTAAAGTGGATGTGCTCGTCAACAACGCCGGCATTACCATGGACGGCCTCTTTTTGCGCATGAAGCCAGACCAGTGGCAAAAGGTCATCGATATCAACCTGACAGGCACTTATAACTGCGCGCACGCGGTCGTGAACCACATGCGCAAGGCCCGCAAAGGCGCTATTATCAATATCAGCTCGATCGCCGCCGGCGGCAACCCTGGCCAGGCGAACTACAGCGCCTCAAAGGCCGGCGTGCTCGGCTTTACCTATGCGCTCGGCAAAGAGCTTGCACCGATGGGCATTCGCGTGAACGCGGTCGCCCCCGGTTTCATCAAAACCCCCATGACTGATAAAATACCCGAGAAGATCCGCGAGCAGATGATTGCTGCGATCCCCCTCAAAAGACCCGGAGAACCAGATGATATTGCCAAAGTCATCCTGTTCCTCGCGTCTGATTTGTCCGGTTACGTGACTGCGCAGTGCATTCACGTCAACGGCGGACTTGCCGGCCTATAATTTTGATAATATGAAAATTATGGCAAAATAAACCATTTGACGTGAAGAGATTCTGGCACTCGCGAAGCGAGTGCCAGAATCTCTTCACGTTGGATAAAAGGAGACCCAAATGGCTTCAACAGAAGAAATCATGGGCAAAGTAAAAAAAATTATCGCTGAGCAACTCGGTGTTGACGAAGGCGAAATTAACAATGAGAGCCACTTCATCGACGACCTCGGTGCAGACTCACTCGACACTGTTGAGTTGGTAATGGCGCTCGAAGAGGAATTCGGTATCGAAATTCCTGACGAAGACGCAGAAAAAATCCAGACAGTCGGCGACGTACAAAAGTACATCGAAGAACACTCTTGATTTTGCTGGCTTGGGGGTGTCTAAAAAATTGCGAACCGCGCTGAACAGGCGCGGATAGCGAGCGGAAACTGGCTGTTCGCGTGAATTTGCCGCAGGCAAATTCAGCGTTTTCGCCTGCTATGCAATTTTTTAGACACCCTCAGGCTATCTTTTCAATCGGGTCCAATCCCGCGTTTTCTGCAAG
>CAYHJO010000281.1:0-4507 GCA_964356715.1 uncultured Turneriella sp. | reverse complement strand
CGCGGCAAACCAGCAGAAATGGAATTACAACCTGCCATACTCAGACTCCAATCCGAAGATCGGTACCGCCGATGGCGCGCTGACGCTGATCCCGTATTTCGGTCTCGAATGGAGATTCTGAGCGGCGGGATCAGAACTCAATAAACGTATACAGATTGCGTGAAGCCTTTCCGAACTCGCTCTCTTTTACGATGTACTTGCGTCCCTGGCGCGCAATAATATCTTCAATGACGCGCCCGGAATTCTGCGCGTGCACCACGACCACGCGTGCAGGGCTCAGCATCAGCACTTTTTCCCCGTCGCGCAGCTGGTGCGATATTTCGCGGATCATCGAAAGCTGCGCGTCGAGCTGCAAAGCGGATTCAAACACGTATTGCGAAATGTACGGTGGCTCTCCCTCTGAGAGCGACAGGCATTCTTTCAGTTCGTGTACAGCCCAGTCGGCGAGATCTTTGGGATTACCCTTCGATTCGGCGCTTTCGATAAAGAACATATGGATCGCCGGAGCAATCTGCCGCAGATAGCTCTTTACGGTGCGGATTGTCGCTTCGTCGCTCATTGCGCCGCCGCGGTCGCTGTCAAAAAAGACGATGCGCGCCTTGAGAAAACTTTCGTTCAGCGTGAAAATATGAAATCCTTTCAGCTGGTCGGCGAACGCGGCGGGAAAACGTTTGGCAAAAAAAGGATTTTTGCGCAGCAGTGTCGTTATTTCCAGATAGCCATAATCTGCGTAATCGTTCGGCAGCACCGAATCGCGCGGTAGCAGAAAAAAAGACTGCGCGAGCGCCGGCGGAACGCCGTGCGTGAAGCCCGTACGGTAGACCGCGAGTGCATTGTCATAAATCAGAATGGCAAAACTGCCGGATTGTACGGTATCGCCGGCAACGCGCATCGCTTCCGCCACCTCAGCGCTCGTCACTTCGTCAAAATAAAGTTCGTTCAGGAAGTAAAGATACTGGTCGATCGCGGGAAACCGGTACTTTTCCTGAAAAGCGGCAATGCGAGACAGCAAATCACCGGGTGGAACGGCTCCGGGAGCAACTTGTTCTGCCGACGGGGCAGACACGGCCGCCATCAGGCCTTTGAGCTCTTCGCTGAATGCCCGCTGCCGCAGCTTCTGGTCCCGTTCGTCGAGTGCGCGTACCGCGGCGGGGGGCTTCAGTGTCACCGAAGGATTCATAAAGCGGAAATGGCGCTCTTCGGGCATCACATCGATCACGATCGGCGGAGATACTTTCTCTGCCCTCGCAGCCTCTGCCGCGCGCGCTGCAGCGAGGCGCGATTCGAGGTCTGCATGCTGCACTTGTTCGGGAACGATGAGCTTCTCTACAACCTGTTTTCCGTCGGACGCAAGACTGCCGGCCTCGGCAACGGCGTTTTCGCGCTCGCCGAGTGCGCGGCCGTACGACGCAAGAATCCGCTCTGAAATTTCCCGGCGTGTGTGCCGCGATGCGGCGTGCGCGCGGATAATCCAGACCAGCGAACCGGCTAACACCAGAAGAAAGAAATAAATACTGAGATAACTGTAAATTGGCGGCAGCGCGGAGATGGCGAAAATAATGAGATTTTCCGATAGCCAGGTATGTCGCGTCGCGAGATATGTATTGCCGCGCACGGTAAATGCAGCGCGTGCCGCGGTTTGCCGCGACAGCAGCGCCGATATCAGCTGTTTTTCATCACTGCTAAACCGGTCGCGCGAAAAATCGGCAATCGTGGAAAAGCTGTAATTCGTGGCAACGAGGCCGTGTGCATGACTGTGCAAATCGGGCCGGATGACAAAAACCAGATAGCCCAGGCGTTTTTTTTCAAAATCCACCACATCAAATCGCCGCAGCACACCGCGGTCTGCCAGCGTGTTGCGCTGGCGCCGTTCGCGAATCAACACTCTTTCGGCGTTTTCGAGATCCCGCCCCGACCGCGCGAGCGTCATAAAATTCTTATCGAGCACGATCGCGGTTTCCACGAGGTCGGGGCTGTTATTCAGATCCGCCTGATCTGCATGCGCACCCGGACGCACTCCCAAAAAACGGAAGAAGTCCCCGGCCCTGATGCGGCCTTCGGTCGATTTGTCGAGCCGCTCGATATCGCCCTGGAGCGATTCCAGCCGTTTCCCGGATAATTCTGCAACGCGGTGAAAGACAATAAATCTTTCGGCCAGAAAGCACAGAGCGGCAAATACGAGCAGCAGCCCGGCTGCAAGATATTTATTGGCGATGCTTCCTGTCATTTCTGCGATCGTCTGCTGTAGCTACGTGAGCCAACGGTATTTCTGATAGGTATCGAACCGCTCTCCCCGGCACGAAGCCTTCACCTGCGTCAGGCAATCGGGAAAAAAAGCAATATCGTCGAGGCTGTTAATCGGAACCCAGTCATAACCCGCGAGTGCGCCTTCTTTTTTGACTTCAATGTTGCCTTCGACGGCGTCGATTTGAAACACGATCTGGAAGACCTGTGTGCGGCGCGGTTCGGAGGGCACGGATTCACCGCAGAACAGAAACTGGCCGACGCGCACGCTGAGATTCAGTTCTTCTTTCCATTCGCGTACCACTGCATCGATTGCCGATTCGCCGATTTCCTGACCGCCGCCCGGCAGCAGATAATATTCGCGACCCGCCTTACGGTGCTTCACCAGCAGTATTTTCCCGCCCCGCGCGTAGATGCCGGCAATACGGTGCCGGATCGGCGGTTTCATCGACAAAAAATTCGGTACGGCCACCCTATTTCTCCACACCGTCCGCGGCAACCGGCGCGAACTTCACGAGTACCGCATCCGCTTCGACCTGCGTGCCTTCGGCGACCAGCACCTCCTGCACGCGCGCGCGCGCGGTCGCTCTGAGCGGCATTTCGGTCTTCATGGCTTCCTGCACAATCAGCACCTCGCCGGCTTCGACGACCTGGCCGGCGGCGATGCGGATTTTTACGATGCGCCCGGGTATTTCAGAGCGCAGTTCTTTTGTCGCAGCTTCGCTGCCGCTCTTGCCCCTGAAATTCGCCGTCTGCAGGCGGTAAAAAAACCCATCGATACACAGATCGACGCCAACTGCGGTCAGCTGGTAGTGCGCAATCACGCTGCGCGCGCCGAGATGAATACGCGTCTTGCCCTGATTGCCTGCAGTGGTGTTGATCTCATCGCAGCTGAATGGCACGGCCGCAATCTGCATCGGCAGCTCGGCGGGATATATATTCTGCGCATCGACCACGAAGGGCAGAACGGTTTGCTCATGTTTTATGAGCCGGCGACGCATGGGGTAACTCGCCTGACGCGTACAGGGTGGCAACTAAAACCTCCGCAATCGGGCTAAAAATCAATTAAATCTTGACGCGCACATCAAAGATGTTTTTGCATGTGTAATGCGCCGCGCCTATTATGAAATCCGCCGTATGCTCGCGGTCAATTCGATCGTCGTGGATCTGTTGATCGATGTGCTGATTGCCTATCTTTACCGGCCTCGCGGGCTGAGACCCCGCTCGTTTTCGCGCCGGTTTATCGCCGGCATAGTGCGGCGCATTTTTCGCCGTCCGAAAAACTTTGCGCGCTTTCCGGTGCAGTTCCGCAAGACTCTCGAGCGCCTGGGCCCAACCTACGTTAAACTCGGGCAGATTCTTTCTCTGCGCGACGATATGCTGCCCGAACGCATTACCATGGAGCTGCGCAAATTGCAGAGCCAGGTGCCGCCAATTACCTACGCAGAAGCCAAAGGCGTCATCGAGACCGAATTTAACACGCCGATAAGACATATTTTCGCAGAGTTTGCCGAGACGCCGATCGCCTCGGCGTCGCTGGCGCAGGCGCACATCGCAAAACTGCGCAACGGGCAGAAGGTTGTTGTCAAAGTGCAGCGGCCAGGCATCACGCGGCTGATCAGCGACGACATTAACGTGATGCGCCGCCTTGCGTTCCTCATGGAGCGCATTCCCAAAATCCGCGATTATCGTCCCGCACACTTTGTCGAAGAATTTGCAAAATATACGATGCGCGAACTCGACTTCGCCCAGGAAGGTAAACATGCGGATGTATTCCGTGAAAACTTCAAAGAATGGGACGATATCACATTTCCGAAAATCTACTGGGATTACACCTCACGGCGCGTACTCACCATGGAATTCGTCGACGGCGTTAAGCCCGACGACCGCGAAAAACTGAAACGCCTCGGCATCAACGGGCCAAAACTCGCTGCGCGCGGCGCACAGGCCGTGCTCAAAATGCTCTACATCGACGGTTTTTTTCACGGCGACCCGCACCCTGGTAATATGTTTATTGTCGATCGCACCAAGCTCTGCCTCATCGACCTGGGCATGATCGGTTCCTTTACGCCCGAAACGCGCAACAACATGTTCCTGTATTACTACTTCACTGTGATCCGCGAATTTGACCACGCCACCAGCTACCTGGTTAAACTCACCGAGCCCGGCCGCAAAGCGGACGTGGCAGGGTTCAGGGCAGAACTCGCTGAGCAGATCAAACGCTGGTCGGGCGCAGCGGCGTTTAAGGAATATTCCCTCGGCC
>CAYHJO010000280.1:0-4515 GCA_964356715.1 uncultured Turneriella sp. | reverse complement strand
AAGATGCGTCTGCTGCCGCTTGTCTTCGGCCTGAATGGCAGCGTGCAATTCGGGATCAGATTTGCTCAGTAAAGGATAAGACATACCTGCGTGAATTATTTTCTGACACAGGCCGCAAACGAAATTCACGGTTATGAAAATAGATTGAAAAATCAGGCGGCGCCTGTAAGTTGCCCCAATGTTCAGCACAATCTCACGGATACTGCTTGTATTTGCAGTGTTTTCAGGCTCGCTTGTTTTTGCGCAGCGCGGCAAAGCTAAAGCCCCTGCTCCGGCCGCGGCAGCGCCCGGCAGCGCCGAAGAATCAGCTGCCCCTGCAGCGACGGGATCAAAAATCAAAGATTCCAAATTTCGCATACAGATTGGAATCATGTCTGGCCTGCAGAGTAATCCCATTCAAAGTAACCAGTATATCCAGGCAGACGTGACGGCGATGAATAGCAGCGTGAATTCGCTCAATCAGAGTGCATCTGCCACCTCGCCACAGGCGTCGATCAACGCCCAGTCAGCCGTTGTTTATGCAGTGCCTGTCGGCTTGAGCTTGCAGACAGTCTTCTTTGATTTTATACGCATTCGCACGCACGTCACTTATGATTTTCCTATTACGACGACTAACCAGTACACGGATAAATCCAGCGGCCGGGATGTCGTGTTCACATCTGATTTCCGCGTAACTCAGGTGCAGGTACCCCTGCTATTCATGTTCGACATACCGGTGTCTAAAGAGAATACCATATATGTTGGTGGTGGCCCGACACTCTATTGGGGGCGTATTGAAAAAAGCATCCGTGAAGAGGGCGCAGCTTCGGGCACCGCAGCGGCTTATGGCAAGAGTGACCTCGACCGCATTGAAGGCCTCGCATATGGCCCCACCTTCATCATTGGCATCCAACGCCGCATGGGTACCCTCGTCTCGCTGCACGCCGACATTCTCTTCCAATCCGGTGCGCGCGGTGGATTCACCGATAAACTGCAAAACGGCACCACTGACAATAATCCGGGCGGTTTTTCAGACCTCACGGGCAACTCTAAAGATGAAAAATTTGCCAGCGACGGCAGCTTTAACTCCGGTTCACCGAAAATCATGAACTTCGAAGGCATCCGTTTCCTGTTCGGTCTGAACATCCACCTCGATCTCTAAGCGATACCGGAGGGGATTTATCGCATAATTAGTGCCCCGCGGCGGTGCCGCGGGCACTAATTATGCGTTTACCTAAAAATGCGCGGTTTGACGCAGGCAAACCGCGCTTATTAATTGACGTACCAGCTCCAAAATTCGTCTCCCAACCATGGCAGATATTGAAGTGAAGATTCCCGCGATGGGTGAATCTATCAGCGAGGGTACGATTTCACGCTGGTTCAAAAAAGAAGGCGAAGCGGTGAAAGCCGATGAAGCGCTGTTTGAGATTGAAACCGATAAAGTCACACAGGAAATTTATGCACCGGTTTCAGGTGTCGTAAAAAAACTCGCGAAGGCACAGGGGGCAAATGCCTCCGTGGGCGAAGTGGTTGCCATCATTGATTCATCTGCTACCGGCAGCGCAGCACCCGCTGCTTCAGCCGCCCCTGCTGCGGCACCGACTCAACCCGCAGTCCCTGCAGCGCAAAACGGCAGCAGCATGGCGCAGACTGTGCCACCGGCTGCTAAGAAAATCGCGATAGAAAACAATATTGATACTTCTGCCATTCAGGGCAGCGGCAAACACGGGCAGGTGACGAAAGGCGATGTGCTCGCTGCTGCAGCGTCACCCAAACCAACAGCCTCCGCTGCACCCGCGGCGAGCCTGCCAAGGGGGGAAACAGTACAACCCATGTCACGCCTGCGGCGCGCGATCGCCGAGCGTCTGGTCTCAGCGCAGCAGACGGCTGCAATTCTCACGACTTTCAACGAAGTCGACATGAAGCCGGCAATGGATCTGCGGGCGAAACACAACGACGAGTTCCAGAAGCGCTACGGCGTGAAGATCGGCTTTATGAGCCTGTTTACCAAAGCCGTGGTTGCTGCGCTGCAGGAAATTCCTGCCATCAATGCCGAGATCCGCGGCAATGACGTGGTCTATAAGAATTTTTACGATATCGGCGTGGCTGTGGGCGGTCCCAAAGGCCTCGTTGTGCCGATCGTGCGCAACGCTGACCAGCTAAACTTTGCGCAGATTGAAATGGAAATTTCGCGCCTCGCCTTAAAAGTTAAAGAAAGCAGTATTACCCTGCCCGAAATGGAGGGCGGAACATTCACCATCTCCAATGGCGGCATTTATGGTTCGATGATGTCGACTCCGATTCTAAACCCGCCGCAGAGCGGCATTCTCGGTATGCACAACATTGTGAAGCGTGCGATGGTTATTTCAGAGGGCGGCGTCGATAAGATTGAAATCCGTCCGATGATGTATATCGCACTGTCTTATGACCACCGCATTGTCGATGGCAAAGAAGCGGTGACTTTTCTCGTGAAGGTCAAACAGGCGATTGAAGATCCGGTAAGATTGCTTCTCGGCGTATAGTCTTCTATACGCCGAGAAGCAGACAGTTAAACCGCAAAAGTGGAAGGCAGGTCGCTTCGACCGCTTTAACAGGCTGCTAACATCCGTTCTTATTGCAGAGCTCGTTATAGCCTTTGAGCATTCCGGGCTGAATACGGTAAAATGCCTCCAGCGCGCGATACTGGTCGTTGCCGGTCAGACAATTGCGGTTTTGCGTTTCTGCCGGGTCGCGCCTGAGATCGAAACTGCGGCAGATCTTCTGTGTGCGCAGCAGAGATACCTTTTGCAGATCTTTCGAAACCGCGGTCAGCGTGTTTTCGTTGCCGTAAGTGAAGATGAAGCTCCGCGCGGGATCGCCGCGCAGCGCAGATTCCCCCTGAAATTGGCGCGGGTCGAATGCCGCGCCCATCGCGTCGAGCAGAGTCGGCAAAATATCGGCATGGACAGTCGGGAATTCAAGCCGCGCCGGTTTGATAAGCCGGGGAGAATAAATAATCAGCGGCGAGGCGATATTCTCGTTGAAACTTTCCCCCGAATGCACGCGATTGCCGGGATGCTGGTAAAAAGCTTCGCCATGGTCTCCGACAAAGACAAAGATGGTGTTTTCCGCGCGGCCGTCTTTTTCAAATCCCGTTACGATCTGTTGTATGACCTGGTCCTGCGCGTAGAGGTTGTTTACGTACCTGCTGCGCGAAGAGTCGGCGGGAATGATTTTGTGTTCGGCGGCGAGGTCCGGGTAAGGCCAGTGGCCGACAAAGGTGTAATAGATGCCGACAAAAGGCCGCGTCGTCTGCCGCACGAGTTCGAGAAAATGCCCGGTGCTCGCAAATTCGTCGCGCACCGCGGTGGGGCCGGCTTTATATTCCGGAATCTGTTTGAGCGCGTTGTAGTCGTAGAGGCGCTTAAAACCGCGGTTCTGGAACCATGCCTTGGGAAAATACCAGTTGAGGTCGGCGGGTGTGACAAGAAAATGTTCATAATTTTTTCCCGCAAAATCGAGCAGGTGCGGAATCTTCAGATGGCGTTCCATCGAAAAGAAACGCGTCTCGGGGCTTTCGTACAGGCCCGAAAAAATCGAAAAAATCGAGCGCGGCGAGCTGTTATTCGAGGCGAAATGCTGCGTGAAATGCAGCGATTTCGCGGCCAGCGCATAGAGGAATGGCATCGGCATTTTGCCGCCTGCGTATTTGGCCGTATCAAAAATATATTCCGTGGCTGTACTTTCGAGAATGACGAAAACGATATTGGCTTCGACCCTTGCCTGCAGCGGGCTGCTTTCACGCGGGGGCCTGCCCATCACAAACGGGGGTTCGGAAAGATAGACTTTGCTGCCGGCGGTTGATTTCACGCTAGTCTCGCGCCGCGCTGCCGCGATCGAACGCATTGCATCGCGCACAAAAAATTCATGCGGATTCAGTACAATCTCGTCGGGCATGGATCTCGCGGGGAAAATTCTGGCCGCGACAACAAAAAAGACAGCGATTGCGGCAGTTACGATCACGCGCCGCGGTGTCACCAGCCGTACGCGTTTCATAAGCAGCAACAGGAACAATCCGACACAAAAAGTCACAGCGAAATAGTCGCGCCATGTCATTAGCAGCAGAAAATCTTTGAGGTTCAGGATCGTGAAAAACTCCATGAAAATGCCCCAGGTGAACCCCATGTTCATCGTGAAGAGCAGATTGAAATGCGAACCGTGGATCATCGTGTTCCAGAAGATGAGCGCAAAAAGAGCGATCGTACCGGATAACAGCGACCATTTCCCTGGCGTTGCCCGCCGCACCGCTGCGATGCCGGTGTAGACAAAGAGCACCAGCGTCAGGTAGCACACGAGCACCAGAAAATCATGCCCGACGCCCATCAGCGTTCTTGCAAAGACCTGCGCCCCCTTGGTGACGCCGAAAGGCGGGGCCTCGGTCATGGATATCGCCACCGCCAGGGCAATGCGGTATAGCACCGCAGAAACAAAAAAAACCGCGGCAAATGCATTGACCGCGTGGTTCTCTGCGAGAAGCGGAATGGCAAGTTTGAATCT
>CAYHJO010000279.1:0-4518 GCA_964356715.1 uncultured Turneriella sp. | reverse complement strand
TGGCCGAGTTCATGGAAGAACACGCAGACCCCCAGAAGCAAAATACCGGCAAGATTAGATAGCTCGACTCATCCTTTAATAATAGACTGAGGCTGTAAAGCAATTTCGCGTGCCGCGCAGCATAGGCGTCAGGGTATTTTGCTTTCCCCTACATTTTCGCGCAGGCGTTTGCCTTTGCATGGCGCGCGGCAAGACGAAGAAAGTTTTTTACAATCGCCGCCATAAGATGCCGCCTTGGGCACAACTCTATGCCGTCTGGGGTGTGGTCACGCTCGTCACCCTCGTCACGGTTTTCTTTACTTCGGTAGAGAAAATTCCGACGGAGCCCGTACCGGCCATGAGCACGGCGGTCAACGGTTTTGCCGACGGCCTGTTTTACGAATTGCGCGATTCCGACGCAGAGTCTCAGCCGGATATCCTGCGTGCCTACGCGCAGAAACTCGAAAAGAAGCACGGTTACAAAGTGCGCGAAACTTCTTTTGCCGGCTGCAAGGCGCTGCGGCTGCGGCGGGGCGCAGAGTCCGCGTATGGCGTCGCGGCAACGCTTGAGGGAGAAAGAAGCCAGGCCGCGTTTATGCTGCTGACTTTTCTCGACCGGCTGCCGGCCGCCAATGCCACCGCGGCGATCGATGCGCTGCTTGTTTTCGGCGGCAAGGGCTGCGACGAGAGACAAACCACCGCGCAGTTTGCCGGTGAAGATGCACAAATAGCTGTGTCGCTGACCATGAGCGGCAGCGACACAGCTTACCAGCGTCTGTTCCATCTGCGCGACCTGAAACTGCGCCGGCATTTCGAGGCCGCATTCCTGACGCGCGATCGCACGCTATGGGCCGACATACTCGCGATGCTCACCGCTGAAAGTACGGAATACCTGACACTGCCGGTAAAAGCCGCGTGGGCAAGCGGCACAGAAGCGATGCTGAAAGAGAATACTCTGGCACACCACCCGGTATTCTCCCGCATACAGCCGGCAGCGCTGAGCGGCGCAGCGGCCATCTATCTGGGCAAGGACACGCAGCTGCACAAAGGCGGATTCATCGCGTTGCTGGTACTGTTTTCCCTGTTGAGCCTGATACCGCTGTTCAATGCAGTCGGCACTTTTAAAGAACGCATCGATTTTTCTTCTGCGCTGACTTCGTCGATATTGTACGGATTTGCATTTCTCGGGTATTTCGCGTTATTAAAGCTGGTGCTGCGTTTTATCAAAGCCGATTTGCCTTTCGTCGGTGTGGCGCTGGTTCTTCTTCCGGCGATCTACATTCCGGTCCGGCTGCTGCAACGCTCCGTACTGCGCGCGGAACTCAACCGCGCAGGGCTGCACCTGCTTGTTCTGTTATTGCTTTCGGGTGCCTTGTTCGTGAATCCGCTGGTGGCGGTATTCGGCATGCTTATACTCGCGCTGTTTTCGGGTTTTTCGCGCGCCGCATTGTCCCGTAAAATTCTGCGACTGGCCATCGTCGCGCTTTTCTTCGCCGTTTTCGTTTTTGCCGCACGCTCGCCTCTCGGCAACTTCATTAATTTCTTTGCCGCACTCTTGCCCTCGTTCACCGTCACACAACTGCCGCAGATTGCGCTGCTGTGCTTCACGGGTGGCAACCTGGTAGCACTGCTTTTCGTGCCGCGCGAACGTGTTTAAGATTGCCGTTATCGGTTGCGGCCGCATTGCATGGCTGCTCGAACAAGACCCGCTGCGCTATAAACCCTGCACGCACCTCGGCGCGATAAGGTACTGGCAGAAAAAGAACCGGAGAATTCAAATTTCCGCGCTGTGCGACGCCGACCTGGTCAGAGCAAACGGCGCAGCGCAATTTCTCGCGGCGCAGGGTACGCTTGTCACCACAAAACCAGCGGCCGCTCTCGCCACGCAGCCCGATCTGCTGATTATTGCCACCAGCACCGTGGCGCATTTTCCGCTGCTGAAAGCCGCTTTGACCGCGGGCATTCGCCGCATTGTGATCGAGAAGCCTGTGACTTTTTCCAGAAGAGAAGTCCGCGCACTACGCAAGCTGCTGCATAAAACCCGCAGCACGATTCTACCCAACTATGAAAGGCGGTATCATCCGAAGTACATCCGCCTGAGAGCGCAGCTGGCGCGGGAGAAAAAACCAGGTTCATACCGCGGTTTTTTCGCGGCCGGTAGCGCACGAGGTGCTCAGGGCGGCGGCTTTTACGCCGACAAAAGGCGCGGCTACGAAGGCGTGTTGCTGCACGACACCACACACCTTATCGACCTCGCACAGTTCCTGTACGGACCCGTAATTTCACACCGGGTCATTGCCGGCCAGCGCCGGCAAAGTGTGGAGCTGTCGCATGAGAACGGCGCCGTCGGCACAATCGAAACTGCGCTTGGTATTGGCGTTTTTCATCTCGAACTCGAACTGCACCTGGCTAAAGAGAGGATTATCGTCGGCAACGGTTTTCTATCGCGCGAACGCATTACGGCAAGCCCGCACTACAAGGCGCTGCGTTCTTACGCGGCACCGGTGCGCGTGGCGGACAAGCCGTTTCCGGTGGCAACGAATCCGTTTGTGACACTTTACCGCGAGGCAATCTTTGGAAAACCAAGCAATGCTCACTTTCTGGAGGCATTGGCCAACGTGGAAATCCTCAGTCCCCCCCTCTCCCTCCGGGAGAGGGGGCGGGGGTGAGGGAGTGCGAATCACCTCATTTTCTGCAACATCTTCTCAAGGTTATACTGCCGCTGCGGCGCCGGCGAGGCAGCAGGCTTATTGGACAGCTGGTCGTAGTATTGCTCTTCGTTTACAGCGTTCCTGTCGTCGTAACTGCGCATAAAACTTTCCCAGGTTTCTTTGGGAAAAATCAGCGAATAGCTGAAGTCGAATTTGATTTTCTCACCCGATTTCACGTCGAGCTTCCAGATGAGAATGCCATTCGCGTCTTTCTGCGATTCTGCACGACTCGCGCCGATGTATTTCGTCGAAACTACTGGGTCGGCGCTCACCGGGAACTGATCGTACACTGCAATGTGCCGTGATTTTTTGGTGAAATTCGAAACCTCGATTTCCCACTGGTTCACCACTTCGACCTTGCCGCCGAACAAGCCACTCTTTTCGACATCGCCGCGCTTGAGCACGCGTTTGAGCTGCATGCGCTGGTCGGGGCCAAGAAACACGTCGAATTCCTCACCGACGGCCGCGGGGTTTTTCAGCGTCACCGCGCCGACAAAACCGCCGTCGAGAAACGCGTTCATCGTGCCCTGCACGGGTGCGGCGCTCGTATTCTTGAGGCGCGCCTTGAGGAACACATAGGTCGACAGCGATGGCACCGCAACATGCGTCAGCGTACCTTTAAGCGGCGCTGTCGACAGCGTTACACGGTGGTCTGAATTATCGCTCATGATATTCTCGCGGCCCGGCAGAGTGATCGACACTGTCGTGGTGTCGGATGTATCACTCATCGACGAAGGTTCCGCGGGCATTTCACCTGCCTCGTCTCTGCTGCTCATGGCGCTGAGTTTTCCAGACGCACCTTTTTCCGGCCTACCGGGAAACACCGAAGTGCCCGACACGCGCCATGGCGAAAGAATTCCCGGCGAGATCGCCGTCGATGGCCGCGCTGTCGAAAGAGTCACCGTGGCGCTCTTCCAGTTCTCCCCGGTATTCTGTCTGATAATCGCGTGCGACGCGAGCTGGAACTCATTGCCCTCGGCTGAACCGCGCAGGTCATAAACACTCGTCCACGACACGTTGGTCACCATATATTCGATTTCGATTTTTCCTGAGTCGGATGTTTTGACGTACGACACCTCTACCTCGGTGCTGGCAGTTTTCGCCACCTGCGTCTCGGCGTTGAACTGCACCGAAATGCGATTCAGCTCTTTACGCAGCTTTTCAATCCTTTCATCCGCTCCGCGGATTTTTCCCTGGTACGCCGTGCGCTTATCTTCGAGAAAGCCCAGCGCCCTTTCCCACGAATCGACGTTGAGCGCATTCGCGCGCGCTTCTTTATCTGACTGCGACGTAGTGAGCTTCATCATCGAATCGATGACGCGCAGCTGCTCGCGGTAATTGCTCAGCAGATCACCTTCGGCGCGTATCTGCATTTCGAGCTTCACCATCTTCTTCTTAAGCGGATGATCCACCCACTCGTCGCCCGCGACCTTTTCGACGTAGCGCAGCGCCACGCCGGTGACGCTGACACCCTTGCCCGACGCGCGCACCGAATCGGACACCATCGATTGCGGCAGCGCGGTGAAACGCAGCGTACCGGTTTTTTCGTTCCCCTCAACGGCCTGCACGCGTTTCACCAGCGCGCGATCGGTGAAGATCGTCACTGCGTCGACCTGGCCGGTGACTTTTTGCACTGCTGCCAAAGGCAGCAGTGCAAAGAACAAGAGTGCTAAATAGATTTTGTATTTCATAATTTCTCCAACCATTGACAAGCCGTGCGCAAGCACGGCTTGTCAATGGTGACTCAAAACGCCAAGCCCGTTTTTTTTCCCTGCGATTTTACCGACGATTCCATCGCGCTGCCGAGATTGTCGCGCTTCGCACCTTT
>CAYHJO010000278.1:0-4615 GCA_964356715.1 uncultured Turneriella sp. | reverse complement strand
CGGCGACTTCGCACACATGCAGGCCATATCGTACGTGACACGGCGGCTGTTGATATCCATGACGTTGGCGGTGGTCGTCAGCGCGCGGTTATATTTTGCCGGTAGCAGCACGTAGCTCTTGCCCTCGGCCTTGATGGCGGCAAATACCGCGCGCGCCGACGCGACAGTGGTTGTAATGTTGTTGAGATCCCGGATCACAAAACCCCAGACATCGCCGGTTTGTTCCAGCACTGTTTTGATATAGGGGGCAATGAGATCCTGCTCGAGAAGATTGCGTATCGAGGCGGATTGATCGGGCTCAGTGAACGAGCCCGCGCGCAGGTCGAGAGTCGCCCACGCCTCCTGTTTGTATTCTTCAACCTGTTGCGCCAGTTCTTTGGCACCCTCTGCGGGCTTGAGGCCGAAGGTTAACGGGACACCGAGCGTCTGCCACATCGTCAGCTCGTCGTTGGTTGCGAGGTTATCGACGTAAATCGCGATGCGCGCGGGCGGCTTAACCGCACCCCACAGAGGGCCCTGGCTGGTGACGTGCAGGCGCACAAATATCGTACGGCTGCGCGAACCATCGCGCCGTTCAAATTTATACCAATAATGCCCCGTCGTGCCCTTGATATCGTACGACTCGCCGCGAAACTTATAACCCTTTTTGAAAAGCAGATCGAGGACCTTATCGCGCTCGCTGCTCGTATATTCGGCGTTGCAGGCTATCGATATGACGGGTTCTTCGAATTTGCTGGTCTGCTCGGCGACGCAGACTTTTTCCTCGCCCCACAGCGCGACCATTTCGCCGCCGAGCGCGCCCAGATCATCGCTGCCCTCTTCTGCTTCCGCTGCCGGGGCCGCTACCGCGGCCGCAGCTTTGTCATCCGCGGCGCTTAGCGTCGCGAGGGTGAAAACGCCCATGAGGCTCAAGACCACAGCGGTAAAATATTTCTTATGCAGCATCATACATAGTCCTCTCAGAATTCGATTTTGGGCGGCTTAGGCTTTGCCACAGGCGCGGCGGGTGCAGCGGGAATCGCCGGGGCCGCAGGCGCGCCTGGGATTGCAGGCACGGCCGGCAGCGCAGGTATCACCGCGGCAGGTTGCGCCGCGGGTTGCGCAGCAGGCTCAGCCGGCGCAGCAGCGGGTTTACCGGCATCGCCATCGGGTTTGCCGTCGGCGAAATCGAGCGACAACAGCGCATTGTCGAAAACGTACTCATATTCCCTGCGGCGGTTCACGGGTGCCACGCAGACCAGCTGCAGCACCTTGTCATCGGCCACGACAAATGCCGTCGTCAGCGTATAATTGCTCTTACCGATGCGGGCATTCCACACCTGTTTTTCCATATTCTTGCGGAAACCCAGCTCTTTGCGCTTAACGAGGAAAATACGGTCGTATTTGACCGCGAGACGCGTGCGTAGCTGCAGAACGAGTTGTTCGAGATCCGTATTTTCTGCGCTGTAAGACCGGACCTCAATCGCCACGCGTCCGAACCGGTCGCGTTTTTCGAAGTGGACATTGGCCACCTTGTCGCGCGAGCGCGAGGCCTGCGTCCACAGCGACGGAATGTCGATGGTAAACCCTGGTTCTTCGGTTTTGGGTTCCCAGTAGAACGGGACCGCCCATAATCCGCTTTGAGCGGTTATGGCCAGAAAGCATATAATCAGGGCGCGCAGCATAGAGTCTCTCCTTTAGATCATCGGTAAAGTTACAACCCAAATTGAACGATCGGGTAATTTTGTTGGCTGTGCGGCAGGCCGAAATCCATTGACGCACTGCATCGTGCCTCAGGCTTGCGCAGTGCTGCGGCTGGCCTTCACGTTTGTTGTGTTCCTGCCCGTTCTGTTTCCGCTTCCGCTGGCGGCGGAAGAGCCGTGGAGTATCTCGCGCCAACATCCGGTCACGGGAGAGGTTGAGCCGCCCCGCCACGAGCACCGCAGCGAGGGCAGCAATCCGCTGATCCACTTTTACCAGAAGTACGTCAGCCCGCTGAGCGGCTCGACCTGCCACTATACCCCGACCTGCTCGCGCTATACCGGGGAGGCAATCCGTAAGTTCGGCCTGCTCAAGGGCATGCTGATGGGCACCGACCGCCTGATCCGCTGCCACCCCGGCCAACGCGAACATCCGCTCGACGTGCCCAAAGAATACTGATGAAGCGTTACACTTTTCTGCTCGCAGTTCTCTGTTTTTCGGTACCGGCGGTCGCCGCCCCCAGGGCATACGCTGCCCCCGATTTCAGCAGACCGCAGACATTTCTTAAACTCGCGGACGCCTTTGCCGATGAGCACGACTATTACCGCGCAATCACTGAATATAAGAAGGTCGTCTTTCTGTTTCCCGATTACGAAAAACTCGAATGGGTTCACTTCCAGATCGGCAAAATGTATTATGAGGGCGGCCGTTTTCCGCAGGCCAAACACGAGCTGCTGCCGCTGACCGAAACCAAAGACGATCGTCTGAAATTTCTCGCGCTGAATTATATCGCGCTCAGCTACTATGAAAACGCGGAATTCGCCAATGCGCTGCGGCTGATCGACGAACTCAAAACCACGCCCGCGGGAGAGCCGTACCTGCTCGACTATACGATTTACACGGGAATGGCAGCGGCCGGCGGGCGTAAATTTTCCGACGCACACAGCCGCATGGCATCGGCAAAAAAGTTATGGCACGCAAAGCACGGCGGAGAAAAACCCGCGACCGCGATGGACGCACAATACGACAAGTTTTTCGAAAGTACGCTGCCGCTGCTCGACAAAGCCAGCAAACTTTCCACTAAAAGTCCCTATTGGGCCATTTTCTTCGCGGCTATTTTTCCCGGCGGCGGCCATTTTTTCCTCAGCGAATGGGATACCGGGCTTGTCAGTTTGAGCCTCGTCGGCGGCGCGGCGTTTCTCGCGGTCGACGGCTTTATGCGCGACAGCGCCGTGCAATCGATCATATTCACCACGTTTGCAACCGGTGCCTATATCGGGCAGATCTATTCGAGCTACCGCACCGCGCGTAAATACAACGAAGAGATCGGCGACAATGAGTTCCGCGAGCTGACGAGACAATTCCGCAGCCTGAACATCGCGCTGCAGTTCCAATCGCGGTTTTAGGGCCAGTCGAAAATAATCCGGTTCTCATCGCTGATTGCCGATTCGCGGTAGCCGTCGAATCCCGTGACTACCAGCGTGTGCTTACCGTCTGCGGGAATATTCAGATTGAATCCCCGCACAGCCGGCGAATTGAGCGCGGTATCGATATCGCGAATCTGGTAATATGTCTGCGGTATGCCGTTATAGAAATAGACATAGTAGGTGGCAACCTCCGCCGCCGTATCAGGGTCGATCGCCGCGGTAAAATCGACGCGTAGCTGCGCCTTATTGAAAGTCACCACGGGAACTGACGGCGCTTTACCCCCGGCAATTTTCTCTGTACCGGAATAATAATCCTGAGGCAGCGGTGCCTGCATCACACAGGCGCCGAATGACAGAAGAAGGGAAAGGGCCGCGCCGGCGCGCAACAGGCGGTTACTTTTTTTCATCCTTCTTTTCGGTCTCGCCGCTCACGACCGGAGCACTCTTCTTTTTGTGCAGTTTCTGCGAGTCATTCAGGTAGACGCTGACGCGGTGGTTGTGCCGGATCGCCTCTTCATCGGCAAGCAGTCCCGCCTGCATGAGCAATTCATCCGCTTCTTTATATCTGCCATCGAGAATGAAGCACACAGCGACATCGGTCTGCCAATAAGCCCGTTGTATGTCGGGCAGGTTTGCACCTTCGATACGGGCCAGCAGGTTCATGGCCTCGGCTGTTTTGCCCTGCAGCAGCGCATTATAGGCCAGACTCGTGTCGGGGATATTGCGGTCTGTGTAGAAGAACAGGTTACCGAATTGTTTTGTATCGCCGCCCGCGCTGAGGTGCGGCGTCGGCAGAACCACGGACAGGCTGTGCGCAACGCCGGCGGTGCAGCGAAAAACCGCGAACGAGAGTAAAATCAGGCCGGCCAGCATCGGGGAGCGCATACATCTGCATTTGCACTGCGCTTTGAGCAGCCAAGCCAATTTCTGAATCGACCCACGCGTATCTAAATTATTGTCCGCATGAGTCTGTTTCCGTTATTTTCATCCCATGTCAGCGAACCACTACGACACGATCATCATCGGCTCCGGCCCCGCGGGTTACACTGCCGCCATCTACGCCGGCCGCGCGAATCTGAAAACTCTTGTGCTCGAGGGCATCGAGCGCGGCGGTCAGCTCATGATCACCAGCGAAGTCGAAAACTACCCCGGATTTGCGCAGGGCATTCAGGGCCCCGAGATGATGGATCACTTCAGGGCGCAGTCGGAGCGTTTTGGCGCAGTGCTCAAATCCGTTTTGGCCGACAAAGCAGAGCTTTCCGGCGGCGCACCTTTCAGGATTAGCGCTGAGGGCACAACATATACAGGAGACTCGGTCATCATCGCGACTGGCGCATCTGCACGCTTTCTCGGCATTCCTTCAGAACTGGCTTATAAAGGCAAAGGCGTGTCGGCGTGCGCGACCTGGTACGAGGCGTAGCGCACGGGCGCGGCGTCGTGGTCGCCATGGGCCCCGGCGTGGATGAAGAACGCGAGGACGAGGCCGATGAGCGCGGCAGTGCCGCAGC
>CAYHJO010000277.1:0-4669 GCA_964356715.1 uncultured Turneriella sp. | reverse complement strand
CCGCCGAATTTCTGGAACGTCAGAGCGAGAAGGCCTACAAGGAACACCAGTGAAACGGTGAGGTTGATCCACTTAAATCTCATGACATGGAAGTTCATACTTTTCCCCTGACGGCGCCGTTGGCTGCCGCGAGCTTTGATGCTTTTCTGTATTTACCGAAGCCGATCGACAGCGAGCGGACTTCAACCGAATAGGCGAGCCATTCCATGATGGCGCGCGTGACGACGAGCGCCGTAAACAGAGTAGTGACGATGCCGACAAACAGCGTGACCCCGAAACCTTTGATCGGGCCGACACCCAGCTTTGAGGCAAGGATCACCGCCGCGATGAGCGTCGTGAGGTTACTGTCGATGATCGTGAGCGTCGCGCGCTCGAAACCAGCCGCGACGGCAAGTTTCACCGATTTGCCGCGCGCGAGTTCTTCGCGAATGCGCTCGTAGATAATCACATTCGAATCTACCGCCATACCCATGGTGAGCACCACGCCGGCAAGACCAGGCAGCGTAATGGTGAAGTCCATCAGAGCGAAAACGGCGGCCATGAGCAGCAGGTTGACGAGTAGCGCAATACTGGCAATGAACCCCGATGCATGGTAGTAGGCCAGCATGTAAGCAAAAACCAGAACGAAGCCAATCAGAATTGCCTTGAGTCCGCTGTCGATCGCTTCCTGGCCGAGAGTGGGGCCGACAGAACGCTCTTCGACGATTGTCATCGGCACAGGCAGCGCTCCTTCTTTAATAATCAATGCGAGGTCCGTTGCCTCGGGAGCTGTGAAATTACCGCTGATCTGGCCGCGACCGCCGAGAATTGGTTCGTTGATCTGCGGTGCCGAGCGGATCTTGTTGTCGATTAGAATTGCCAAAAGCTTGCCTTTGTTTTCGGTAGTCACCCTGGCAAACGTGTCGGTGCCAGAAGCCGTAAGCTCAAAACTCACAATATTCTGTCCTTTTTCCGGGTCAACCGTTGCGTAAACCGTGCGGCTCATCGCTTCACCGGTTAATACGGGTTGGTTATCGAGAACCATAAATTCGCGCGGCTGCAGCTCGTTCACACCGCGCGCGTTGGCGCGTTTGTCATAGACGAGATAAATACCGAGGTTGCGCGGGAATTTGAGTTTGGCTTCAAGTTTGCGGATGTATTCCTGTTTCTGGAATTCGGTCACCTGTTTGAAAAAATCGGGAAATTCACGGTTCGCTTCCTGGGTGAGACGGCCCGCTTCGCCTGCCGAATCGTGCAGGTGGTAGGCCACGCGCGCAGTTGAAGCAATCAGTTTCTTGGCCTGATCCGGATTTGCGACACCGGGAAGGGATATTTCGATGCGCTCTTCACCCTGCATACGGATCATGGGTTCGGAAACACCACGCGCATCGATGCGCGAGCGCATGATTTCGAGTGCGCCTTCGACGTCTTGCTTCTTGCGTTGCGGCGTGAAATCGAGGGCGTTTTTGATCTCTTCGAGTTTATTTTTCGTGGCCTTCTTCTTCTCTTCGTCTTTTTCGTTTTCAAGTTGTTTTTGCAGACCGGCAATCATGTCAGCGGGATACTGGCGATCGAGCATCTCTTTGAGCTTCCTGAAATCGCCTTCGAGCACAAGGTTCATGCCACCCTGCAGGTCGAGCCCCAGTTTGAACGGCTTGGCTTTCAGATTTTCTTCAACCCACATCGGTTCCAGAGAAACACGGTCGGGATCGATACCGTCGAGCCTGCCCAGTTCGTTGAGAAAAGCGGTTTGTACAAACTTACCGGTAATACTCAGGTACGCTTCTTCTGCGCCTTTAGGATTTCCGAGTGGCTTCCCGGTTTTCTTCTCGACGTGATATTTGTGCTGGTAATGGTCCTGAATATACTTTTCAGCCCGCACCAGCGCGGCATCGCGCTTATCGGGAGCGATTTGCTCGTTGGCATAGAGCCTGATGGTGCGCTCGCCGATATTCGGCCAGATCAGCGCGACCGAAAGGCCGACAACGGACAGGATAACAAAAAATCGAACTAGTGGACTCACGGGATTTCCTTTATTCTCTTAATATTTTTTGCGTTTAATTTGCTTTCCAACGCGAAAGCGGTAGATCAGAAACAAAAGTACAAACCCGGCGACAATTAAAACCTGTGCCAAAGGAATCTGCGGTAATCTGAAACCCTGCGATTGCGGTTTGGTTTCTATGGCTTCGGGTTTCGCATTGGTTTGTGCTGTTTTGACGGCTATAGGCGCGTCAGTTAGGCGAATGCCCGGAGCGTTGCTCTGCAACGCGAACGCTTCCGTGTCAGGTGCCCATTCGTATGAAGCGCGGGCTATATCGCTGCTTGAGTAGCCGGATTTAGCGCTTTCGACAGCCACCTTTTTCTTTTTCTTACCGCCCTTGCCGCGCCTCTTTTTCGCTTTGGCTACGGGTTTTGCAGTTTCGTCCGATTCGTCTTCGGCCATGGGTTTTTTCTCCGGCTTCTCGGCACTTACCGGCGGCTTTTCCGCCGGCGCGTCGGGTGTTTCATCGTCGAAGATGTTTTGGGCGCGCGCAGAGGCACAAAGTACCAGAAAGAGAAAGATAGCCAGCGCGCGCTTCACGGTTATAGCTCCGCCTAATGTCAGCCGGCTTTGTGGACGACGTTTTCCAGCGTGGCGATGGAGACTTCAACCTTCACGTCATCGGCAATTTTCACGATCGCCACATTCTCTTCGGGTTTCAACCCGACGATTGTGCCGAAAATACCGCCGCGTGTGAGCACTTTATCGCCTTTTTCGAGGGCTTTGAGCTGCTTCTGGCGGTCTTTTTCGCGCTTCTGTTGTGGTCTGATGAGCAGAAAGTAGAAGACAACGATCATTAGCACCGGCAGTGCAAAGCTCGAAAGTGCGCTGCTCATGTCGCTCTGCGCCGCAGCAGGTTTTGCGCCTGCAGGTGCCGCAGTTGTCGCAGTGGCGCCGGCAGCGGGTGCTGCAGCCGGGGCAGCAGGTGCGCTGCCAGGAGTGATTACCGGCACGGGTGCCGCTTGCGAAATTGTGAATAAAGGTTCAGTCATGCCGGCAGAACGGGTTTTTGACACACCGCGTCAATTGTTAGGTTTACAGATGAACGTAAAATGGTTGCCGTTTGGTCATCCATAAATCCCCGTGTGGCGTGCAGTGGTACTTAGTCTGCGCGGCGTTGTTTACGCTCGTGGCGTGCAATGCTGGCTCGAATGGCGAAGCACCCAATCAGGGAGCGGTGCAGCAGACTCCCGAAGGGCAGATTGTCGCGAATCTTTCCAGCCGCGGCATCCAAAACGATGCGCGTTTCACGCAGCAAAGCATGATCGCTCTTTACCTTTACAAGAAAAAAGACTATAGCCTGAGCTGCGTTTCGGCTGCTGACAGGCAGAAGTGCGAAGACGCGCTGATATTCAGAAATGAAAAAATTGATGCATTAGGATTTTCCAATGAACCCGGCTACTTCGGTTTTGATGCGGATTTCAATTCGTACTATCCGACCTTGATCGCCGACGCAGGGCATTCTTACCCTGTGACGAAGCCGGCAGATTCCCCCGGTTTCGTAGATCCCGACGTTTGGCAATGCCTGCGCATACCATTCACCACAGATCCCAATTACGGCAAATACGAATGCGGCGTGAATGCGCATCCGATTCGGTACTTCAATAAAAAACTCACTACCTATACGCTGCAGGTCTACGCGACAAACTCCAGAGGATACGCTTCGTCGTATATTCTGGATTACAACCTGTTCAACAGCCTGAACCATCCGGTGAAAGATGGTGACCGTTATTACGCCTACTTTGCCGTGCATCATAATGCGACTAAAGCCGCGGCAGATTCAGAGGATCGTTTTGATCTCACTGCGACAACATGGAAGCGCCCGATTGAACCCGATCTGATCTCGCCGCGCATTGAGATCAATGTGAAGCTGTTGGCCGAAGGTCCCTACGACAAAGCCGGCAGTGTGTATGACATTCCCGACTTCAGCAAATGGTATGATCCGTTGGCCGGCTGCCGCGCGACGCAGGCCGTGCCGGCGAACAGCATCTACATCAGCGAGATCATGTGGATGGGCAGCGAAGACACAGCGGGCACTGGGGCGTCGGAAGACGAATTTATCGAAATTTATAACAGCAACAGCTTTGACGTGAGCATTTCCAACTGGAAACTCAATGGCGTGGGGGGTGGTACCGCCGCTGTAGTGCTGCCGAGTTGTGCCACGATCAAGGCGAACAGCACTTACACTGTGGGTAAACAGATTTCGAAAGCCTTTACTAAGTTTGATTTTGTGACAGGTGATATTGCGCTGTCAAACTCGGGCGAGGGCACGCTCAATATCCAGGATTCCTCGGGCACGATCGTGAGCCAGGTGACCGGCTGCACTACAGGGCCATGGGGCAGCTTTGGTGCGAATGGGGGGGCCACCTTGCCGAAAAGATCGATGCGCCTGACCAGCAACGCAGCGCCCGCAGCGACCTGTGCTGCCGGCTGGACCTCAACGAGCTTCTCTGATACGGGTTTTTCTACCGCTGCCGCCAATGTGTCCACTGCGTATAAAGGTACGGCAGACACCGCAGTCGAAGGCACAATCGCCACCCCTGGATTTGCAGGCCCTTGAATCTCCACGAACGTTACAATCGAGTCCTGGAAGGGCTGGCGGCTGCAGCTGCGGCGGCCAATCGCCCAGCGTCTGACATCCACCTGATC
>CAYHJO010000276.1:0-4773 GCA_964356715.1 uncultured Turneriella sp. | reverse complement strand
GAGATCCGCTTCTCGAGCGACGATGTTGGCGCCGCGCGTCCCGGTGACGCCCATCGCCCCGAGGCACTGCGGATGGTCGAAGCGCAGCGACCCCTTGCCGGCCTGCGTCTCGGCGACAGGGATGCCGGTCTCTTCGGCAAGTTTCGCGAGCGTCAGGCCATCGTCCATGTAGAGCTTTTCAGAAGTCATGAGTTCGATGAGTTCAAAGTGCAGCTGTTTCTGGTCGATACCCTCAAGGCGCGAGACGCGGCCCTTTTCAATCGCGACCTGAATCTGTTCGAAAAGTTCGGGGCTGAAGCGGCGGAAAATATGCACGAGCACTGCGAGGTAGGCAGTAAAAGTCGCCGCGAGGTATAGCCAGAAACTGCTGCGCAGCGCGAAAGCCGCGATGATCAGCGCAGTGATGCCAGTTGTCGCCGCATAGATGCCCAGCAAAATACGCGCGGCGAGCTGGGTCTTGAGTGCCTGAAAATTAAACAGCAGAGAGGTACGCCTGAATATCGGCAGGTAATAGATCAGGTTCAGCGAAAATCCGCCGACCAGCAGGTATTCAAGCAGCGTTGGTGGTTGCCCCTTGAAAAAATCCATGGGCCGATGCAAAAATAAAGAAGGATTGATTGCGGCGAGAACGGGTAACACCGCGAGCAAGATGGCGCCGGGGACGAAATACAGCAATTTGCCACGTGTGAACTGGAATTCGACATCGACCGTGAGAAAGAACCCGATATAGGTTGCAGGCCCCATAAAATAGACGAAGGGCACGTAGATGTGATTCAGCACATTAACGGCAAAATAGATTTCAGCGATATTGCACCACGCATAGAAAAGCAGCACGCCACCGGCAGCAAAGACAATTGCGTCAAACCAGGTTTTGTGCGAAGTATTTCTGCCGGCGAAGTTGCGCAGCACGATGACAAAGCAGAGCATGCTGCCAAAGAAAATACTCTGCTGCATAAAGAAGAGCACGGGCCAGATTTTCGCGACGCGCACAGCGCGTCAAAGCATGCCTATTCTTTGGGGAAATCTGCCCATATCCTTCCAAACGTTTCGCGTTTGGAAGGATATGGGCCAAAGTCAAAATAGTGTTGAAGAAGTGAAAACACCACCGGCTGTGGGGTAAATGAGAAGATATTATGCGATCTGCGCCGCGTTTCTGTCCGGTTTTGCGATGACCGGTGCGCAGGAAACCGCCATCGAGAGCGAAGTCCGCAAAGTCTCCGCAGCGATGACGGCAAAAGGTTTTATCTGCCGTACGGAAAAAACCGGTCAGGTCGCCGATAAAATCGAAATCAAAATGCGTATGAGTAAGGAAGTGCTCTATTATTTCGCCGTTGTTACCGGCCAGGGAGAAGCAACCGCCCACGCGGCTTCGGCAACGCTTATCAATCAGGACAAAAAAGTGATTCCATTGGCCGTGCAGAACATGGAGTTCGGCTCGGTGTTACAGTTGCATCCGCTCAGTAATGGCATGAAGACGCTCAAATTCACGCTGCAGCCTAAGACCGATTACGCTCTCGCGGTCTGCACGAACACTGCGTCGCTCTACCACACCGACCAGAAAAACTCGCCGCTCGACGACCATACACATTTCTGATATGCTCATTCTTTCCATCTTTCTGATGCTGTGCGGCGGCTGGCTGGTGATTATTTCGGGCCGGCTGTCGGGCAAAGCAATCAACATGGAAAGTTTTCTCGAAGACTCGGGTGTCTTTCGCGTGGTAAAATATATCTTCACGCATAATCCGTTTACCGGAGCATCGAAAGACATACGCATTCTGCTTTTTGGCCTCAGTGGATTGATTCTGATTATCGCCGGCTTTTGCATTGCTTTCTATTTTACGTTCATGGTGTCATCGCCCGGTACCCGGTGAGCATGGATTCAACACAGAAGGCTCTCAAGATCCATCTGCCGCATTTTCCGCTTCCCATGGTGACGCCCTCGGTCCATAATACCCCATGATAGCGAGACTTTTTTCCCTGCTCTTAGCCGCCGGTGCTCTGGCGGGAGCGGTGATCTATGCACAAAAACAGGCTGAAAAGAAAGAGCGGCCCACACCTGTTTTCGAGTCGAGCAAGTCAGGCACACCCACACCGATCGAAGACGCGCCGCCGGTAAAAAAACCGGCAAAGAAAGACGATAGCAAAAACGAAAACGTGAAGCAGCAGCCCGCAGAGCAGTCAAAGCAGTCAGAAAAACCGAAGAAGAAAAAGAAAAAAGTCATGCCGACTTCGAAATCGTACATTCCCGACTAATCAGTGCTGCTGTTTGCGACGACGGTCAAAGCGTTTCTTTACCTCGCGGCAATCAGCGCAGTTTTTATTCCGCTCGAATATTTCTGGCGCGCCGATCGTTTAGAACGGATGCCGCACTTCCGCTTTCTCAGGCGCGGCTGGCTGAACGACCTTGCCTTCTATCTCGGCCAGGCTCTGGCCTTCAACGCGATGACAATCTTTGTGCTGAGTGGGATCTTCAGCTTCATGGAACAATCCCGTTTTATGCCTGCGGCGCTCATGCATTTGCCGTTGTGGCTCAGGATCTTTCTCGTGATTCTTTGCAGCGATTTTCTCATCTATTGGGGGCATCGCGCGCAGCATAAATTTTCCCTGCTGTGGCGTTTTCACCGCGTGCACCACACGGCCGAACAGGTCGACTACATAGCCGCGTACCGCGAACACCCGCTCGACAACATCTACACGCGCGGTCTCGAGACGCTGCCGGCGATTCTCTTTGGCCTCGATCTGAATGAGATCGCGGGCTTTGTGACTTTCCGCGGTCTGTGGGCGCTGTTCATCCACTCGAATGTCAGCATTCGCCTCGGTTGGCTTGAACCGTTACTGGGGTCGCCGCATCTGCACCACTGGCACCATGAACTCGACCGGCGCGGCCTTATCAATTACGCCAACCTGTCACCGCTGATGGATATTGTTTTTGGCACGTACCACAATCCGCCGGAAAGACCGCAGCGTTACGGCGTGGCCGAAGAGGTGAGGCAGCCGTGGTTCTGGCAGATGCTCGATCCATTCATGCGCGCTCACCGGCAGCGCTCGCGAGAACGGTGAGCAGTTTTTCCCGGCTGAACGGTTTTTCGATGTAGGCAAAAAATCCGTGGTGCAGCGCGCGCTGTATTTCTTCGGGGATAACATTTGCGGAAATCGCAATGACCGGCACCGCCTGCTGGTTATGCGTGATTTCATATTGGCGCACGGCGTCAAAAAAAGCGTAACCGTCCATTTCAGCCATGTGTATATCTGTGAGCACGACATCGAATTTGTGGCGGGAAAATTCAGTCATCGCCGCCATGCCGTCAGCAGCGGTGCGCAGCTGAAGATCCCAGTTGCCGAGCATCGATTCCATCAGAATGCGGTTCACTTCGTCGTCTTCGACGTAGAGCACACTGATGCCGCGGCGCGGAGCCATATTCTGTGATACGCGCTCCTGCGCTCCGCCGCTCGTGTGTACGATTGGCAACCGCACGGTGAATGTGCTGCCTTTGCCCACCTCGCTTTGCAGTGCGACGCTGCCGGCCATCGCTTCGCAGAGTTCACGGCAGATCGTTAATCCGAGGCCCACACCACGATCGACCGGCGTGGAGAAATTGCCCTGTTCGAAGGCTTCAAACACTGCCGCCAGCTTGTCCGGACTAATACCGCGTCCGGTGTCCGACACGGAAAATATTATTTCGCGCGGCGGCAGTTCCGTATCGACCGCGATGTTTAGTCCAATAATGCCGTGCTCTGTGTATTTTACCGCGTTGCTCATCAGGTTCACGAGTATCTGCCTGATACCACCTGCGTTGCCGTAGAGAATCTCAGGGACTCCGGGTTGCACGCTCAGCGTGAGGGAAATCCCTTTCTGCCGAATCTCCGCGCGCACAAAATCGGCGACCTGTTCGAGCAGGTTTACAGGATTGTATGCCTCGTGTTCGGCTTGCGCTTTGTGTTCGACGCGGGAGATTTCGAGAATGCGGTTCACTACATAAAGCAGGTGCTGTCCCGAGCGAATAATGATTTTCAGAAATTCTTTTTGTTCGCCTTCGGGCGCCTTATCCGAGAGAACCTGACTGAGCCCGAGAATGCCGTTTAGCGGTGTGCGTATTTCATGGCTCATGCGCGACAGAAATCGCGTGCGCGTTTCCGCAGCTTCCCGGTAAAGGTTGAGCAGCCTTTCGGTATTGCGTTTTGCCGCAATCGTCACGAAAAAGAATAAGGTGCATCCGGGTATTAAGCCGGAATACCACTCGACGTTAAGCGGTACGAGCGGGGCTGTGGCAATCAGGCCGGTCTGCACCAGCGCCTTGAGGAGAAAGACGCGCACAAATGCCAGTAGCCCGTAAAACAGGCCCCAACGCGAAGAAAGCAGGTATAACGCGGCGGCGAGAATTGCGAATGCCGCGACAATCGGACCAATCGTCGCGCTGGCGGTGGCATATTGATTCGCGGTGGAGCCGATGAGTCCCGCGGTGAGTATTGTATGGCTTGCGGCGTTCTGCTTTCTGGCCGCCGCAAGAAAGATTGTGACCAGCGCAGCCGCGGCCGTGAACACGCTGATGAGTGCTACCAGCGGAAAATCATGCTGCACGCGCACCAATGCCTGCAACGCCGCCGCGAGAACAATCACCACCGAAAGAATCATCGTAAAACGGCGTTTCTGCGCGGCTTCCTGCCGCAGAAATTCGTCGGCTAATCGGGTTTTGCTGTAGGTCGAATGGCGCATCTTTTCCGTGGCTAAGCCAAGATGCTGTGCAATGCCACTTTGGCAGGGTGTCGAGTATA
>CAYHJO010000275.1:4250-4840 GCA_964356715.1 uncultured Turneriella sp. | reverse complement strand
TCCGAATTGCCCTACGCTTTGGGTATTTGGGGCCGCTGGGCCGCTCGCGGGGCATGGCGACTTCAGATGATTGACGCGCAGTGCACGAGCCTACTCACGTGCAGGTATTATTATGAACTATTCTGAACTAGCCGCGCAGTGCCTCGCGCGCGCCGACGAGCTCGCGCAATGCACCGAGGTTCCGGGCATTCTCAAACGCACCTTTATGTCTGATGCGATGAAGCAGGCGCACGAAAAGGTACGCGGCTATATGCAATCGGCAGGCATGCAAGTGCGCATCGATGCCCTCGGCAACCTGATTGGCCGCTTGCCCGGCAAGGAGTCTAAGATTTTTCTCACGGGTAGCCACCTCGATACCGTGCCCGATGCCGGCAAATATGACGGCATGCTCGGTGTGCTGATCGGTATCGCCGCCGCACAGGCCATCGGCAAAAACAATTTGGATTTTCACTTTGATACGATTGGCTTCAGCGATGAAGAAGGCGTGCGTTACAAGATGCCATATCTCGGTTCGATGGCAATCAGTGGCCTTTTCAAAGACGAATATCTTGCACGCCTTGATGAAAAGGATATCACGATGGCAGACGCCA
>CAYHJO010000275.1:0-4240 GCA_964356715.1 uncultured Turneriella sp. | reverse complement strand
CATCAAAAACTTTGGCCTCAATGCTGCGGATTTCAAAAGTGCAGCTTACAATTTCTCTGAGGTCACGGGTTTTGCTGAAGTGCATATCGAGCAGGGCCCGGTTCTCGAGGCGCAGGATCTGGCATTGGGTGCAGTAACCGGCCTCGTCGGGCAATCGCGTCTCAAGCTCTTCTACCGTGGTTTGGCGAGCCATGCGGGTACCACCCCAATGGCAGGTCGCCGCGATGCGTTTGCGGCGCTCGCTGAACTCTCGGTCTTTGTGGAAAAATATGCGCACTCGATTTCGCATCTAGTGGCGACGATTGGTATGGCGCAGGTGCGGCCTGGCGGTGCCAATGTTATACCCGGCGAAGTCTATTTTAGTTTAGACATCCGCCACGGCGAGCAGGCGGTACTCGACGAAGCGACATCGGTCATTCTCGCTCAGGCAGAGTTCATTGCACGGCACCGCAATCTACAATTAGAGATTGAAACCAAAGAGGTGCAGGCAGTCGTGAAGTGTGATACGGCGCTCGTAGACAGAATGGCCGCTGCTATGGAAAAACATAACCACCGCAATTTCCGGCTCGCCAGCGGTGCCGGTCACGATACGGCAATCTTATCTAAGGTGACATCGACGGCAATGCTGTTCATCCGCAGCCCGGGTGGCATCAGCCACAACCCGATTGAGACTGTGAAGGCAGAAGATGTCGCGGCGGCAATTGGAGTGTTCGTGGAATTTCTGAAATCACTGTAGAGACGCGCAAGTTGCGCGTCTCTACAGTGTGTGACCTATTCGACCGAAAAAGTTAATCCTGCGTACTTCTGCAGGCGTTCAACGAGCGGTGCCGCCATCACACCACCCGGAGTGAAGACGCCGCCCGGCGATTTGGTTTCTAGTAGAGCCAGCGCTGCTTCGGAGATCATTTTGCTGGTTGAACCATAACCCGGGTCGCGGTCGCCTTTGACCGAAGTCTTCAAAAAGCGGCCATCGGGATAGATGCCCGTAAAGACCACATCGTAAAAGCCATTCTCGCGCTCTTCTTTCGACGGTCCGTCGCCGGGTTTGAGGCCTTTGCCCGAAAATGGGTTGGCCTTTGCGGCGGCATCGACCAGTGCACGCGCTGCTTCGCCTAGCGTCGTGAGCATCATCTCGTCGTAGACAAAATTTTTGCCATACTGGTAGTTCAGCAAGAAGTTCGTGCGGTGCACGTTCTTGGTGTTGATCGGCGCCATGACAAACGGGGCAGCCCACACTCCGGCTTCTTTATCGTATTCGGGAACCATCCCCGATGGTTGCAAAGGCCCTTCAAACCCGGGAGTCAGCGCAAACGGGTTATTGAGCAGACTCAGGATGGATGGATCTTTGAACGAAGCCTTAAAGGTCGCCTTCATGCTGGCCATTGTGCCACCCGAAGCGCCGCCCTGCATTTTGCGCACGCGGCCTTTGACGCGCGGCGCTGGCGACCCGAACTGCTTAATCGCTTCTTGCTGCAGAAACCACACGCCGAGATCAAACGGAATCGAATCAAAGCCTGCCGACAGAATGATGCGCGCGCCGCTTTTTTTGGCCGCGGCTTCGTTCGCGTCGATCATCTGGCGCGCCCACGCGGGTTCCCCATTGAGGTCGAGGTAATCGGTGCCCGATGCGGCACACTCGGCGACGAGTTCAGAGCCGTAGAGCTGGTAGGGGCCAACAGTGGTGAGCACGCAGCGCGTGCGCGCGCACATGGCCTTGAGCGAAGCTGGGTTTGAGGCGTCGGCTTCGATGAGTGGGGTGTCTTTGGGAGCGCCGATCAGGTCGCGCACTTCGGCGAGTTTTGCCGTGTTGCGGCCGGCCATTGCCCAAACGGTTGGTGAGCCTGTCGAACCATTGATGCCGCGTTGTGTCAGGTATTCAGCGACCAAACGGCCGGTAAAACCGGACGCGCCGTAGACGACGAGGTCGAATTCTTTTTTTGCCATGGGGGTTAGTTAGTCATGCGAGAATGCCGCGTCAAAGCCAAATATTTTTTGCCAAGCTGGCGAATCATTACCATACTATCATTGCCGAATGGCTGGAGGCGTTATGAAAAAAGTACTGCGTGTGCTTTTGATCGTTGCTGTTGCCGCTCCTCTGAGCGCTTATACTTCCACTAACATTGCTGGTCAGACTGGTTTGATTTCTACGCCGACTGCACGCATCAATTGGGAGGGAACCAATAGCAATGCAGCCATGACCGCAGGTTACAATTACTTTTATAATGGTAGCGGTTACAATGTTCCACACCTCAATATTGCACTCTTTGACCGGGTGGAAGTCGGCGGAGCTTTTAATGCAGCCGAAGGCACAAACAACAATGATCTGCTGATCCACAGCAAGTGCCGTTTTTCACCATGGTCGGGTCGCGGCAATTCGGCCCTCGCTGTAGGTGGCAGCTATCAGAATCTCAACTCTTCCCCGTCGTACTCGGTGGGTCAGGCTTACCTTGCCGCTACATATGAAGCGGTTTTTTTTGGCATGGAGGCCGACACCTCGGTTGTCGTCGGGAAAACACTTGGTTCGATAACACGTACGGGCGACATCGATTTTTCGATGGGCTTTGATCTCAATTTTTTCCCAGGTGTGTTTAACGGCTATGTGCGCTGGCTGAATGAAATTGCCAACTACGATTTTCTCTATGGCAACGCGCCCACCCGAGCCGGAACCCGCGGCACTTTTCATACGGGATTTCGTGTCCCCGTGCTTAAGAGCCTCAACAATGTCAAATTTGATGTCACCATGAAGATGACCGATGCTTTGGATGACGAGCGCGGTTTCGGCATCGGTTTTGTCTTTGGCGGCCGCCTCTGAGACCGGTCCTGGCCGGCAGCAGAGCTGATGGCGCGACCCCAGGGACAGGGGAATTTTATTCCCCGCTTTTGTTTTTCTAAATTGCAAGCATACCGCGAAAGCCGCGTACGGCGTAATACGATTCTGCGCCGTTGTGATAGACGAAAACATGATCGTAGCGACGGTTGCAGAACAGAGCACCGCCGAGTTTTCTGATGTCAGGTGGTGTCTTTATCCAGCTGGAAGTTTTCAGGTCAAAATTGCCGAGCGTCTGTAATTCCCGGTATTGCTCTTCGTCAATAATTTCAATGCCCATTGTGGTTGCCATGTCCATGGCGCTATTTTTGGGTTTATGCTCTTTGCGTGAGTTCAGCGCTGCACGGTCATAGCAAAGACTGCGGCGGTCTTTGGGGGTTTCTGCCGAGCAACCGTAAAAAATATATTTTCCGGATTCCTTGTCGTGACCGGTCACATCCGGTTCGCCGCCGGTTTTCTCCATTGCATCCAGCGCGCGCATTTTTTCAGGATTACCTTCGAGCCTGGCCTGCGCCTGCGAAAACGATTTGCTGGCTGTATCTTTCCTGTTCATAGAACTCCTTTACTCACCCAGCTGAATCCAAATCGGCGCATTTAACATGTGTTCCTCACAATCGCCCGCAGAGCCGTCTTCCCAGGCGAGCATCGCAAATTCGGCAGACTGATCCAGCGCGATAATCGGGTGATGCCAAACGCCGGGATTGTAGTTGATGCCCTGACCCGGCGCGCAGAGAAATGCCGACAATTTTTCCGTGTTGGGTGCACCATCGGCACTATTCGGCGCGGCAATGATCAGAAAGCGACTGACTAACATCGGCAGAAATGCCTGCGTGTTGTGCGGATGCCGCTCCAGGAGCGCGATTTTTACCGGCAGCGTGAGGGGCGTGCTGCGAAAGACCGCGAGATTGGGGTGTGCGTTGCCACGCGTGTTCACGAGCTCCGCACACCAGTCGAAACGCACCGCCGTGCCCTGATTGGCACTTGCACCGGCTTTCAGCCCGGCGCTGATTACCTGACCGAAGGGTGAAAATCCTTCTACCGTCAAAGGTTGTGCGATGATCTGGCGGCTCATCTCGGGCAGCATGCCTGTCAAGGTGAGTGCTCTGTCATGCCAATTTTGGTTTACGTTGCGCGGTTATTATGGCCGACTGTCTATCATAAGCGAAGGTTTCCATGACTGATGTTCCGACTCTCGACGACAACCGGCGCGCGCATCCGCGCTACAAATATGTGCAACCGATGCAGACCGTCATCGCGCGAAAACTCGTGAAAGGCTTCACCGCCGATATTGGCCAGGGCGGTGTATCATTCATAGTTGAAACGATGATTTCACCAGGTATTGTGATCATTGAGGTGCCGGCTGCCGACCTGGTACTCGAAGGCCGTGTTTTGAAATACCAGCCTGCCGCTCAT
>CAYHJO010000274.1:0-4843 GCA_964356715.1 uncultured Turneriella sp. | reverse complement strand
TGGAGGCCCGCTTTCGCGGGCATGACGGGAAGCTGCAGTTCAATTTCCTGAAACACCTGCTATGGATTTCCATAGCAGTGATTTCGACATGCGCGGGCCCGAAATCTGACTTCTTCCGCATGTACGATGCCGAGCCCTACGCGCCGTCTTATAACACAACGATGATCAAGAATCTCGAGGTCATGGGCCCGAAAATTGTCGACGGCGGCGTGAACTTCACGCTGTATTCAGAGCGCGCCACGCGCGTGCAGCTGTTAATCTTCGACGATCCCGAAAGCAAATACCCCGTGCAGGAATTCCAGATGTCACGCTTCGGCAACGTGTGGTGCGTGTTTATCAGCGGCGTCGGCCACGGCACGTATTACGGTTATCGCGCGTGGGGTCCCAATTTCGACTACCACCCATCGTGGTATCCTGGTACGCTCTATGGTTTTAAGTCGGATTTCGATAATCAGGGCAACCGTTTTAACCCGAACAAACTTCTGCTTGATCCTTATGCGAAGGCGGTGCACCGCAAGCACGACTGGTCAAAGGGTATGGCGGCATCGGGCCCATATCGCCACGTCGACACCACCGCTGCAGCCGCCAAGGGCATCGTGCTGCGCGACAACAACTATGGCTGGAGCGGCGACGAAAATGCGTACTGGCAGCGTAAACAGACTGTCGGCAGTCGGCGCGATAAAAATTCCATCATCTTTTACGAGGTACATCCCAAAGGTATCTCTGCTGCTGCTCTACCGGGCATACCTGGTCTCGCGGGCGACTACCGTGCGCGTTTTCCCGGCACGTTTCGCGGCACAGGTGAACTCGCGCCCTACCTCGCCGATCTCGGCATCACCGCCGTCGAGTTTCTGCCGATACACGAAGCCGGCAACGACGGCGGCTACTGGAAATACTGGACGCTGAATTTTTTCGCACCCGAATTCGGTTATGCGTACCGGCCCGAAAAGGGTTCGCAGGTGAACGAGTTCAGGCAGATGGTCGAGCAGTTCCACAAATACAACATCGAAGTGATCATCGACGTGGTCTATAACCATACCGGCGAAGGCGGATTGTGGAGAGAAAAAGTTCCTTTGATCGAAGGCAACGTTCCCGTCAACCCGAACGATCCTTCGAACTTCTGGGGTTATGACCCCGCAGAGACCGCGACGATTCTCTCGTACCGCGGTATCGACAACTACAGTTATTATGCTGTTACCGGACCCAATAAAGAATTTTATTACGACCACACCGGCACGGGCAATATGCTGCGCACCGGACACCCGCCGGTGCGGCGTATGGTCATCGACAGCCTGCGTTACTGGGTTGAGCAGATGCACATCGACGGCTTTCGCTTTGACCTGAGCGAAGTGCTCGAAAAAAAAGACGGCCAGGCATCGAACAACTGGAATTCGTACAACTACTGGAAAGACTGGGGTGCTGAATCATACAGCAGCACCAATGCGACGCGCAAGAATATGGCCGCTTCGATGTGGATAATCAACGATCCGGTTTTGCAGCGCTATGACACACGCATTATCGCCGAACCGTGGTCGATAGGCGGTTATCGCTTAGGCGACCATCCGAAAGCGTACTGTTATGGCACCGACAGCGACAAATATGCCGGCTATGAAACCGGCTGCAGCGGTCTCGACACGACCTATTCGACCGGCTTCGGTTATTTTGAGTGGTCTGATCTTTTCAAGCGTGTCGCAAGGCGCGTTATCAATCACGACGACTACCGGTTGAACTCAGACACACCCGTCGACTTTGGCGGCGCGCTGACCGGCAGCGCGGCAAAATACAACGAAAGCTGGGATGGCAGACAACCTTACCACGGTGTGAACAAAATTACCGCGCACGACGGCTTCACGATGTATGACTTACTGAGCTACAATGCGAAGCGCAACGGCGTCGGCCCTTTGAACCCGCTGGGTGTGGACCCTTATTCGGGCGACGACGGCAGCAACTATTCGCGCGACTGGGGCTTTAACGAAAACCTCAAACGGCAAAACCAGCGCAACCTCATCACGCTGCTGATGGTCTCGAACGGCACGCCGATGCTCTTAGGCGGCGACGAGTGGATGCGCACGCAGTTCGGCAATAACAACGCATACACCGCGGGCGCCGACAACCAGTACAACTGGTTTCGCTGGGGTGTGTGGGTGGCCGACCCTTATGCTTACCGCATGTACGATTTCACACGCAAGATTATCCGCTTCCGCAAAGATAATCTGTGGGCTTTCGGTAAAACGACTTACCCCGCGATCACCAGCGACATGAGCTGGCACGATATCGGCGGCTCACCCAACAACTGCGACGCCAATTTTGCCGGCAGCACTGCCTGGGGCGGCAGCGACAAGGTCATTGCACTCTGCTATAAAAACCCACCGAGCGGTAAAAAAGAAATTTTCATCGCTTTTAATCTCGGCGGAACGACAACGCACACCATCAACGTGCCGACGGGGTCATGGAATGTAGTCGCCGACACGCAGCTTTATTTTGAAGGTTTTCATGCGAGTCTAAGCGGCAACTATTGCCCTAACAGCACCGATGCGACTTTTAACCCCTCGGCGCCAAAATGTAATACCACTATCACGGGCACATATGCGCTGCCGCCGCGCAGCATACTTATTCTGCAGAAACAGTAGAAGCGGTGAAAAAGGGGTTTCAAATTCTCGCCTTAACGGGCGCAGCATCGGCATTCTGGTTGTGGGCGCAGGCCGCCGACACGGGAAAAATCCGTCTGACAAAACAGCCGGTGGCAACCTCGACAGAAACTTCGCCCGACGGGAAAAATCCTACAGGCGAAGCTTTGGTGACCGCACCAGCAGCCAGTTCTGCAGACATTGAAGAAAAAAAAAGTGGTTTCAAAATTCCAAAACCTTTTTTCTTCAACATGTATTTTCGCATGAGCGCGCAGGATGATTTCGGCTATAATTCACCCACGCTTGGCTGGGGTCCGTTTTATGGCCGCTTAATGAATGAGACACCGTGGCTGATGGCCGACTTCGGCTACCACGTCGTGCGCCCCGAGAAGCAAGGCGGCGAGCGCGCGACACTTTTTATGCGCATCGAAGGCGGCAGTTTTCGCGGCTACAACGCCGGCCAGGGTAGTCTCAGTAATTTCAGTATCAACCATATCTGGCTCGAAACCGAAAACGTGCTGCTGAAAACGCTCGTGACGCAGACGGGTAACCTGTGGTACAACATGGGCTACGTCGGTATTTTCGACAACTTCACCTCGCAGGTGTTTTATGACACCATCGGCTTCCGGGCCGGGCAGCGCATGAAGTGGTTCGAATATTTTGCCGGTGCCGGCGATTCGGGCTGGGCAACTTACCGTAACCGCACGTACGACGGCTGGGACGGCCACCAGTACGCCACGATACCGACGGTCGGTGGCCTCATCAAAGTAAACCTGTATGAAATTCAGGCCTTAAAAAGTTTCACGAACCGCTTTTTGCCCAAATGGCAGATCGGCACGACTTTCCAGATGATGTGGGAGCGCGAAAACGAAACGCTGCGCGGTGCGCCCGCACAGACGCCGAACATCCAGTACGCGGATGTCATGCGCAAAGAAACATTTAAGAAATTCATGCTCGAGAACCCCGGCAACTCTGACTTCTTTCCGTGGGCGCAGCAGACGCGCGCGAATTACTGGCGCTACACCGCATGGACTGGTTTTGGCGGCCCGGAAATCGGGCCGTTCAAAGTTTACTGGAACGACCTGAGCGTGCGTTTAGAGAAGAAGGCTCCGCAGATTGCGGTCAAAGAGACATTCGACGGCGAGAGCAAAGACATCTATATTTCGCAACTCACCGACGAACGCTATGAATTTAATCTCTACGACGAGATTCAGCTGCGTCTGTTGCCGAACCATTTCGATCTCAATATGGGTTTCGGTTTCGGCAAAAGCTGGGATAACGACAATAAGATACGGCCCGACGACTACAACGCGACACGCTATGCGTTCGTCATCCGCCCGATCTGGTATGTGACAGAGCACCTGCACTATCTGCTCGAACTCGTCTATGCGCGCGAAAAATCGACGATCGGCAACCGTTACCGTGAGCACTTCAACTCGATCAAAAGCAACACGCAGGGAATTCCCGACACCGAAGGACTCGAATGGGGCGACACAGACACCAAGTACACCTACCAGATCAAAACCGGTCTGACGATCAATCCGGCCGGCCGCGGAATTTATTCACGGCCTGTGATTCGCCTGCTTTACGGCGTGCAGCACTCGAACGTGCAGGCAGCGTTCGGCAATAGTTTTGAAGAGAGCCTCAACCGGCGCAACCAGTTTAACCTCAACCGCGACATCCACTGGCACCACATGGCGCGCGTCGAAGTCGAGCACTGGTTTTCGGTCAGCGGTTGGGAAGAAGGTTACACGCCGCCGCTCGCGCAGCAAACCGAACGCCTGTCGCAGGTGCATAAAGGCGTCGAGGTCGACCCGACGAAACCGAAAAAATACGATATCTACACTACGTTCTGGGGCGGCTGGGCTCTGCAGGCAGGGCCGCTCACGACCGGACTCGCCGATCGCCTTGTGAACGCTGCCGATGGCTGCCAGAACCTGACGAGCCGGCAGTGCCTGATTACCTACTCGACCGGTGGCGTGAGTGGCGGCGCGCAGGTCGGCGTGCGCTCGGGCGACATCGCCTGGACCGGTGGTCTGTGGTATATGCCGGTCTATATGTACGACGTCGATCGCACGACCGGCGATGTTTCGAGTTACCTGAACTTTCTCGCTGCAACTGCGGGCGTGAGTTACTATGCCTATAAGGGTCTTTTCGGGGGACTTGAGGCCGTTTATGGAATTCCGTTACTACAGCATGTTGTCGGTGGCTGCGCT
>CAYHJO010000273.1:0-4914 GCA_964356715.1 uncultured Turneriella sp. | reverse complement strand
TCGATTCCGGTGGCGAAGCGCCATTTTTTGCTCGCCCGCAATAAACCGCGAGGGTTGATGCGCGAAACCGAGAACAGCCGGATCATATGCGAAGAGCGCGCCGGCTTCAATCGCGACACCGTGCTTTGTGCGCGTGAAGACTCTGCCGCCGATACGATCTGATTTTTCGAGCAATATGACCTTGAGGCCATTCAACTGCGTCGCGGCTGCAAGGCCCGCGAGCCCACCACCGATAATCGCCACGTCATAGCGGGGTGCGCCTGCTTTGCCGCAGGCGACGGGCCACAAAAGCACAGCACAGAACAGCAGCTTCAGCACGAGCATTCTCGAATGATCTGCCCCGTTTGGCAGCCAACCCGGCAAGCACCCTATGGCACGCCGGTACCCCGCCGTTATTCCTGCGGCGCGTCGGTATTCGGATTCAAACCGCAAGTCGAATAGTTCTTGTTCGGCATCCAGCGGCCTCCCGCACCTTCGCATGGGCTCCAGGTAGTATAACCTGGAATCGAGCAATAGTTACCCCAACGGTAGTACGAGAGGTTTGGCGATACATCTTTCCCCTGCTTGATGCAGCTCCACTCGTCGCCGGAACCGCCGTCGGTACAAGTGATGCTGTTACCGGTAGAAACCAAAGGCGGTGTGCCGAGACTGCCGCCGTTTTGCAGCATCCAGCCGATGATGCCGGCGCCCTTCAGCGTATCCCAGACACCGCCGATGCCAGCTTCAACGCTGATACCCCAAAGTGGCGCGAAACCGCGGGAGACAATCATGTCGGTATCGCGATTAAAGCCCATGGCTCCCGATTGTTCAGGATAATAGTTCTCGCACTCGGCCTGGCTATGCGCCTGATAGGTGTGCGTATAGTTTGTGCCATAACGGGCACCAGGCGTCGGGGCGTTGACGATCGGCACGGTCTCAACGCGTTTGAAGTATGATGTACCGACCGCACCGGCGATACGCTGGCAGGCAGCACCGGCTGTGCATGCAGTGCCATCCGAAGCCGTACCGCTGCTATAGGTCGTGGGTGATACGTCCTGGCTCCATCCGGCCTGATGTGCACCCAGGCCGCAAACAAGGGCAGGAATCGCCGTGCGCCAGCCAAACATTTGGATAATACTTTCGAGGTACTGTCCGGTTTCGGTGTTAAGGACACCACCCAGACGTTTCGGACCGATCGCAGTCAGATATTCACACGCACCATTGCGGCCGGTGCCTCCGGGAATACCAGTACCCCAGTGGATCATACTGGTGAACGCGGTTGCTGCCACGTCCTCATCCGGGTCAAGGTTGTTAGCCAGATACACAAAGCCTGTCGGTATGCGCGAAAGGTTGGTAAAGTTTACGAGATCTGCAGTAACTTCACCCGGCATCCAGTCGACGGCTTTCACCAACAGGTTAATGCGCCGAATACCGTTGAGAATGGCGACGGTTTTGTTCGTATCGGTGACGTTGCCAACGATAATTGCCGCGGGTTTTGCGCTGGCGAGACCGAGCATGAAGTTACTCACGCGATTGCGCTGGTCATAGATATTGCTGCCTTTGACATAATTGTATGTCATTGTCGAATCGCAGCCATAGTACTCTGTTGTTGGGTTACCCGGATTTGAATCGCGGTCATATTGCGGTCTGATGCCGCAATAAATGGCCTGATTGACTACAGTAACAATCCGCATCTGTTCGGCGATTGTGCGGGCAAGACCGGTCGAGGTGTTCCAGCCCAGTTCGTTAATAACCTCTGAGACAATGGAAACATCACCCACAACCTTGGCGCGGGCGGGATTCCAGGTGCCACCACGCGAAGTACAGGTCGCAGAATCTTCAGCAGAAATTATCGTGCCGCCGGCGGTGGCACATGCGCGGCCTTTGCGCTGCGATGCCCCGATGTTATTGAGCAGCGAGAGCATTTTGTCGTAATCAATGCCATTGGTCATATTGCCCGACTGGCCATTGATGATATTGATCATCAGGCTGATATTGGTCACGCCGTTCATCAGATTAGACAGGTAGCGGATCCGCGTAATTGCGTTGAGCATACCGAACCCTGTTCCGTCGGATTTGCTGCCATAACTGAATGTCGACGTTGTGCTGCTCAGAAAGTCTAGATCAAATACCGAATTGATCACGCTGACAATATTATTTACCCCTGAGCCAGACACCTCGTTGATCAGCACGATCAGACGACCGAGACCGTCTGCTGTGGTCGTCTGCATTGCGTCGGTGTAATACGAAGCCGGCACAGTGCCGATGGCCCCGGTGCCATAAGACAGATTGCCCTGGCGATCGAGCAGATCATTCACTTTGATAATGTTTGTTGCGGCGTTGTTGATCAGCGAAATCACCAGATCGACGTTTGTCATTTCAGTAATCAGGCGTGAAACATAGCGCACCCGGTTGGTATTCAGAATCAGATAGGCAACGCGTGAACCCAGATACGAATAGTTGACTTCGTTCACAAGGCGCGCGACATTCGGTGCACCAACAGTACCCATGTCGCCAATCATTGTCGTCAGGCGACCGAAAATGTCGGCTGTTGCATTGGACAGCGCATTGTTGTAAACCGTTGCATTCATGGTCTTCAGAGTGTAGAGCACCTCGACCATTCGCGTTGTTCCTGGCGCAGTGATCGCATTGGCGTCGAGCGCTGTGACGATTTTACCGACGCTGCTGGGGCCTGATACCGAACCTGCAATATCGTTCATCAGACGCACGAGATGGTTCTTCGTGCAGAAGCTCGAAATATTCGTGTCACAGGTCGCAGAATCACCGCTGGAAATGCTCTTGGCTTTGGTTGCCTGCAGGACCAGACCCAGCTTCATGCCACCCGTCGGTGCGCTGTTTGAGTTCGGCACCGTGGACTGTGATCCGGAAATGGAAAGCTCATTGATAATGCTGGGAATATGAGCCGTGTTCGTAATGCCATTGATAAGGATCACCATTTCGTTCAGATCGTCCGTGGCGACCATCGGGAAGGCTGCGGGTAACTGATCGAGCGATCTGATGAGCGCACTTGTGCCCTGACTGTCGAGGGCATTGATGATGTTCGTCATCTTAATACCTGGACTGCCGCCCGCAAGATTGCGCACCAGGGACGCAAGCTTGTCCCCCTGACCAACATGGTCTACAAGCTCAACCATATTTTTCACACCAACGGCTGTGCTGAGCGTATTCATCATATCTGTTAATGTCGTGATATCGGACAGGTTATTCACAATGGATACGAGGCTGGGAGTCGCGGCGATATCCGACGGAAACTCCACCTGATTAATAATGGCAATCAGGTTATCCAATCCCGGTGTAAAACCGACGCCGTTGAGAATATCTGCAATGTTGGTTATCGACGTGATATAAAGCTGGTTCAGTAAGATTGCAACCTTTTCGGGAGCCAATCGCGTGACACCCCTGTTTCCAGGTAGCGCAATGTCGTCCAGGAATGCCTGGTTCGTACCGGCGCTCGTCGCGGCGTCCTTAACAAACTCCCAGCGCAGCCGGTGTATGCCGACAGGCAGACTGGGTGTGGTGAATGTCGACCAGGTCCCTGCGTTTCCGTAGACGATCATTTTCAGAACGTCATCCACATAAAATTTCAAATAATCGCCGCTCACAAACGCCTGCGCGGTCGCGCCTGAGCCACCGCCCCCACCCGTGAACGAGATTGTAGGAGCTGATGTGTAGCCGGTGCCGCCAGCAGTGAGCGTGATGGTGACGACCGACATGGGATCAACAGATGCGCTGCCCGTAGCTCCAGTGCCGCCGCCGCCAGTGATCGATACAGAAGGATTGCTGGTATAACCCGAACCACCATTGGTCAGCGTCAGGGATTCGATGGCGCTGGCCGGAACGGTAGACGTGCCCGCGCCACCGCCGGCACCGGTACCCCCGGAAATAGTAACAGTCGGTGCGGATGTATAACCGGAACCACCGGATATAAGAGTCAAACTGGTGATGCCTCTTGCAGCGAGAGTAGCCGTGGCAGTCGCGCCGCTACCGCCGCCGCCGCTAATTGTCACTGTCGGCGGATACATATAACCTGAACCTGCAGCGCCCAGGGCAATTGTCATGCCCGCGTAAGTTGTGGCCGTTGCTGTGCCTGCACCGCCGTTCGAAGCAGAAATCGCCACAGAGGCGCTGGTTGCATAATTGCCGCCAGACACGTTAAACGACGACACCCTTGAAGGTACTGTACATCCCCATCCGGAACACGAACACCCTGAAGTCGTAGTATTCACTGAGCACGACCCGCCCGAGACAGTACATGTAATAGCAGAGGTAGTGCACCCACCCTGGTTGGTAACCGTAGAAGCGCCCGTCAGTGTGAATCGCGCATCGGCAGTGCACGTTGCGCCGGTGCCGCCCCCCGTTATGGTGCACGACGGATCAGCCGTGTAATTGTTGCCATTCGACCCAATGGCCAGACTGGCAACACCGGCTGTGGCTATGTTTATCTGCCCTACCGCCCCGGAACCGTCTCCGTCAATAGAAATCGTTGGGGGAGACGTATAGCTTCCTGCGGCTGTGAGGTTGAGCCCCGTGACGCTTACGCCAGCGCGTGTAGCGATCGCTGCAGCACCGGCGCCACCACCGCCGGTCAATGTGACTGTGGGATTAGATGTATAACCACTGCCCGCCGTGAGCAGCGTCAGCGTGCCCACTGAACCCGCGGCAACCGACGCAGTTGCCGCTGCGCCCGTGCCGCCGCCGCCGGTGAAGACCACCGTTGGGGCAGAAGTGTAGTTGATACCGCCGGTTAAGACTTTAACTGAACTCACCGCAGACGGAGCTTCGCTGCTCACTTTGTATTTAAAAGAGGCCGTACCCGCAGTTGTGATATTCGCGGTATATTCCATCGTCGCAACTTCATTGTTGCCTAAGGTCGGATCGCTTTGCGCCGCGCAGGCCCCTGTGGAGCCAGAGATC
>CAYHJO010000272.1:0-4963 GCA_964356715.1 uncultured Turneriella sp. | reverse complement strand
TCTCAGCGATAACCAACAGGCAGAAGCCATTCAACTCGCAGGGGAAAACCTTTCAGCGCTCGAAATGCTGGTGCAATTCGAAACGATCGTGGCGATGAATAAACGCCAAAGCACATCGGCGGAGCGCAGTGAATTTAAGCTGCCGTTACACCAGATCGTTGAAATCGCCGAAAAATTCTTCCGCGTCGATGACCCGCGCGCCATTGAAAAAGAACTGACACGCAATAAGGTTTGGCAGACAATCAAGGCAAATAGCGCCGACTTCGGCCTGTTCCAGGATACACTTGCTTTTTTGTTCACCTGGGGTGACCGGCCGTTGTTGCCTACCCCTGCCTACCTCAAGCAGATCGTCATGAACAGAATTTATGCCTCCGCGCCGACAGAAGAAGAATCCACGATTGTGATCCGCCTGAAAGACGGGCTGCGCCTCATTGCAGGCCACATACACGACCTCTATAATCTGACCAACAGCGACGAGATGGTTGCCGTAAGATCGACCGGTGAGGCGGCGGCGAGCGGTGCGACCGGAGCGCTGCAATTCATGACCAGCGAACCGAGACAGGGTGACCTGTTTTATCAGGTGGTGAAAGACGGCAACGACACCGTGATGCTCACCGTTAAACTGCAGAACTACCGGCCACGGCCAAAATTCATCAATTTGCGGCGGCAGGGACGACTGCTGCAATCGATTCCGTTGCGCGATGATTTTGCCTGGTTTTCACAACTCGCCGTCGGCAAGTACGAAATTGAGCTGCAAAATTCGGGCAATCTTTCGGGAAAGCGCATCGATATACACATCGTTTGAGAGTCCTGTGCGGTGCTTCGCTGCCAGCGGAGCCTGAGTCAGGCGCCGGCAGGCCTCCATTTCACAGGGGCTGCACGTTCAGACTGACAGGCGGAATGCCGATATTCAGTTGAGCAACTCCCTATGCAGCAGAAATTTCCGTTACTGATTGTCGAAGGCGATCCCACGCAACAGACGCTGTTCGCACGATCTCTGTCTGCACATCCGTACGCCATAAGCATGGCCTCGAACGCAGCGGAGGCCATGGATGCGTTCGAAAAAATCGGCCACGGCGCCGTACTCTGCGATATGGCGCTGCCCGGTGAAAAATCGGGCATTGATATACTGCGCTGGTTGATGGCGAGGGCAAACGCACCGGTCGTCGTTATGCTGACTGCGGATGGTGATATTGCCAAGGTAATCGAAACGATGCGCATGGGTGCCTACGATTATCTCCTAAAACCCGTCGGTTCGGCGGATCTCGTGTTCGCCGTCGACCGGGCGCGCATACGCGCCGAGACCGACGCGATCAGCCGCGAGGCCGAACTCGAACGCGCGGAACGCCGCGAACAGCAGCTCGCTACCCAGCGCATCAAAGACCAGCTCTCACGGCGGCAGAAAGGTAAATTTGCCCACGCGATGTTCAGTAACATCCACACTTCGATGACGCAGGGGCGCGGCATTGGTTCGCTCAGCACGCTGCTTTGGATGCTGCCCGTCGCCGAAGAAACCCCCGACGGGCAGAATTTCATAATATCAAAAAACCTCGTCGACATGATCATAGACAACCTGGGTGCGGTCACCGAAATGGTGGAGATCTTTGCCGAGCTCGAGAAACTGGTGGCGGGCGAGCTGGACTTTAAAGACTCGACCCTCGGTGAGTTTTATGCGATGCTGACGGCACTGATCGCGGAAATGCGCCCTGTTGCAGACGTTCGCGGTCACCGTATTCTGCTCAACGAATTACCGCCGCGCTTTTCGGGCGTGCCGCTTAAACTCAACCTAACTTTCCTGCGCAAGGCGATACGCGAATTGCTGCTCAATGCGATGAAATTTTCGCCGCCCGGTGGCATGGTTACCTTGCTGGTCGAATACCTGCACACGCGTGTGCTGGTCACCGTGCTCAACACTCCGCTGCACATCGGTACCGCAGAGATCACCGGGATACCCGAAGATTACCGCAAGATGGTTTTCGAGCCGTTTTTCCGGATTACCCGCGTCGTACACGAGCAATACCGTACTCTCGAATATGGCTTAGGGTTGACCTACGTCGATAAGGTGGTACAGATGCACAAAGGCAGCATCGTGTGTACCTCGGTTCAGGACTATTCCGCGGACAAAGGCACCAGGGAAGATCTCGTAGCCTTTGAAATTGAGTTGCCAACTTGACGTTTGCGCCCGGTTTCTCTGCAGATGGCGCGCAATAAACCGATAAAAAAAACCTCTTCAACCCGCGGCAAAAGCCCAAAAACTAAACCAGTTAAGAAATTAGCGCTCAGTCCCAGCGCGCGCCTCAAAGAAGGCGATCCGACGTCGGAAGCGGAGCTGAATGCGCTGTTTCATGCGGAGCAAACCGACGACGTACGCAAAACGGAGCCGGGCGCCAATACATCTGCCATTGACGATCTGAGTTACCAGCCGCGGCCCCGGCGCCGCCTGTTGCGCTGGGCAGCGATTCTGCTCGTCGTTATCCTCGTCGGTTCGTACGCATGGCTGCGGTACCGGCTTAAAAAAAGTGTTATGCCTGAAGAGGGCACGGTCACTGTGCAGGCCATCGGGGCCGATGTCGAGATCCGCCGCGATGCGTACGGCGTGCCGCATATCAAAGCGCAAAACCTCGACGATATGGCATTCGGCGCAGGGTTTGCGATGGCAGCCGACCGCGGCTTCCAGATGGAGTTCCTGCGCCGCATGGCGTACGGCCGCCTTTCCGAACTTGCGGGCGAAGAAACTCTGGGCGTCGACGTCTATATGCGCTCTCTCGGCCTGATGCCGCTGACACAGAAGAACTTCCAGATTCTCGATCCGAGGCTGCAGCGCATGCTGAAAGCGTACGCAGCAGGAGTTAACACTCAGCGCAAGCTCTACCCCAACCGGCAATTCGAAGAAATGCTGTCGGTGAGCATGGCGGGTATTCAGATCGAAGATTGGAAAGGCGAAGATTCGCTCGCGCTCTATCAGCTCTTCTCTTTTTTACTGGCCGCCAACCATATCGAGGAGGTCGCCTTTCTCAAGTTCGCTTCGAAGCTGGGCCTCGAAAAGGCCACCTGGCTGTTCCCCGTTTATGACGGCGAACCGCTGCCGTTTGAAGAGGCGAATCATCTGAAAGACATTGATCTCAGGAAGATCGCCTCTGGTGATCCGCTGCTGAAAAGCGAAATTGAGCATGCATATGCCATCTGGCAAATGCTGATTCCCTCCCCCTCTTTGCCGGCGTCGAATAACTGGGCCGTTGCTGCCAGCAGAACAAAGAACGGCAAGACTCTGCTGGCTAACGACACGCACCTGCAGATAACCGTGCCGGCAATGTGGTACGCGCTGAACCTCGAATGTCCCGAATACCGCGCGGCGGGCGTAGCGCTGCCGGGAACGCCGGTTGTGGCGCTCGGCACCAACGGCATAATTGCCTGGGGCGCAACCATGGTCATGGCCGACAACCAGGACATTTTTCTCGAACAGCTGCGCGAAGAAAAAGGCGCCACGCAATATCTTTATAAAGGCAAATGGGAAAATGCGGACGTCGTCAGCGAGACTATCCAAATTCGCGGCGGAAAATCACACGCATTCAAACGCATACGCACGCGGCACGGCGTATTGCTCAACGAAGCTTTTGCGCAGTCTTTTCCCGATAAACATCTGGCGCTCAATATTCGCAGCGACTATGGCCTGGCGTACAAAACCACCGTCGGCGCGCGCGAAACAACACTGAACGGAATTTTTGACATGGCAGCAGCGCGCGATATGAAAACCGCGCGCGCAGCACTCGACAAGATCACCGGCATTTATCTGAACGTAGTTTACGCCGACGAAAAGAATATCGGCTGGCTCGCTACGGGCAAGTACCCCGTGCGCAAGGGGGCAAATGGCCTTTTCCCGCGCATCGGCTGGACCGGTGAGAATGACTGGGATGGTTATTACCACGCGTCGGAAAACCCGGCGGTGCTGAACCCCAAAGAAGGCTTCGTCGCGACCGCAAACCACAGGATCTGGAACGACGAAAGCGAACTGCGCGTATCTTCTTCGTGGTATGGCGGCGACCGCGCCGAGCGTGCGAAAGAACTGATCTCTCAGGGTACGCAGCTGACCGGAGAAGACATGAGTCGTTTTCAGGGTGACACGCTTTCGCGCACGGCGAAGCGCGCACGCGACCTGCTCTTCACCGTCGGTTTTGCGGGCGAACTGACGCAGGCAATCGAGCAGCTACCGGCTGCAGAAAATATCCGTGCGCAAGAGGCACTGAAGATTCTGCAGGGTTTTGACGGCAATCTCGGCAAAGATTCCACCGCCGCGACCGTTTACGAAAACTTTGTTTCCGCGATGGCAATCCTCACCTTTGCCGACGAACTCGACGGTAAGGATAGCCCACTGTGGCATAATTTTCAGGCGGTCAATAAGCGCTCGTACAATGCAATACAAGATCACCTGCTCGGCCGTTCAGACAGCCCGTTCTGGGATAATATCCAGACAGCCGACAGAGAAACCAAGGCCATGATTTTTGCGGCTTCGCTTGCCGAAGCGATTCGCCTGACCGAGCGCGAGATGGGAAATAACCGCACAGAATGGCGCTGGGGTTCTCTGCATAAATATTACTGGAAGCATGAATTCACCAAGAAGCTGGGGTTTTTGAGAAGCTATCTCAACCGCGGTCCGATTGGCGCCGGTGGCGATCTGCACACACTCAACCAGGCAGGCAATTTGTGGGGAGATTCTCACGACGTCTGGCTGATACCCGCGATGCGCTTTCTCGTCGATTTTTCAGCCGACGAACCAGCGCAGCTTATTTTGCATATGGGTGTCTCCGGCAACCCCGAGTCACCGCATTATGGCGACATGATTCCACTCTTCACGAATCTGAAGAACCATCCTTTGCCGCTGAAGCAGGCGAATGTGGAAAAGCAATATACCAAGAAATTCGTGCTGAAAAAGGGTTGAGGGTGCGCCCCCTCCGCCCACTATTCC
>CAYHJO010000271.1:0-4964 GCA_964356715.1 uncultured Turneriella sp. | reverse complement strand
TTGCTCACGCGCGCGCCTCTCGAAAAAATAGCGAGTGCGGCGCTCAGAATGCGGATCGTACACCGCGGTATCGTTCAGCCACTCGCAGAGCAGGTCGACCGTCAGATCGTCGCTGGTTGGCCCGAGACCGCCTGAGTTCACGACAATGTCGCCGCCCGCGGCAAACTCGCGCCAGGTCGCCAGAATCTGTTCGCGGTCGTCGTGCAGAATGCGGCTTTCGACGAGTTCATAACCGCGCGCGTAGAGCTCGGAGGCAAAGAACTGCGTATTGCGGTCGAGCACGAAGCCGTTCATGACTTCGCTACCGGTGATACACAGTCTGACACCTTTGCGCATGACTACCGATAGTAATGTCCGGCCCACAGCGTAAAAATAAAAAACCCTCAAACTTGGGTGTGAACACGTTTTGGGGTATCGGCAGAAAACCATGAAAGATTTTTTCGCAATTTTGAATGAAATACTAAGCGCGCGGCCGATCGGGCACAAGGTGGCGCTGCTCAGTGAGCTATCGGCAGATCTCGCAGCAGCGAAGCCATTTGTGTTCGACCATGATGCCGAAGTCATGCCGGTCGGCCCGCCCGGCTTCGCCGGCACTTGCGAGATCGTGCATGGCTCGCAGGTCGAAAAGCGCCGCCATCTCGACTCGGCCGCCGGGCGCGCGGTGTTCCTGCACGCCATTGCGCACATTGAATTTTCGGCGATAGATCTCGCTCTCGACAGTTGCTACCGCTTCAGGCATCTGCCGCCGCAATATTACGAAGACTGGCTGGCGGTGGCATTCGACGAGTCGCGGCATTTTTCGCTGCTGCGCGCACTGCTCATCGAACTCGGCTCAGATTACGGGGCATATCCGGTGCACTCCGGCATCTACGACGCCATGGCGCGCTCTGCAGGCTCTGTCAGGCAGCGCATGGCCGCGACACACCGCCATCTCGAAGCCGGTGGTCTTGACTCTCACCCTGAACTTGCGCGCAAAGTGACGCAGTTCAAAGACCCGTTCGCCGCGAAAATCGCCGCCGCACTCGATATCATCTACCGCGATGAAATCGGCCATGTGCGCGCGGGGGACTTCTGGTTTCGTTACGCCTGCGGACAGGAAGGTAAATCCACCGCGGTTTTTGTGGAAGATGTGCGCGCTGCGATACCGGGCGTGCGCATCGGCAAAAAACACATGAACACGGCGGCGAGAAAACTCGCGGGTTTTACCGATGCGGAACTGGAAGAATTGTCGGAATCTTAGTTCGCTGCCGATGCGGCAGGCTTTTCCGCAGCTGCTGGTTCGGCAGCCGGGGCTTCCTGCGTTTTGGCTTTCGGCTTCGCGCCTTTGCTGCGTAGCGTCATGCTCATCATGCGCCCTTCGAGATTTGGTTTTTTGTCCATGTGCGCCGATTCGGAGACCTTGGTGTAAAAATCATTGAGTTTTTCGACGCCGAGCGCAGTGTGCTGCATTTCGCGGCCGCGGAATTTCATCGTCACCTTAACATTATCGCCTTCGTTGAGGAAGTTGATCGCTTCTTTTGCCTTACGGTCAAAATCACCCGTGTCGATCTTGGGGCCCATTTTGATTTCTTTGATCTGTATGACTTTTTGTTTTTTCTTGGCCTCTTTCTCTTTTTTGGCCTTTTCGAACTTAAATTTGCCGTAGTCGACAAGCCGGACAATCGGCACTTCCTGGCCTTTGGTAATTTCGACGAGGTCGACGCCCTGAGATTTCGCGCGCTGCAGCGCGTCGCGGGTCGAGAGCAGCTCTGCGCCGCTGTCGCCAATAACCCGAACCTGAGATTCGGTTATATCTTCATTAATTCGGTGTTCGCGGGTTGGTCGCCTGAGCTTGGCAAAGCGGTTGAATCTGCCCTGCCCGCCTCCTCCGTCACCACTCGGTTTCTTGGGTGGGGGAAAATTAGGCCTTTGTTGCATAGAATATCATTCGTTCGGGGCAGTGTCTTTAGATTGACTACGCCGTCAATCACTTGCACGGAAATCAGATGCCGCGTCCGCGATGGGCTTGCCGCGCCATGCGGCGCGCAAAAATGGCCGATGAAGCGCGGCACCATGTCCCGGGTCTTTCTCGACCAGTCGTACGAACCTGGTCCCGGATATCTCTTTATACCCCCGTTGCCACCAGCGCGCTTCGAGTTCATCTCGCAGGTGCAGTCGGCATTCGTCAACAAGGTGGTTTCTTTCTCCTTCGCCGACTTCACTAACTGCTTCGAATACAGCGTATTCGAAATGGTCGACGGCCACGCCATGCGCGTGACAGCTTCCTCATCGCAATTCCATTTGCGCGAACTCGCCGAGCACCGGTCGGTGGAAGTATTCAAGAAATTCGTGTCGCGCACGCGCCCGCTGGCGATCAACCACGAGAAGAACCTGTCGGCGCAGATGATGCGGCAGTCGCTGTATAACCTGGCGCACAATCTGCCGCCGATGGTCGAATTCCTGCACATCGCCTCCGAAGAACGCCTGCACGCGGCGATGAAACGCCTCAGCCCCAAGGGTGTACGCTACGCCGTGGGCATTCCGATCATTATCGACCGTAAGCCCGTCGGTGTGCTGTGGGGAATTCACCGCAAATCGTTTAACGCCGAGCAACGCAAAGATGTGCGCCAGCAGATGATTTCGCTCAGCCGCGCCATCGATTTCATCGTTTCCGAAGAACTCGCCGAATCGTCCGATGCCTTCAGTACACGCCGCAAAATAGAAAAACACGACCCGACCTCCAACCTTGAGAGCCTGGTCTATACTCACCTTAAGGGCCAGGAAAAACCCATCAAATCGATGGTTCTCTATTCGAACCGCTACGCAGAAAAATACCGGCAGGACACCAATTTTATTGTGCCGACGGTCAACGGTTGCAGCATCAGCCTGAAACGCTATCTGCCCGAACACCTTAACGGACAGGACCGTGTCATTTTAATGCTGCCGGGCTTCTTTTGCAACCGCTCAATTATGGACCGCCTCGCGAAAGAGCTGTCTCTCGAACACGGTTATGCCGTCTTCACGCTCGACGTGCGCGGCCGTTCGCCAGAGACGCTGCCCAACAAATGGTTCAATAATTACCACTGGTCGGTGGATAACTATGTCTGGGAAGATTTTCCGGTAGCGCTGCACTGGCTCAAGAATGCCCACCCGGGGAAAAAGGTCGTAGTGTATGGCCACAGCATGGGTGGCATGATTCCGCTCTTCTATTCGGCGGCGTACGACAAATTTGGCAAAAAACGCTCGGGTGAACTCGCGATTAAACCCGAATCCATCATCGACGGTATCGTCTCGATCACGACGCCGATCTACATTCGCATAGCGGCAGAATCGGCGTGGTTCAACATGTTCCGCAATTCGGCCAAGGCATTGACAGGCAACATTCTCGCCGAACCGCTGATGCGGCTCATCAATTTCACGCTGACATCGACCATTGGCGGCATCGATCTCAATAAGTTTTTCACGTTCCTGCACAACATCTCGGCGTCGATCCGCACAATGTCATTTGACGTGTCGTACCGTCTGCCGACCCTGAAAGAATTTATCGGCTACGAGCAGATCACCCCGCCCGAGTGGTATTTCTTTATGGAGGATGTTTTCTGTGAAGAATCGATGCTCGTCATCAGCCAGTTTATCCGCTCGCTCATTGACGGCGATAATTTTACCTCGATTGACAAAGAAATCAACTACACGCTCGAACTCAACGAGCTGGAAATACCCCACTTCACAGTGGTGGGTACAGTCGACGAAATCGCTCCGCCCGACACGGTCAGACAAGGACACCTGGCCGGCAAATCACCCAAGAACAAGATTGCCGAATATAAACAGGGACATCTGGGCATTGTCACCCACCCCGAAACCGTAAAGCAGATTGCGATCGATACCGACGAGTGGATTCGCTCGTTGCCCGCGAATTATATAAGCTAAGCAACTTCGTCCGAAGTTGCGGGGTCCGGGAGAAAAAACGCGAATCCGCAGGAAAGAAACCATCGGCAGTGGAGCAACTTGGCTTACCAAGTTGCGGAACGCTTTAGTAGCGGTTAGCGCAGCTAACTGCGAGGCCGATGGTTTCTTGCGTTTTTTTTTACGCGGACTTTCTTGTGCCGCGGAGGAGTGCTCAAGATGCACGCTGCAAAGTGAATCAAAACGCCGTCAGTTTCCTGAGGATTGCGACTCGGCCTTCGACGTTCTTTTCTGTCGCTTTGGCGACACCGGCAGTCGAAAAGCCTTCTACAGCAAAGCTGGCGGTCGCTGAGCCCCACGCCACGGCGCGTCGCAGCAGATCGTCAGAGATTTTTTTACCCGGCTGTGAATTCGCCACAAGATAGCTCATACAACCGCCGGCAAAACTATCGCCGGCACCCGTCGGGTCGATGACTTTTTCGGTAGGGAATGCGGGGCTGACAAAAATATGTTTGTGCGATATGGCTGTAACGCCGTGTTCGCCTTTTTTCACCACCACGATATCGGGGCCCTGCTTCTGAATAGCTTTCGCGGCTTTGATGAGCGAGGGTTCGCCGGCCAGCATGCGCACTTCGGCGTCGTTGAGAAAAAGAATATCCACTTCTTTGATGACTTTCCACAAATCTTTTTTCTTGCTCTCGATCCAGAAGTTCATGGAATCGAGTCCGACGAGCTGCGGATTTTTCATTTGCTTAAGAACCTTGTACTGGATGACGGGATCAATGTTCGCCATAAAAAGCACCTGGCGCAGTTTGTCTTCTTCGGTCAGTTTGGGCTCGAATGTAGCGAAGGCGCCAAGTTCGGTCGAACGCGTATGCGCAACCGACATATCGTGTTCATAGAAGCCCGACCAGTGAAAAGTTTTATCGCTGCTTTTTTCGACGCCACTGGTATCGACACCAAACTTGGCCAGATAAGTCAGGTACTTCTGCGGAAAGTCATGACCGACGACCGCAATAATTTTCGGTTCAATGAGATTCGCGGCGGCAATGGAAAAATGGCTCGCGGCACCGCCGAGGACG
>CAYHJO010000270.1:0-4965 GCA_964356715.1 uncultured Turneriella sp. | reverse complement strand
ATTTCACCGGCGGGCCCGGCTTCTCATGGATTGCTGCCAACGGCGTACAAGGCTATGACTCCTTATCGATTCCCGGCACCGGCGGTATTTTACAGATTCGTTACGGCGTGGCTATCGAAGAGAATTTTATTCTGGGCATCAATCTCGGCGGCAATGTGCTGAGCGAACCCAATATGTCTTCTTCTCCGGATATTCTCAGCGAAAAACGGCTGGTGAATCGCACGCTGGGAACTACAAACTGGGGACCCTCGTTGACCTATTTCACGCGTGGAAACTATTTTGTTTCCGGTATGCTGGGTGCGTCAACGGCGGTCTATACAGACACAAAACAGGAAGTCAGCGTCAAAAATGGTTTGGCCGGTATGCTGGGTTTTGGCCGCGAATGGTGGGTGAGTGAGAAATTTGCTCTCGGGATGAGCCTGAACCTGCACTATTCGTACATCCACCTCACCGACATGGATCTGCTGCTCAAGACGCGCAACGGCGACGTCAGAGATTCGGATTTTTCTCTGTCACAGTTCTCTGTTGTGATTGCTTTTTCAGCCTCGTACAATTAACGTCACAGCCGATTCAACCCATTCAGCGCTGCCACGCGGTACGCCTCGGCCATTGTCGGGTAGTTAAACGTGGCTTCGACAAACCACGTCACGCGGTTATTCGGCGCGGGCTGCGACAAAATTGCCTGACCGATGTGAATAATTTCCGATGCCTGATCGCCGAAACAGTGTATGCCGAGAATTTCGAGCGTCTCGCGGTGGAATAGAATTTTCAGCAGACCCGCGGTCTGCCCTGTGATCTGCGCGCGCGCAATGTTGCGAAAATGCGCCTGACCGACTTCATACGGTATTTTTTGCGCCGTGAGTTCGCGCTCGGTTTTGCCGAGCGAGCTGATTTCGGGATTGGTGTAAATTCCAGTGGGAATTCCCTTGATTAGGTTGGCGAACACCGACTTCCGTGCAATATGCAGACCGACAAAACGGCCTTGGTTAAACGCGGCGCTTGCGAGGGCGGGGGGGCCTGACACGTCGCCGACCGCGTAGATGTGCGGTAGTGCGGTCTGAAAATTTTCATTCTTCTCAATCTGCCCGCGGTGGTCGATGCGGATATCCGATTCAAAAGCAATCAGATCCCGCGTGTTACCGCTGCGGCCGTTTGCCCACAAAAGTGCATCCGACTTAACAATCTTGCCCGATTTTAAATGCAGCAGTACGTCATCGCCCGAGCGTTCGACCTTTTCATATTCTTCGCTGTGTTTGATGACGACGCCCTGCTCGCGCAGATGGTAGCTCAGCGCATCGATGATCTCGTCGTCGAGATATTCAAGCAGTTTTGCGCGGTGGTTGATCAGCGTGACTTTGACACCCAATCCCTTGAAGATCGACGCATATTCGCAACCGATGACTCCGGCGCCATAGATGGTGAGCGAACGCGGCGTAAAACCGAGTTCGAGAACTGTGTCGCTGTCGACGATGCGGTCGTCGAACTGTATTTCGCCCGGGCGGTAGGGCCGCGAGCCGGTGGCGATGATGACCGCCTCGGCGGTAATTTTCTCGGCACCCTGCGCGCCGGCTGTAATTTCAATATCATGTGGCCCCACGAGGCGTGCACGTCCGTTATAGACATCGACACGGTTGCGCTCATAGTGTGTCATATTCAGCGAAGCTTCTTTGTCGATGATTTTGCGCGTCGCGCTCAACAGTTGCGGAAAATCGAGTTCACGGCTCGCGAAATGCCCCTTCACCAGCGGATTCGACATCGACTCAATATAACGTTGAATCGAATGTCTGAGCGCCTTAGAGGGTATCGTGCCGCGGTGCAGGCACTCCCCACCGAGTTGTGTGCTCAGTTCGACAATGGCAGTGTGTTTCCCTTCTTTCGCGCACTGCATCGCCGCGCCTTCACCGGCAGGGCCACTACCGATGACTACGACGTCATAATGATTGGAAGATCCCATAGGAACGCATCAAGAATGAATCGCAGGAGGGAAAACATTTAACATGGCTGCAGGACAGCCACATGGTTTTCGGGGATACTATTTCAGAAGGACAGGCGTGCGCCGCCGCCAATGATGAATCCCGTATAACTTGCATCGACCGTGCCCGTCTGAGTCACGGCAACGTTACTGCCATTAACCGTGAAACTCTGAACCGTCATATTTGAATTAGGAGCTCCGGTAATGCCAGCTTGCAGGTAGAATGCAAATAAAGGGGCCAATGGAATTTGAACGCCGACCAATGCATTATAGTATAATCCGCCGATGGTATACTTCAACTCCCCAGTAGCTCCATTGACTGTTGAGCTTTCTGTGAAGTCAATAGAGTCTTTGCCCAGTGAAAACCTGACGAATGGGCTAATTCCCGGAATCATTTCCATTTGCAATTTTGTATCGAGTCCAAAACGGAAATAGCTCAATTCATCTTTCTGCCAATTGGTCGGGTGGTTTGAAGCTGATTGACTCGAAAAAGCCATCTGTGGCCCGATACCAAAGGTTACGACATTGGGTATTCCGAAGGTTAGGTGTCCATATATGTCAAAGAGAGATCCGGAGAAATTGAAAGTGTAAGTCCTGGAAGGAGATACACTGTTATCCTTCAATGTCGTCGTTTGGCTGAAATAATTGGCGTCAGCGCCCAGCTCGAAGATAGCTGATGCCGGATTGGTTGCAATTACGATCAGCGCAATGATAGATAATGTTTTTCGCATATGACCAAAGGATAAAAGATTAATAGTGTTGTAAATTAAAAATATATATCAAAATTTGACATTCACTCAATTTCCTCTTCCGGCATCTCGTTTTTCTTCGAAGCGTGGAAGGTAAAGCCGCGCTTTGAAGTCTTGAGCCACTGCGCAAGGTATTCGATGCGTTTGCGCTCGGCAGACCCTTCGGGTAGCGAGGGTACGAGCTCGTTCTGTATCGCTTCGATCGCTTTCGATGTTGCGAGGTCTTTAAGGTAAAAAATCTGGAATGCCTGCTTGATCGCCGACCGCTCTGCCGGGCTCATGCCCGACCGCTTGAGACCGATGAGGTTTAGGCCAAACGCCAACGCCGGGTTGCCGTTGTTCATGGTATAAGGCAATACGTCGCGCGTCGCTTTGCTCACGCCACCGATCACCGCGTAGGCGCCGATGCGCACGTTTTGGTGCGCGAACACGAGGCCCGAAATCAGCGCACCGTCGCCGACTTCGACATAACCGCCGCAGCCACTCTTGTTCACCATGATGATATTGTTACCAAACTGGCAATCGTGCGCGATATGCGCATCGGCCATGATATAACAACCGTTGCCGACGCGCGTGACATTGCCGGGCTTCGATGGCTGGTGTATCGTGATGGTCTCGCGAAACACGTTATTGTCACCGATGACTATCTCGGCCTGCGGGTTGTTAAAATTAATGTCCTGGCCATTCTCGCCGATCGTGGCGCCGGTGAAAATTTTGTTGTTCTTACCGAGAGTGACTTTGTTTTTAATAGTCGCGCGAATGCCGACTTCAGTGCCGGCACCGATTTTTACATCGGGCCCGATATACGCAAACGGGTGTACAACGACGTCGTCGGCGAGGTTGGCGGGGTTTTCGACAATCGCAGAGGGATGGATTTTGAGCATGCGTTAGACTTGCGTCGTAAAGCAGGCGGTCATGCTTTTTTCGGGTGAAACGATTCACGCCCGGCAAATGACCGGGCGTGGAATATCAGAGTTTAAGGAACTGAAATTGAAATGGTGGGATTGCTGACGGCGCAAGTATTGCTGTTTATCAATGCTTTGACGATTCGCAAAATTGCTTTTTTGCTGGTTGGAAATACAATCGGATTGGATAGCACGAGCCCTGAGGTTGTATCACTTGCGTTTATTGGAGGTAATAGGGCCCTGGTGCCTGTGTTTCCTGCAGAAAGTGTAGTGAAATAAAGAACAACTTTTTGGTCTGCTCCTGTTCCTCCAGTGCAGGTTACCGGATCGCCATTGATGAGTTTGCTCTGCTGCGTGTCTGTGCAGATCAGATTATTGGTGGGAGTCGTACAAGTGCCTGCGGCAGTGGTGTTGATTAGCTTTGAAACTTCGAGCATCAGGCAGCGGTATGTACCTGCTGTCATCTTTCCCTTACCAAAGGTTGGCGAGGTTAACATGTCAGCCTGTACACCGGCAGCACTTTCAAAAAAGACAGATGGACTCGTACAATCAGCGTTATTAGAAAATGCAACTTTGTAGAGTTTGAATTTTATTGAGGTGGCATCTACAATCGTAGTAGCTGGTTCAGAATCCTGAGAAAAAATCGCGGAAGAAAATCCTAAAAAAGTAGCAAAAATGATTGTTTTTTTCATATTGCCTCGCCTGAAATCGTAAATTCTGCAGCTTCATCCGTAGAACCGGTTGCAGTTGAAGTGTCGCCTGGCTTAACGCAGCCTTGTGCGATTGCTCCGGCAAGTAACAAGATGCCCAAAGCGCTGAAGAGTGAGATGAGTATAGTTTTCATAGATCCTCCAAGGAAACCTATGCGGGTTCCTTGGCCATGCCTTGTAAACATCTTTTAGGATTTGGTAGCTTCCTATTCTTAGATCCACTACAGCAATGGTAGACAAGCGTCTACCAAACTTCATTGGTCAGCGAGTGAAGCTGATACCAAATTGACCAGTGCCTGCTTCGCCTGTGATAATGCGTGTAGCCGAAGCGGCTGTGCTCGTACTGACAGTTGCCGGACCGCCATGGAAAATATATGCGCTACCCTGCTGGCCGCTAACGTAGGGGCCGCCCGAGAGTAGATCAGGGTAGGCGTCGCCATTGACATCGGCAACACTAACGCCGCGCCCAAAATAGTTGGTGGTTGATACACCATCGATCTTAAAAGGTGCGGATGCAGCGGGAACGGTTGCAATGCCTCCGGCTGAACCGGAAAAGATGTAAGTGCGACCTGTTTGTGTATTTATGCCATAGGCTCCGACAACCAAATCCGCATATCCATCGCCATTTA
>CAYHJO010000269.1:0-5052 GCA_964356715.1 uncultured Turneriella sp. | reverse complement strand
GATGGCGGTCGTGTTTTGGTTAGGCCCGCGCCCCAATAACCCGTGCGGGTGCTGCCTGAAAATAGCTCACAAAAGAATCGCCGATGCTTTCGAGAAAAGCCAATGCCTGTTTTCTCTCGACCTCAGTATCAATTTTCACAACGTTTTGGCCGCTTCTGACAGAGGCCATCCGTACGAGAAACGCTGCACGTTTGCTACCGGCCTTAGAGATACGCCCGAAGATTACGCAGTCTGCATTTTTTGCTGCTGCCAGATCGACGGTCGTCTGTAGGTATTTGTCTGCCGGCAGTTTGTTTTTGAACAGCGGACGCATTTCGTCTTCGATGGCTTCGCGCGAAATGACGTCAAAGCGGCCGTCGGCTTCGAAGCGCTGCGCGATGTAGTCGCCGATCAGGCGGCCCATATCTTTTTTGCCGTACGTGACGTAGAAATTCGCAATGTAGATGCGGGGACGATTGCCGCTAATTTCGGGGCTGCAACCATCGGCATGAACCGGCTCTGCGGGAATACCTTCCTGCGCCGTTGCGGCATGGGCGATAAAAAGCAGGGAGACGATGAACAGGATCGATTTTTTTGCGGTCCGCATTTTTTCTCCGTTCTTAGAATCTTATTTGAAAACCGAGAGTCGAATTCACGCCGGAGATACTAGCGGTTCCCGGTGTGGTCAACGAGTAGCGAATATCAGACATCAGCGAGAAATTCTTCGCGACATCGATGACGAGCCGCGGCCCCACCATTACCATGCCGTACCAGGCAGTGCTGACATCCCAGCTGCCGCCAGCCTGCCCGAACTGGAAGCCGAAATAGCCCAGAAGTTGCAGATGCACCATCTTGTTGCCCACCAGCTCAAACCCGAGAATACCAAATGCCGAATCACCGTAAGAACCGGCGTAGGCGATCGGGTTATAATATGCGTAATACAGATATTCGCCGCCAATGCCGAGAATAAAATTCTTATGCAGCAGGCCCTTGATACCGAACTCGGCAGCGGCACCGGTTGCCCAGACTGACGAGAACGCGTCATTGCCCAGTGGAAAATAGGCCAAACCTTTTAATGCAATGTAGGCCGATCTGTCGCCTTTCTCCTTTGGTTCTGCCGATTTTGGTGTGGCGATCACGGGGGCCGCAGCAAAGAAGCTGACAAACGAATCGCCGACACCCTCGAGGAAGTTTGACGCCTCGGCCTTGTCTACATCGGTATCGACTTTGCGCAGGTTTTCACCGGTCTCTACCGAGGCCATACGCACCAGAAACGAAACCTGTTTGCCTTTCCTGGAAATGCGCCCGAAAATCACGCAATCGGCCTTTTTCGCCGCTGCGAGATCGACCGTAGTCTGCAGATAGACTTCGGGTTTGGGCTTCTTTTTAAATAACGGTTTCATTTCCTCGTCGATCTCGTTGCGCGAAATGAGCTCGAAGCGGTTGTCGCCCGAAAAACGTTGCGCGATATAATCGCCGATCGATTTGCCCATCTCTTTCTTGCCGCCGAGCACGAGAAAATTCGCAATGTAAATTTTCGGACGGTAGCCGCGCAGTTCAGCATAACAACCCGGCTGCGCGATCGCCGCGTTCAACGCAGCCTGCGCGCCCGGCGGCGCAGTGATGTATTGGGCATGTGCCAGTCCGGTCGTGAAAAGCAGCGAAAATGCGATGTATTTCAGTTTGAGCATGGAGTTCCTTTGGTCTTAATTCGAGGGCGAGATCGCGTCGCTCACCACCCTTCGTCAATCGCAATTTCGCCAGGCGCTATTCATCGCTGATCGCTTCGCGCGCGATGGCCGCGGCTGCGATGCAGACCTCGTAATCAAAGAGCGTGCGCGCAGTTTTGAGCGTGGTACCCATTCTTTCGATGCGCACCTGATAACCAGGCCGTTTTTTTTCAACCACAAGCTGGTATTCTCCCGGACCGCTTTGCGCAATCGCCAGCATTCTTTTTTGCCGGTATCGGTTAAGCGCCGCCAGGCAGGTGTGCGCGGCCGCGTCATCGCGCAGACCGTTGATCGTTACGTAGATAGGTCCGCGGCCCGCTGCGGACTCGCCGGCCTTATCGGCCTGCAGAGGCAGAATGCAGATAATAAGAAAGATCAAAAATTTTGAGAGATCCGACCGAGTCATCTTTTTCGTAATAACGGTCATAGATAATGATAACTTCGGTCGAATTCCCGGGGTCAATAATGAAATAATACTCTCCCGAAAGCTGGCGAATCAGATCGATACCACGGCCGCGGTCGAGCACAATCTGCGAAATATCCTCGCCGGTTTCCGCGGCGCGCACGATCAGCTGCTGTTGTTCGATCGTCTGCCGCAGGGCCTCGAGAATAATTTCGGGTGTCAGCGTGCCCATGTCGTCGCGCACAGCAATACCAAATGCGCTTTCGCTTGCGCCATAGCTGACTTCAACTTCATAAGGGTCGGGCAGTTCGATCGCAATCCGTTCTTTTTTTTCCTTCGTGTAGCCATGCGCATGGTACACTGCGTTGATCAGAATTTCCTGCCAGACGAGGTCCATTTCTGTTTCGTGACTGAAATTAAAACCCCACGCGTGCATCTCGTTTAGAATAGTTTTGATACAGGTACGCACCTGCGTCGAGCGTTTGAGTTTCACCTTGCGCAATTTGCGCATGTCGGGCAAATAATTGTGGATACCGAACCATACGCGCGAATCGACTGTGAGCAAATTCGACAGCACTCGCGCAAGCTCTGCGCCCTTCAGCGGTTTGGGCAGAACAATCGTGATATTCTTGCTGTTTAGTGCGTTGATATATTCATCCACATTTTCATCTGTGGTCAGCAATACCGGCGCATTGCTCAAAACTTTCAGATCAGACAGAATACGAAAGTCATGCGGTTTGGCTGCCTTAATATCGAGAATGATGATGTCGGGTCGAATTTCATCGACGACAACTTTACATTCTGCCGACGAGTCCACAAAGTACGGTTTATATTCATTCTTCAGCAGAATGTTTTCAATGATGGTGCGGTAAATACCGTCGGGTTCAAAAACAACAATCTTGGCGGCCATATCTGCTCTAACAAGTAGGATTTATCGCGTTGCAGGCGTAAATATACTTTTGATTGAATATCGGTCGTTTTACCTCAGGGTGTTATGCTAAAAAACAGCGCTGCGGAGAATCCGCCTAAATTTCAAACAGGCCGTATTGCTGTATCTTCTTGTCCAGCGTAACCCTGTTTACACCCAACGCTTCGGCTGTTTTCCGCTTGTTGAACTGGTTCTGGTTCAGCAAAATGCGGATCAGCTCTTTTTCGACGCCACCCACGACATCGGCGTAGATTTCTCCGGCAGGCGTTTTGGCGATCTCTTCTTTGAGATAGCTACGCAGGTCAAACACCGCGGCTGCAATACCCGGCGCAGCCGCGTCTGCCGCGGCGGGTACGCTGGCGCCGTCTCCCAGCTGAATATCCCCCACATCGATTTCATGCTTGCTGTTGAGCACGACTGCGCGTTCGAGAATATTCTCCAGTTCGCGAATATTGCCCGGAAACGAATAGGTCTGCAGCTTTCTAAAGGCGGCTTCGGTAATGCCCGAAATTTTCTTGCTGTTCCGCTCACAGATTTTGTCGAGCAGATGTTGTATCAAAAGCGGTAAATCAGAGAGACGTTCGCGCAGCGGTGGTATCGACAACCTTACAACATTGAGACGATAAAACAGATCTTCGCGGAATGCCTTGTCTTTGACGGCGGCTTCGAGATTAGCGTTTGTCGCGGCAATGATGCGCACATCGACCTTGATCACCTTGTTGCTGCCGAGGGGGGAGAATTCTTTTTCCTGCAATACGCGCAGCAATTTGGCCTGCAGTTTGAGGTCGAGTTCGCCGATTTCGTCGAGAAACAGCGTGCCCTTATGCGCCGACAACACCTTGCCCTTATAGTCGTCGACAGCGCCGGTAAAAGCTCCGCGTGCATAGCCGAAGAGTTCGCTCTCGAGCAGATCGGCAGGTATAGCCGCGCAATTGATTTTTACCAGCGGGTTCGCGGCGCGAATGCTGCCCTGGTGCAGCGCGCTGGCGATCAGTTCTTTGCCGGTGCCCGATTCGCCGGTAATGAGCACCGCGCTCGCCGAATCGGCGGCCATTTTCATGCGCGCAAAGAGTTCGTTCATGCGCGGGTGACCGCCGACAATATTTTCGTATTCGAAAGTGCTCTTGAGCTGTCTGCGCAGAATAATGTTTTCTTCTTTGACTTCGCGCGAGCTCTGCTGTACTAGCTTTTCAATCTGCAGTGCCTGACCGAACAGCGACGACAGAATCTGCGCAAGAAAAGCATGGTCTTCGAACTTGCTCTGCGATTGAAATCGGATCTCCATGTTGAACACGCCACTTGTGGTCCGCTGCTGCGGGCCGAGCGGTTCGCCGCCTTCAAAGAATGGCGCGGCAAAAAAGCTCACGATTTCTTCTTCGCGCTGGTGGCCGGTTTTGTTAAGAAACTGGTTGTCCTGCGCAATGTCGGGCACGGCAATCGCCTTACGCTGTTTGAAGGCTTTGCCGGTGACTCCTTCGCCCGGCGAATAGCGCCCCTTGTCGATCTCATCGGCGCTGTAATTCAGCGAAGCCGCGACTGACAGCTCGTTCGTGACCGAATCATAGAGATAGATGGCCGAGCGCCGCACGCCGAGCTTCTCTGAAAGAATGCGTATGACTTCTTCGAAGAACAGTTTTACGTCGGCGTATTTACCCAGCACGCCGCTGATCTGCAGCAGCACTTCCTGCAGGTGCGTGCGGTGGCTAAGCGATTCGACAGAGGTTGTGGTGGTAAAAATCTGTGCAGCATAATCAGCCAGCATCTGCAGATATTCTTCGTGGTCGGCGTTGAAGGCATCGAGGCGCTTTGAATCGACCGAAATGACGCCGAAGTTCTTGTTGCCCACCTTGAGCGGTACTGCGAGTTCTGAGCGGATATCCTGTCTGATCGCAATGTAATATTTGTCTTCTGAGGTGTCCCCGACGTTGCGCAGTTTACCGGTGACGATGCAGCGCCCCGTGACGCCTTCACCGATCTTGAGCTTCACAGTCTTGGGCATATCCTGTTCAAAA
>CAYHJO010000268.1:0-5061 GCA_964356715.1 uncultured Turneriella sp. | reverse complement strand
GGCGCTCCCGCCCCCGGCGCTGACCCCGCCCCCGCCGGCGCTCCGCCCGGCGGCGAGCCCGGCGTGCTCCCCCATGAATGTCAACCTCGCGCCGCCCGCGGTGCCCGCCCTCGCCCCGCCCGCGAGCCACCCGACCCCCCCCCACACCGCCACCACGCCCAAAACAACCCATGTAACCCACAACCCCAACACCCCCCAACAAAACCCCCACTCGCCCTGTGGTGTGCCCCCCTAACCGTGGCGCGGCTGCGCCGCGCAAGGTTACGGGCATAAACCAACGCTTCAGGCAACATTGGTCGGGCGGCGCCAGCCGCCCAACCAAAATCCTTGACCCGGCGTAAGCCGGCTCACTAAGCAATCCCCCATGGAATCATATCTGCTCGATTGGCTGCAGCTCGGCGTGCGCTGGCTGCACATGATCGCGGGCATCGCCTGGATCGGCGCCTCGTTCTACTTTGTCTGGCTCAACAACAATGTGCGCAAACCCGATGAGCCTAATGCCCCCGACGGCGAAAAAGACGGCGAAGTCCATGCGATCCACGGTGGTGGATTTTATCGTGTGCAGCGCTATGCGCTCGCACCCAAAGAATTGCCGCGAGACCTGCACTGGTTCAAATGGGAGGCCTACACCACCTGGCTCTCAGGCATATCGCTGCTGATTCTGGTGTATTATCTGAACCCGCAGGTCTACCTCGTCGACAAGGGTGTGGCAAATCTCGAAAGCTGGGTTGCAATCACGATCGGTGCAGGCTTTCTCGTCGCGGGGTGGATTGTGTACGATCTGCTGCAGCGCTCGCCGCTCGGCCGCAACCAGCTCGCGTTTGGCTCGGTTTTCTTCGCGCTCGTCATTGCCGCGAGCTGGTACCTATGCCACACTTTCGGCGGCCGCGCTGCATATCTGCACATCGGCGCAATGCTCGGCACGATCATGGTGGGCAATGTCTTCTTCACGATCATTCCTTCTCAACGCGAACTCGTGCAGGCAAAAGAGCAGGGCCGCGCACCCGAGAAGAAGATGGCAGAGGCGGCGAAGAACCGCTCGCTGCATAATAACTACATCACGCTTCCGGTGCTGTTCATCATGATCAGCAACCACTACCCGATGACGTTTTCGCATGAATACAACTGGGCGATTCTGGGCGCCATCTCTCTCGGCGGGGCGCTGATTCGGCACTGGTTCAACCTGAGAGGCCAGGGTAAATCGGCGCCCTGGTTGTGGGTTGTGAGCGCCGTGGTCTTCATTGCGGTTATTGCACTGACCGCTCCAAAGAAGCGCGACCTCGGCCCGGCAGTATCTTTCAAAGAAGTTAACGCGGTAGTGCAAAAACACTGCGTGGGCTGCCACGCGGAAAAACCGACAGATGCCGTGTTCAAGATTGCGCCCAACGGGGTGAAATATGATACACCCCAGCAGATCAGCGCAATGGCCTCCAAGATCAAACAGAGGGCTGTTGAAACGACTTCAATGCCCTTTGGGAATAAAACCAACATGGCTAAAGGTGAACGCGACTTGCTGGGCAGGTGGATAGATCAGGGGGCGAAGATTGACTAACCCTCACCCCCGGCCCCTCTCCCGGAGGGAGAGGGGTGCCCCAACTTTCCCCCTCTCCACGTCGTGGGCCACTGGGTCCGCAAGCGGACGAGGGGGTCAGGGGGAGGGGTGACTCTTCTCAAAAGCACCCGCGTCGTTTTCCCCGACGGGGTCAGATCTGCGTCTGTACTCATCGACGCGGAAAAAATTCACGAAATACTTCCATATAATGCAAGCATCGGTTCGTCTGACATCCGCCTGATCGACTATGGCGATCTGGCGCTGATGCCCGGTGTCGTCGATACGCACGTGCACATCAACGAACCCGGCCGCACCGAGTGGGAAGGGTTTTCGACCGCCACTGCCGCGGCCGCAAAGGGTGGCATCACGACGCTCGTCGACATGCCGCTCAACTGTGACCCGGTGACGACCACCGTCGCGGCACTCGAAAGCAAGGTCAGCGCGTGTACGAACTTGCTGCACGTCGATTGCGGATTTTACGGTGGCGTCATACCCGGAAACCTGGGCGATCTGGAGCCGCTGATCGACGCTGGCGTGCTCGGTTTCAAAAGTTTTCTCATCCACTCTGGCATCCATGAATTTCCGCATGTGGCCGAGGCAGACATTCGCAAGGCAATACCGATTTTGAAAAAGGGCGGCGTTCCGTACCTGATGCACGCAGAACTCGAATCACCTGTTCATACTGGCAGCTCTGCTGCCAGTATGAACAGATTATATGCTACGTACCTTGCCTCCCGCCCTCGCAGTTGGGAGAACGATGCCGTAGAGCTCATGGCCCGACTGGCCGGTGAAACCGGAGCTCATTTGCACGTCGTGCATCTCTCTTCGAGCGATGCGCTCGAGACCCTCGAGCTGGCGCGCCGGCGTAACATACCGCTCAGTGTCGAAACCTGCCATCATTACCTGACGTACTGCGCCGAAGAAATTCCCGACGGGCATACCGAATACAAGTGCGCGCCGCCGATTCGCGAGCGCGAGAATCGCGAGAAACTCTGGCGGGCGATTCGCAACGGCGTGATCGACTTTGCGGTGTCTGACCACTCGCCTTGCACACCTGCCCTCAAAGAACGCGGCAGCGGCGATTTTATGAAAGCGTGGGGCGGCATCGCGGGTCTGCAGTTCAGTCTTTCTGTTTTCTTCACAGGCGCTCAGGCGCGCGGGTTTGATCTCGCACAGGTCAGCCATGCACTGTCTGCAGCACCGGCAAAATTTGTCGGATTAGCAAATAAGGGAAGCATTGCACCCGGAATGGATGCAGACCTCGTGGTTTTTGATACCGAGGCCCGGTTTCGGGTAGAGCCCGCGATGATTGCACACCGGCACGATGTCTCACCCTATGTGGGTATGGAGCTCACCGGGCTCGTCAAAGAAACCTGGCTGCGCGGTAAGCAGATCTATCGGCAGAACCTGGCAATGACACCCAGTGGCCGCGCTATTCTGCGGCAGTGACATAAACCTTCTTCAGACTCTACGCAAAAAAATCCGCCGACGGTATTGGCGGTCTTCCGGTATCAGCAGCGCTGCGTAATTTTCTGCTGCGGCATTTGAGCCAGCAGGCGCGGGCTTTGGCTGTATGAATTTTGCGAAGCCGCTGAGCCCGATCAGGCGCAGCGCACAAAAATGATTTGTCCGTTTGAGTAGGCCGGGCCACGGACGTCCATGATACGATTTATTCCCGCTGCGCTGGCTGCCATTGCATTGAGCCTTGCCGCCTGTAAAGAAACGCCGCCGCCATACAAAGTGCCGGACGATGTTTCGGGCGCCAGCGGACCGACGGGCACACCGATCGTTCCAGGTAACGCCGGCGGGCAAATCAATGCGCCGGATATTCCATCCACGCCGGCAAGCGAAGCACCACACCATCCGACCGCGGTAAACGACGCACCCACATTTTATGAAAAGATAGGAACTACGAGCACAGAAGTGCAGAGAATTGCAGTGCAGCAGACCGCGCCGCCGATCACGCTGAACTTTGCCACCACCGTTGTGGCGCAAACAGTGCAGACGAACAATGTCACCGGAACTATGTGGGATATCACCGGAAATTTTATTCCGGGTTTTCTCTGGGGCGTCGCTGTCGCGGCGCACCAGGTCGAAGGTTTTAACACAAACAATGACTGGTGGATGTTTGAAACCTTTTGCAATGGTTTCTGGGAAGCGATCAGTACCTGCTTTCCAAAATTTATCCGCGATTCAGGACGTGCTTCTGATCATTACAACCTGTTTGCTGACAGCGATCTCGACAAGGCGCGCGATTTGGGTTCGAATACCTACCGCATGAGCATTGAGTGGTCGCGCATCGAACCGCAGAACGGCGTTTACTCAGCAAGCGCAACGCAGTATTACCGCGACTATCTCATAAAGGTGCGTGCGCGCGGCATGAAGCCGATGGTGACACTCTGGCACTTCACGCTGCCGCAGTGGGCACAGAAGCCCGGTGTCTATTATGACATCTTTGGCCGCCACGACAATATGGATCAATCGCTCGGCGGCTGGCAGAATCCTGTGATGGTGCAGAAGTTCGCTATCTTCGCGAAGTATTGCGCGCAGCATTTCGGTGACCTGGTCGATATCTGGGTCACGCACAACGAACCCGTCGGCAATATTATGGTCGGTTACATGGCGGGCTTTTTTCCGCCGGGCTACCTGCTGAACTTCAATGGCACAAAGGCCGCCCTTCTGAACCTGACACGCGCGCACAATGCCGCGTATGACATGATTCACCAGTACGATGTCACCTCGGCGAATCCTGGTCCGGCGGCACAGGTGGGGCTCGTGCAGCACTTCCGCTACTTCAGGCCGAATAATCCGAACGACGCAGACGACATGAATGCCTTCAAAAAGCTCGATTACTTTTACCACTACCACATGCTCGATGGCGTGACCTCTGGGCGCATCGACACCAATTGGGATGGCTCGGGTGATGAAATCGTCTCCGGTAGTTCAAAACTCGATTTTGTCGGCGTGAACTATTATTCGACATACATGGTCGGCCCGAAATACGCGGCGAACCTGCCATTCTTTCTGGCAAAGGCCTACCCTGAACTCGGTTACACTCCTTACATACCCGATAACAACTCAGCGAGCGTGCCACACAACTCTTTGGGCTGGGAGATCTACCCTGCTGGCTTCTATGACACGCTGATGAAAGTCAAGAACCGCTACCACCTGCCGATCATGATCACCGAAAACGGCATGGCCGATACCGACGGCAGCACGAATAAGCGCGCGCAGTACATTATCTCGCACCTGCAGATGGCTCTCAAAGCCTACCGCGACGGGGCAGACATTCGCGGTTATTATCTCTGGACGCTCACCGATAACTTCGAATGGCGCGAGGCGTTCCGCAACGAAGCGCACTTCGGCCTCTACCATGTGAACACCAATGGGCGCGACGTCGCCGAGACGGGTGACTCGCTCGCACGTTCACCGACGGCGGCGGTTGCCGCGTTCCGTGCGATTGTGACGAACAATGGCATTTCGCAGTCGCATATCAACACCTACGGAAG
>CAYHJO010000267.1:0-5104 GCA_964356715.1 uncultured Turneriella sp. | reverse complement strand
CGAATCCGCTGGACACAATTTATGACAATTTCGAATTGCGCATGGTGCTGACGGGAAAGAGTACGACGCCGACGACGGCGGTTATGACCTGGGCGGATGCCAGCCACAATGTCGACGGAACAACCACCGATGACCGGCTGAAACTGCAGAGTTTGGCGCAACTTCTCTACAAAACCGGCTCGGTTTCAGCGGACGACGTCACGAAGTTAAAAAACGGCTCACTGGCCGCAGGTGTGAATGGTTATGCCAGCGTCTATACGATTAACTCGGTGAGCGGCAGTTACTCGGGTACCTATGCGGCAACAAGTCCGCAGAACAAGGGTACGTATGTCATAAGATTCGAATATAAGTATACCAGTAAAGCCGATGTGACAACGGCGGGAACATTTTTCTCCAATTTTGTGGTGCTGGAATGAGCAGAGTTATGAAACGAAGTGGATCGATTGCGCTGCTGGTCTTAGTGTTTCAGGCCGCGTTGTTTGCGCAGAAAAAGCCTGCGCGGCCAGCACAAAAAGCCGCGGCAAAACCTGCGGTGAAGGCGCCGGCAAAAGCGCCCGGAAAGCCGGCGCAGGCCGCGGCCGAAGAGCGCGAGATTGCCGGGACAAAAAAAGACGGCACTCCGAAATTGCCGGACGCAAAATACGAAAATCTGGATATCGGTAAAAATCCAACGCGTGGCACATTCACGCTGACGTTTTCTGCCGGTATTTATAACTTCACCAACAAAACGGAAAATGTACAGACCGGCACTTCCCGCACATATTCTCTGCCTTTCGACTATACAACGATGTTGGGTCTGGAACTCGCCTTCCGTCTCGGTAAAGATAAAGAAAAGGATCACGACACCGGAAATGGTTTCCATTACTACCGGTCGAACCGCGGTATTTTTACCGATTTCGAGCTGGGTTTTAAGACGCAGCGCACCGAAGATAAACCCGCGCGTTTCACTTACAGTGAAACAAAGGGGGGAGTAACGAACGAGGTGCCTGTGGATTTGGGTTATGACCTGACTACCACTGCGTTTCAGGCAAACACAATTGCCGCAGCGCAGAATCTGCGACGGGCAGGTATTTCCCCGGAGCTCAGAAATTCAGCAGGCAAGACACCCTTTGACGCGACGATGGTCTATGCCAACACGTACTACCATTTTACTCCGTTGAACTTTATCATGAACTGGGGCAGTGCCTTCCGCTGGTTCGATGCGTCATTGGGGCCGAGCCTCAGGGTGTGGTATTATAAAGATTATTCAGATCCCGTGCGCATCACCACACGCAATGACGATTGGACATATTCGACATTTATGTTGGTCTACCGTCAGTATATCCAGTTTCATCCGAAAGTGCGTTTGCGGACACACTTTTATTTCCCGGCGCTGACTTACTTCACGCAACTGGCTAAATCACCCCGCTTTAACGAAAACGAATATATTCTCAACACCGCTCTGGAATTCTGCGCGCTGCGCGTCGGCAGTGTGGGATTAATTGTCAGCGGCGGGTACGAAGGCCACTGGTGGGTGGCAAATCCGTATAGCTCGGACAAATATGTTCGTACGGGCTTCATCGCCGACAGCGGATTCACCGATCAGCATAACGCCGGTTTCGAGCACAGGAACCGCACTTCGTGGGAAGGTTTTGCCACCATCGCTGCAGAAATCCATTTTGGCGGCGAAGCCGTGGAAAAACAATTCACGATTGAAACCAAACCACTGCCGGTACAGCCTGCTGCACCGGCAAAACCGGCCGGCCGGCGCCGTTAGCAACTGAGCCGCAGAAATCAGCGGCTCAGATAAGCATCGTAGAGAAATAGAAAATTACGCGGGTGGTTTGCCAGGCGCAGTTCCACTTTGAGTTTACCTTCGCCGCTGCGGATATGCGGCACCTGAATGCGCACGGGACTTTTTACGCTGCGGTTTACCCCCTGCAAGATGCGTCCGGTGGGGATGTCGTCGAGATAAACCGTGCAATCCAACAGATTGTTGTAATTCGTAGTGCCCTCGGACACGCTGCGCCCGTCGCGGGACCTGATTGCGGCGAGATCAAGATTCAGCATCCAACCGTTGGCGAATTCCGTGCCTTTCTCAGTCACCGGCCGCACGAGCTCAAAGGTGATACCGGGGGCGGCAACGATTGCCGCGCGGTGGTAATTGAGGCCGCCGCCGGGATCGTCGGGCGTTACCGAGAGTCCCTGCGCGCTACTCCAGCGCTGCAGTTTCTCCTCAGACCAGATTTCATAATCGCCCGCGAGAATACGCTGGCGGTAATTCTGCGTGAAGTCGGGAAAGGCCAGCACTTCGCGCGGCAGCGGGTTCAGGCGCGGATCCGCTTCGAGTTTGGGATAATCGGTTGCAGAGACCGCCAATGCGGCCAGAGGCAATGCGCTCAAAAACGCGATTCTTAGAGAGGACTGCATATCCGATTATCGGCAGGCAATAAACCAGGGAAGCTCTGAAAAAGTTATGCGCGGGCCACTGCCACGCGGTAGAAAATGTCAGGTATTAGACGTTGAACCGGAAATACACAACATCGCCGTCCTGCATGATGTATTCTTTGCCTTCGAGGCTCATCTTGCCGGCTTCCTGTGCTTTTTTCTGCGAACCGTATTCTTCGACTGCCGCGAACGGCGTAACCTCCGCGCGGATAAAACCGCGTTCGATGTCGCTGTGGATTTCGCCGGCAGCTTTGGGTGCCGCAGCGCCCCGCACAACGTTCCAAGCACGCACTTCGACTTCACCGGCGGTGAAAAAGGTGATATATCCCAGGAGCGCGTATGCCTCGCGAATCACGCGGTTGAGGCCGGGTTCGCTTAAGCCGAGATCGCGGAGGAATTCCTTTTCTTCGTCGGGGGCTAATTGGGCGATTTCTGCCTCGATTTTGCCCGAGATGGGAATTGCCTGCGCGCCGCGCTCTCTGGCCACCGACAGCAGTTCGCGGAATTCCTCGGATTCTTCGGGTTTGGCAAGCAGCGCCTCATCGACGTTGCCGATGAATAGTACGGGCTTGAGCGAAAGCAGCGCGAGGTCTTTTATCGCAAATTTTTCCTCTTCGCTGAGCCCTGCGGCGCTCGCGGGTTTGCCGGCCTTCAGGGTTTCGTAGACCTTTTCAAGGATCGCGCTTTGTTCGAGGGCTTCTTTGTCGCCGCTCTTTTTCTTTTTGACCAGATTCTGCAGGCGCTTGTCAACCTGATCGAGATCAGAAAGTATGAGTTCGAGTTCGATAATCTCCACATCGCTGCGCGGCGAGACTTTGCCCGACACGTGAGTCACGTTTTCATCTTTGAAGCAACGCACGACATGGAGGAGGGCATTGACTTTGCGGATATGGTCGAGAAATTTGTTGCCGAGCCCTTCGCCCTGCGAGGCGCCTTTGACCAGTCCGGCGATGTCGACGAATTCCACCGCGACAGGTACGCTGTTCTTCGGTTCGACAATCTTGACGAGAAAGTCATAACGCGGATCGGGAACCGCAACGACGCCGACGTTGGGGTCGATAGTGCAGAACGGGTAGTTCTGCGCTTCGGCGCTATGGGATTTAGTGAGCGCATTGAATATTGTCGACTTGCCGACATTAGGTAATCCGACAATTCCGCACTGGAGTGGCATAGGTCGAAAATTGTCTGCGAGACAGGGCTTCATTCATTAAAAGCCTGCTCTGTACTCTGCGCAGCCTCAATTTCGGTTCCCGCGAGAGCTCGACATTGAATTACGGTACAGCGTGCGCGCGGTCATTTTTTCTGCAATTCTGATATCCCTATGTGCCGGCTGCGCCCGTTTTCGGTCGAGCACGCTCAAACCCGAGAAGATATTTTCATTACCGATCGGTGACGATAAAGCGCATTTTCCGCGTCAGAGCGGTGTTTACCATGAGATCCCCGGCCGCGTCGGCGTGCTGAAGGAGTGGGTGGCGTTTTCAGAACCGTCAGAAAAAACCATCAAACTCTACCGTTCGGGTAAGCTGGTGTTCAGCGTGCGTGGCCAGGAAGCCGGCAAGGCTAAAAACGACACGAAGAGTCTCGAAGCCGTGCGCGTCCCGGGTCGTATTGTGATGGGCAGCAACGACGATTTTTTTGTGGAGAATTATATTCCACCCGAAGGCGAAAGCAAAGATCCGTCGACGCGCGGCGGCTACAAGATTTTGCAGTTCGATTTTAAGGGAAAGCTGCTGCGTTCGATCGGGCGCAAAGGCCTCTCTGAACTCGTGTTCGAAAATATTCTCTGGTTCGATGCCGATGCGAAAGGTTATCTCTGGGTGCTTTACCGCTATCTCGACGAGCTGCACCTGGACCGTTATGAAGGCAATCGTCTCGCGTACGAATTCCGCCAGACTGACTGCGAGGCGATGACGCTCGACAAAAAGCAACTCGAGATGCTGAAAGACCGCAATTCGCTCGTGCACTGCGAATACATCTATCCGTTCTACTCGGGCGAACGCGTTATGCTTTCGTCGCGCGTCGACCGCATTGACCCCGATTCTGAAAAAAAGCAGCTGACGCTCGCTTACCGCATCGTCAAAGTGAAGAACCTCACCGATGCGGCTGCCGAAACGGTTTTTGCGCGGCTCAGCAACGCGGAAGACCACCCGTACCTGCCGCAGGGCAAGGACAGCGTGGGCATCTGGCAGAATCTTGAGGGGGGGCGCGTGCGCATCGCCCGCTATTCGCTCTCGGGCGATCTGCGCAATTCGATTGTGATCGAGCAGACAGGCAGGCCGAGCGAGTGGCGCCAGATCTGGCAGACGTTAAGCGGTGAGGTTTACGGCATCCGGATTTTTGCCGACCAGTTTGAAATTCACCAGTTCAAATAATATGAAATTTTTCCAGCGCGAATGGCCGCTCATTGTCTCGGCAATATTTTTTGCCGGCGTGATGGCGGCAGATTACCAATTCGGATTTATGACGAATTTTACGTCGCTGACCTCGGGCCGGCAGTCGGAACTGTTTGTTTCGGCGGGTATACTTTCGGTACTGACGCTGGCATTTCTCGAAGGCATCCTGGGTATCGATAACGCGACGGTGCTCGCGATTCAGGTGCGCCACCTCAAACCCGCTGAGGCGCATAAGGCGCTGACCTGGGGTGTGTGGGGAGCCTTCCTGTTCCGCTTTTTGTTTC
>CAYHJO010000266.1:0-5152 GCA_964356715.1 uncultured Turneriella sp. | reverse complement strand
AGCCGCCCTTCGAAAGCGACTACGATGATGCGCGTCTCATCGGTCGGCGCGGACGCTGGCAGAGAAAATTTTTCGCGCAGTCCTATTACGGGAATAATCTGCCCGCGCAGATTAATGACTCCCAGCACCTGCGGAGGTGCATGCGGAATGCGTTTGGGCTCCTTAAAGCGCAGCACCTCCTGCGTGTTGCTGATCGGAACAGCGTAGGATTCTTCGCCGACTTTAAACAGTACGAACTGCTCGCCTTGAGTTGAGTCTTGCATCAAATGCGGTTTTCGTTACGGGGTCGGTCGGGCAGGCCGGATTTCTCCTGACCGTCGCGCTTAAAAAAATAGTAAAGCAAGAGTGCCATAATGACAACAAAGTTAAAGAATATCCACAGAAAGCTCAGTGCATGGTAGAAGCCGTAGGCGACAAGGGACTGCGATGCAATTGTGCAACTCAGGCCGAAAAAAAATGTCAGATCGTTTTCGATAAATTTGCGAATCAAAGACGGCCATTGCATTTCTTCGGCTTTGTCCTTCAGGTAGGGTTGTCCAATAAACCACAGCGCCGGCAGTATTGCTGAGTGGAAAAATGCGCTTTCGTAGTGCTCGCCGTAAACGCCACCCGTGTAACTCAACATGTATCCTAGAAAAACACCCGCCACAACGCCGGCGTAACCGGTCGCCGGGTCACCGCTCACAATGCGTTGCCATTCATTGACAATAAAATTGTGCGCATAGATCAGCTCTTCGCGCGGATATTCGCGCCGCCCGTCATTGAGCAGCCGCCGGTAATAGTTCAGCAGCAACGCGAGCGCGCCCGTAATTGCCAGAACCAAAATCGACGCAACGAATTCCATATACCATTTTACATGCCTTCAGCAGCCATTCAATCAAAATTCAATATGGCGGAGCGCCGTCATTTACCCGTTGCCAAAAGCGCTTGCCGCATCGGCATGCCGTCAAACGCCGGCTCTCAATGGGCTGGCGAGCGGAAACAAAGAAAATGCTGTTAATTGCCGGCGTATTGTTTCCCTGTTGGTTATTCGCGCAGCGTGCAGCTAAGCCCGCGGCAAGGGTTCTGACCCAGGAACAGGCCCAAAACCTGATCCGCTCGGCGATTTTGACCGGGAAATTCACGGGCGGGGACGTACGTGAGCTGATGCTTTCCGAGCCTGAACGCAGCGGCGCGGGCTTTAGCTACAACAGCGAATTTACCGTACACCACGCAGGGCGCACCATCCACTGCGAAAACTGGCGCTTCGTGCTCCGCGAAAAAACCTCTGGCTGGATCACAGAAGAAACGGCTCCCGGCAGGTGTAACGACTGATGGTTATGCCGCGGCTTTTTCGGGTGCGCCTGCCGGCGCTGCTCGCCCTATCTGCCATTTTTAGCACTGGCTGTTCAAAATTCGTCTATGAACATCAGGAAGGCCGCCTTTCGCGCGGAACTTTTAACTTTCTGAAAGAGACGTTCTACGCGGGACAGTTTGAAGAGGAAGAAACGCCGCAAAAACGCAACCAGTCCATCATCAACGATTTGTCCGATCTGGACGCGCTGGGATTTCTCGCAACGCGCAAAGGCATGAAGCAGGACGGCTATTACGCCGAATATATGTTCCGCCAGGAGCGCAGCCGGCACGGCAAAGCTGCCATTACCTACTGGAAAAAGAAATACCAGGAAAAATTCAACTGGCAAATGCTTTTTTCCGCCGAGAAATTATCTTACGACGAAAAGAAATTACTCAAAGAGTTCAACGAAACACGCCAAGGCACAAAAAAAACAGAGGATGTTCTTGTTGCCGAGTTTGAAGGCAAGCCGCTGTATTACGGCAATTTGCGACCCGTTATGACCTATTCGGATTATGCACAGTTTCCAGGCTATAACGAAACCGCGCTGCTGGCAGGCATGCGCGAGGTGCTCAAAGCCTGGCTCGAAAAGAAGATTCACGATCGCATGCTCAAGAGCATGAACGCCGACGAGGCAGAGCTCAAGCGCTTCGATCATGATCGCGTGGCGAACCTGTATCTTAAAGTGAGGTATGGCAAAGCCGGCAAAGGCATATATCCGGGGTCGATGGACAAGATAAAACTGACGCCGATGGAAATCTACGACCATTTTCACCGCATGCAGAATGCGCTGGCGGATGTACTGCAGGTGAAGGCAGCGTTTACCGTGGTCGCGGATGAAAACCGCGGTGAGGAACTAATCGCCAAATTGGATAATGGCGGCAATTTTGCAGAGCTTGCCTTGAAATATGCTTCGGAACCGAAATTTATCGCGACGGCAAAACCGCATATCATCAAAGGCTATGACCGCGGTCGCGGGCTCGACGAGCGCGAGAAAAGGGACTATTATGACCGGCTGATACTCGATATGGCCGGGCGCGACGTAAACAAGCCCGAGCCCTATCTGGGCAAAGACGGCATTGTAATCGTGCGCATCTATGACGTGGATCGTGCGCTCGAAAAAGTCCAGTTATCCGACGTCAGCTGGAAGGTGGAGAACGATCTGCGGACAAAACTTCTCAATGCCGTGTTTGAAGAAGACGTCAAAGATTCGCGCAAGATGCTCAAGATTGTCTATAACGATCGCCTGATCAGAACGCTGCCATAAAAAAAGCGCCCGCAGGCGCTTTTCCGGGTTTTTACCCGAATCGACACAGTCTGAAACTCAGCGCTTGCTGAACTGTGTTGCACGGCGTGCTTTGTGCAGACCGTATTTCTTACGTTCAACCATGCGCGGATCACGCTTCAGCAGCCCCGCCGCTTTCAGCTTTGTGTGCACGGATTCGTCAGACGAATCTATGCTGCGGGCGATACCGAGAGAGATTGCCTGCGCCTGGCCGTTGATGCCACCACCATATACCCGGGCTTTGATATCAAACTGGTTAGCTCGCTCAGTCACAACTAAGGGCTGCAGTACGGTTGCTCGCAGATCAGGGCGCGGAAAATATTCGCTGATATCGCGGTCATTGATAGTGATTTTTCCGGAACCCGGTTTCAGCGCCACGCGCGCGACGGATGTTTTACGGCGGCCGACGAACTGGTCTGTGCTTTTGCGCGCACGCTTGGTCTGTGCTTTCGCTTCCGGCCCCTTTTTCATGCTGGCCTTGCGGCGCGTCATCGATTCCGCCAGCGAAGGCTGCCCTTCGCGCGTGCGGGGATCTTGTCTGTCTTGTTGTTTTTCCATGATTTACCTTATACTGCTTTTGGCTGCTGGCCCATCAGCGAATGCTCTGCGCCGGCGAAAACACGCACACGCGTCAGCAGTTTGCGACCGTATTTTGTCTTGGGCAGCATGCCCTTCACAGTCAGCAAAACAGCCTTATCGGGACCGATTTCCATTTGTTTTTTATACGGACGGGTCTTCATGCCACCATAATAGCGGCTGTGCCAGATATATTCCTTCTGATCGGCCTTTTTGCCGGAAACCTTCACCTGCGAAGCATTGATCACCACAACGTGGTCACCGACAAGCTGACCCGGCTGATAGTTCGTCTTGTTTTTGCCCATGAGCAGAGTTGCAATATGCGTGCTCAGGCGCCCGAGGATTTTGTCTTTTGCGTCAACAATAACCCAATTATGTGTCAGTTCCGCACGCTTGGGAAAGTGCGTTCTTTGCCCTTTGAGAGAGTCCATCGCGCCAAAAACGGCAGCTGAGATAGCGCGTCGAGTAAAATGCCTTGCTACGGCTAGAGATCCACCAAAACAAAGGTCACATCGTCGGGAAACGAATCGTTCTCGGCGAATTCCCTCAGCGCGACGAGAAGGCGTTCCTTGAGGTCGGCCAGTGGTTGCTCGCGCATTTCCTCGAGAATTGCGATCAATCTTTCCTCTTCAAACAATTCGCCCTTGCGGTTTGCCAGCTCGATAACCCCGTCGGTAAACAGCACGAGACGGGTTTTTGGCTGCAAATGCTGCATTTCGACGGTGATCGCGGCAGCTTTGCGCACGCCGAGTACCCCCCCCGGCGGGTGTATTTTTTTGACCCGGCTGCGCCCTGGCTCCTGCAACAGCAGTGGTAAATGGCCGGCATTGGCGTGCAATAGGCGTTTGTTTTTGAAATCCACCAGAGTATAGGCACAGCTGATGAATGTGCGATCCCCCCGGTCGACCATGACGTCATTCAGCTCTTTTAGCAACTTTTCGGGAAACCTGGCCTGGTCCCTCAGGTTGTGGAAGGCGATCTTGAGCATCGAAGCGTACAGCGCCGCGGGAATGCCATGGCCGGCAACGTCAGCGATGAGGATTGCTACCGAATCTTCGTCTTCGATGAAATCGTAAAAATCGCCCCCTATGCTGCGGGCCGGCATGCATACGGCCTCAATTTTGTAATGGCTGCTCTTGGGCTTCGATACGGGAATAATGGATTCCTGAATACTGCGCGCAATTTCAAGTTCGCGGTTGAGCGCGCGGTAATTTTCGCGCGCGAGACTGGCTTCGCGCTGCAACAGCACATTTTTCACGCGCGCGAGAACCTCTGCTTTTTCAATGGGCCGGCGTATGAGATCGTTGACACCGGCGGAAAATGCACTCGCCGCGATGCCGGCCTGATTATTGTCAATGATAAGTATGACCGGCAAAAGACCGATGTCATAGTGCATGCGGATGTTCATCGTCAGCTCGATGCCCGATACGTCGGGCAGCAGAACGTCGCAGATAACCAGCGCAAGATTCTGGTTGTTTTGCAGCATCAGCATTGCCTCGGCGCCATTTTTCGCCGTTACGGCCTGTTTTTGCAGAGTCAGCAGCTGTTCCTGCAAAAGGCGGTTCTGACTGGCGTTTTCACCAATGATCAGAATTTCGGTTTCATTGCGCGCACCCGTTAAGCGCTTCAATCCGCCCAGATCAGCCGAAACGCGCACCGCGCCTTTGCGGTATTCGGTGCGGTGCCTGCCTTTCGCCAAAATGGTTTCGAGCGCTGCCAGGCCGTCGTAAGGTATGGTGATTGTCAAAGCATGCTGTGATTCGGCTTGCTTCTGGTAGAGGTAACTGCCGCCCATGAGTTCGGCGATTTTCTGTGTGACGCGCGAGCCGATTTCGCTGTCGCCTTCATCAGACGGTGTGCCCAACGCGCTTTCGGGTTCGTTGCCGTAATAAAATACCGAAATCGCCAGTTGATCGAGAATACGACCGACCTTGACCGTAATCACCGCAGAGTGCGAC
>CAYHJO010000265.1:0-5290 GCA_964356715.1 uncultured Turneriella sp. | reverse complement strand
AGTAAACACAACTGCCGGAATAATTAAGAATACCCTACGCATACGCCGTTATGGCGTTCAGCGCACCGGCGAAAACCTTTTGCAAACTGCGTTTACCGCAGTGCAAAGCCGGCTTTCTGCATGCGGCCAATCAGGCCATCCTGCAGTTTTTTGACTTCGTCAGGCGTGAGCGTGCGCGTTGGATTTCTCCACGTTGCGCGCACCGACACGGCCTTATCTTCAGGCTTGAGATTGCCGCCCGTAAAGGTGCTAAGGTGCGCAAACGCCGTGAGCACGGTCTTGTCGAGATCGCGGCGCACGAGCGGCTGCAGCGCGCCCGCGGCTTCGCGCAAGGCCGTAAACTCACCGCGCGCTGGCATCACCAGCGTGAGCTCAAAATCCACTGCCGGGAAGGTGAACGGTGGGCGATAGCTCGATACCGCATCGGGTTGCGGCAAAAGATCTGCCAGCAATGCGTCAAAATAATAGACGCGGTCTTTAATGCCGAATTCGCCCAATATTTTCGGGTGGATTTCCCCCAGCCGGAAAATTTTCTTATCCTTGGTGCCGGCACTGCCCGAACGCCCCGGGTGGAAAATGCCGTCGGCGCTGTTGGCAAACACCCGGTCATGGCGCAGAAAACCACGGACCGCAAGAATCTCGCCAACCATCGCTCTCAGCTCTGCCAGTGCGGCGGAGGGTTCCTGTGAAGAAGTGAATGCTCCGGCCAGAAAACAGGCTTCGTTACGCGCGAGGTTCTTGTCTGCTGGAGGCAAGAATATTCTTTCGACTTCGAACAACCGCGTGTTGTTGTCTTCGCGGTAGTTGCCATGCACCGCACGCAAAAGCCCCGGCAAAGGTGAGATGCGCAAATAGTTCAGATCGCTGTGCAGAGCATTCTGCATCGCCATCGCGTCGGCGGCGCTGCAAAAATGTTCATCCGCCTTCAGGTCTGCCTCACCGTGGAACGCATAGGCGTAGGACTCATTGAGAGCCAAAGTGCCGGCGCACAGATTGCGCAGTTCATGCTCCAGTTCGCGCATGGTATTTCTCGCGCGCGGAGTTTCGCAGGCTACAAGAGCAGGTTCAATCGCAATCTCTTTATAGCCGATGAAACGGCCGATCTCTTCGACGATGTCTTCTGCAATCGTGATATCAAACCACTTGCGGTACGCCGGCGGAGTGACTTCAAGAGTGTCGCCTTTTTCACTGACGGCAAAATTCAGCCGTTTCAAAATCTCGGCATTCGAAATAGTCCGGTGCGCAATCTTGCCCAGTTTCTGGTCAATAAAGGCATTCGTTACGGTAATGGCCTTCGCGCCGCTGAAATCCTCGGTCTTCACTTCGACAATTTCAGACAATTCGAGATTCGGCTGTGACGCGCTCAGAATTTCGGCAAAACGGAAAATGCCTGCGCGCGCCTTTTCGGGATTCTGCGCTTTTTCAAAACGCTGCGACGAATCGCTGCGAATGCCGGTCTTCGCAACCGTCTTGCGGATTTCGGCGCGCGGAAATGTCGCCGATTCGAGAAACAGGCGTTTTGTCGCGTCGGTCGTCTCGCTGCCGAGACCGCCCATCACGCCCGCGAGCGCACTGGCTTTCTCTCCGTCGCGGATTAGAACAAGGCCCTCAGGCAATTCATGCGTGCTGCCGTCGAGCAGCGCGATCTTCTCTCCCCTCTTTGAATAAGACACGCGCACGAGATTTCCAATCTTCTCGCGATCGAACGCATGGTTCGGCTGACCGATTTCAAACAGCACGTAATTCGAGGCATCGACCACATTGTTGATCGGCTTCTGGCCAATGGAAAGCAGCCGCAGCTGCGTTGCGAGCGGAGAGGGCTCGACTTTAAATCCGTCTAATTGTGCGCCGCAATATACAATCGCCGATTGTTTTTCGATTTCAATCGTCGGCAGACCGGCTTTAGTAACTACTTTGAATGTGGCTTCTTCGGGGTTTTTCTTCAGCGGTTTGCCCAAAAGCGCAGCAATTTCGCGCGCAAAACCAAAATGACACCACAGATCGGGGCGGTGCGTGATCGATTTGTTATCGATGTCGAAAATGACGTCGGGCTTGCCGAAATAGTCGGAGAGCGGCGCGCCCGTTTTGAAATCGTCGGGCAGCGGCATCAGACCATCAATTTGCGCCGGTGCATAAGCAAGCTGCGTAATACCCAGCTCATTGCCCGAACACAGCATGCCGAAACTTTCGACGCCGCGCAGCTTCGCCTTCTGCATCGTGCGCCCGTCGGGCAAAGCAACGCCCACGCCGGCAACCGGGAACTTTTTGCCTTGCTCGACGTTGGCAGCGCCGGTGACGATCTGCAATACTTCGCTGCCGATATTAACTTTGCAGATGCGCAGTTTGTCGGCGTCGGGGTGCTTGGTCAACTCGTCGATGTGCGCCACCTTGATCGTGTTCATATGCGCCATAAAATCCGCGAAGCCTTCGACCTCGCAAGTCTTCATAGTTAATAAGTCGGCGAGTTCTTTTGGGGCTATTCCTGAGAGATCTACGAATTCGTTCAGCCAATTATAAGAAAGTTTCATATTAGAACTGCCTCAGAAAGTCGAGTTTGCCCGCCATAAAGTGGCGGATATCTTCAATGCCATGCTGCATCATCACCAAACGGTTGAGACCGAGCCCAAAGGCAGCCCCCTGCCATTCATTGGGGTCAAGCCCGGCGGATTTCAGCACGTTTGGGTGCACCAGACCACAGGGTAGAACCTCGACCCAGCCAGAGTGTTTGCAGACAGGGCAGCCGGAACCGCTGCAGACAAGGCATTTCATGTCGAGCTCGAAGCCAGGCTCCACAAACGGAAAATAACCGGGTCTGAGTCTGACATCCACCTCTTTGCCGAAGGTAGTAGTTAATAAGGTCTGCATCAGGTGCAGCAGGTTGCCGACCGAAATTTTGCGGTCAACGATCATGCCTTCCATCTGATAAAAGGTGTGTTCGTGTGATGCATCCACCTCTTCGTAGCGAAAAACGCGTCCAGGAGCAATGATGCGCAATGGTGGCTTCATGCGCTCAAGCGCGCGGATCTGGATCGTCGAGGTATGCGTGCGCAGCAGGTGGCCGGTTTGGGTGTAAAAAGTATCCTGCATGTCGCGCGCGGGGTGGTCGTCGGTAAAATTCAGTGCTCCGAAGTTGTGGTAGTCATCTTCAACCTGTGGTCCGTCGACGATGGAGAAGCCCATCGAGGTGAAGATTTCTTCGAGTTGTTTCTGTGTGCGGCTGATTGCGTGGATGTGGCCCGCGGCAGATGCGGAGATCGGTGTGGCGGCAAATTCGGCCGGTGTTACGGACATGTCGACGAATTCCGTTTCTGCCAATGAAGCATATTTTGCTTCACGCAATTGCGATTCCTTGGTAGTTAATAATGCTTCGAGCTTCGTTTTGAACTCGTTGGCCGCTTTGCCAACGGCACCACGCTCTTCCGCAGAGAGCGATCCCAACTGCTTCATGACATTGGTCAGCGCGCCCTTCTTGCCCACGAAATCCTGCGATGCAACTTGCAAGGCTTCTGCATCCGCTGCAGTCGCAATCGCATCGGCGGCTTTTTGCTCAAGCGCATGAATTTCTGCAATCAAATCGGCCATAATTACCCGATAAAACCGGCGAATGAGACACCGCGTCAACCGTCGGCTGTTAGCCCGAACCTGCTTCTGCAATAGACAGCATTCAGTCAGGGCGGCATGGCTTGCGGAAGAAGATATGCGATCATTTGGACAAACTGTAGATTTGATCCGGAGTTTTTCCAGGTATTACATTGGTACTGAATCGAGAGTTCTCCGGTCGAAATACCTGCTAATAAACTGTATTGCTGATTCACATAAGTGGAAAGATAGTATCGAATGGCAAAATCCAACATTCTGGAAATGGTCACCCCTGAGTGCACGGCCCGTGTCCAGAGGGCTGCCGAGAACCCTGATTCTATGTATAGCGACTTGATAATATAATTCTTCCCCTTGAGATTATAGCGCCTTAAGCTCGAAGTGCGGGAACCACCTCCTCGCCACTTGCACAAGTATATCTGCAATAAATCCCTGAACATCTCCTGTTCGGTGCGGATTATCGCCTTGCCGGCCAAGACTGTCTGGGCTGATTTCATTTGACCAAACGAATCACTCCGGATTGAGACGGAAGTTAATTTTGGTACATGGAGATCAATGGGATCCATCTATCATTTAAATACCACAAAATGGGCTTTTTTTCTCACTCCTCGGGGAAATTTTGGAGATATTCCTCTGAAAAATCAGAATTTCCTTTTTTAAGGTAGTTACTAAGCTTTTCCGGCCTAAACCGACGACCCGAACTCCGGAGGGAGAATCACAGAGTACCAAATCCGATCTTTGTGCGCCACACCATAAACCAATTGACGACATGTTGCAAAAATCTAAATCATCCTCATGGTGCGCCGCACTATATCCGAAGAGTCGGATAACAGGACAATCCCAAAGCCTGTGCTGCGTGAACCTGGGCTTAGTGCCCAAGGAGGGTTTATGGACAAAAAGAAGTCAATTCAGCCGACCCAGCCGATCAAATTCATTAAACGGCCAATGCTGTTTTTCGCCGGTTTTGCCTCGATAGCCGTGGCTGCCGCGCTTTTCACCGCCTACCCCAAATGGCAAAAGCAGGAAACCGAGAACTGGGTTTATTCCTATGTCACCGACCACTTTCCCGGCAAAGGAGTCGAAAACCTACAAAAGCTCGCCAAAATCATCTACCGTGAATCGAATAAACTGCGCCTCGACAAGGCCAGCGACGGTGCACAATATGACCGTGCCGCGCTTCTTTTGGGCATTATTCAGGTAGAAAGCGAATTCAACAGAAAGGCGCGCTCCCCGGTAGGTGCACGTGGCTTTATGCAGCTGATGCCGGCGACTGCCGCGCTGCTCAAAGGCCGCCGCCTGTCTCAGGAAGAGATTACCGACGCAGAAACCAATATCACGCTGGGCGTCAGATACATGAACGAGATGATCCGCGAAATGGGCAGTGTGCGCAAGGCTCTGCTTGCCTATAATGCCGGCCCGGGTGCCGTGCGCAAGTGGGGCGGAGTTCCCGCGTACTACGATCATGTCGTTGCAGCGCAGAATCGTTTCCTTGAGTATCGTAACGAAGGCCGAAACGCGCGACTCGTTCTCGCGCAATTGGCGGATTGATTTCGCTGCCTTTCCCATGGCCTGAGGCCATGGGAAAGGGCTTTAGTAACTACCAAGATTTTCTAAGAGTCCGGAGAGGTTTAGGACAGCTTGCTCTGTTTCACTTTTTCTGCGAGTTCTGCCCGGTACTTTTCATGCCGCTCCC
>CAYHJO010000264.1:0-5439 GCA_964356715.1 uncultured Turneriella sp. | reverse complement strand
TTCAAAACCGCGGAAAGCTTTGATTTCGAGAAACTTGCGGCTTTCATCGAGAATCGAAATTGTGCCCGAATCTGCACCGGTAAATTCCACAGCGCGATCGAGCAGAGCGTTAAGCAGTTTGTCGCTCGATTCCTGCGTCAGAAGCGACAGCGTCACTTCATGGAGCGCGACCAGTGGATTTGTAAAAGCGTTCTGCACCGGCGCCAGCTAAGGTCGGCGAGTCACGCTGAAAAGTGTTTGCCGTACTTCTCTGAGGCGGAGTATGGCGGCTGTCACATGTTCTGTCTTTTCCGTTTGTCTTTTGTATGTTTGTTTCTCGCTGCGCTGAACTGCGGTTCGACTCAGAAAATGGCCGCCGGGCCGGTAGTTACCACAGCAGCGGGCACATCCGACTCAGCGAAAGGCAAACCTGAAATGAGCAGCGAAGAGGCAGACGAAGATAAAGATCTCGTCGTTTCAGACCCATGGGAGGGTTTCAACCGCAAAATACATGCGTTCAATGATCTGTTTTTCAAATATCTGATGAAACCAGTGGCTCAGGGCTGGAACTTCATCACACCGGCATTCCTTCGCCAGGGAATAAACAATTTTTTCAACTGGGCCTACACTCCGGGCCGACTGGTCAGCAACATGTTGCAGGCCAAGTTTGCGGGTACGGGCCGTGAAATGGCGCAGTTCGTCATCAACGGCACTGTGGGCATGCTGGGGTTCTATAATGCCTCCAAGGAGATATTTTCGCTCGAACAAACGTATGAAGACTTCGATCAGGTGTTCGGCAAATGGGGCATACCCGAAGGGCCGTATATCGTCTGGCCATTCATCGGCCCTTACACAGTGCGTGGCACATTCGGTTTTGGTGGTGATGTCACATTCCAGCCGCAGACGCTACTTGTGCCGGTCTATGTAAGGCCCGAGACTTTTTTTGCCAATGTGGGTATCGTCGTCGGCCTCTATTCTGCCCGGGCAGTGAATCGCTTCTCGCTCGACCCCGAAGAATACGATAACCTGATTAAAGACTCGATCGATCCTTACGTGTTCATTCGCGATATTTATTTACAGAATACGCGAAAGAACGTAGCCGACTGAATGTTCATTCATGTCAAGCGTGCCGCCCTGGCGACGGCTCTGTTATTTTCTGTTTCGGTCCTCTCAGCCAGCCCGCAGGAAATTGTGAAAAAAGCAGTCTCGCGTGTTCTGCACACGCTAGACAGCAAAAAATCCAAAAAAGAAAAACGCCAGATTATTACCGAGGTTTACCATAAGAATTTCGACCTCGAAAAAATGGCCGCAAACACGCTGAAAAGCGATTACAGAAAACTGGATGCCGCGCAGAAGACAGAGTTCGCCGAAAAATTCGGCCGCTTCGTTCTCGAATTTTACCTGGACAAGATCGACAAGTACGAACGTAACAAGATCGAGTTTGTGGGCGAAGAGATCAAGGGTAACCGTGCCACAGTTATGACGCTGCTCGAATATCAGGGGAAAATGGCCAAGGTTAACTACACCATGGCGCAGAAAGGCGACCAATGGCTCGTCTATGACTTTGAAGTCGAAGGGGTGCGCCTGTCGAGCACATACCGCTCGCAGTTTGCCAAGGTGCTCAAAGAGAACGAATTTGAGGGCCTCATGGGTGAACTCAATAAATTGCTGGCCAAGTACAGGAAATAGCCCGAGCTGACTCGCCTGCGCGGCATGCGCGGCGGAGGGTTCATGGATACTTTTAACCGCGATACTTATTTCGCAAAGATGAAATTCTTCAAACTGTTCGGCAACACGATCCGGATTTTTGATGAAACCAAGACAAACATGCTGCTTTATGTAAAGCAGAAAGCGTTCAAACTCAAAGAAGATATTACCATGTTTGCCGACGAGGCGCAGACGAAGCCTGTGATCAAAATAAACGCACGCAACATTCTCGATTTCAGCGCGGCGTACGATGTCACCGACGTTGCGACGGGCGAAAAAGTCGGCGTGTTGCGCCGCAAGGGCATGATGTCGTCTTTTGTCATGGACGCCTGGGAGATTCTCGACAAGAACGATGCAGTCATCGGCGCAATCAAAGAAGAAAGCATGCTCTTGGCAATGGTTCGCCGGTACCTGGCGAATATCATTCCGCAAAAGTTCATGATGACAATCGGCGAAACGCCCGTAGGCCACGCGAAGCAGACATGGAATCCGTTTCTCCCCCAAATGAAGGTCGATTTCACCGCAGACACCGGCAAGAAGCTGGATCGCCGCCTCGGCCTCGCGGCCGTGGTGCTGCTACAGGTAATCGAAGGCAAACAGGGCTGACGGAGAATTCGGTGCGCCCGTTAAGCGCACCGGGTTCAATTCTCTTCGGTTTCGCCGCGCGGTTGCGTGTATTGGCCCACTAATCCTGTTTCGAGCATCTTCAGCAGCGCCTGCGTGCGTTTTTCGATCTGCTGCGCATCGGCCGGTGAAACCTGAATTCCACGGCGCGCCTGAAACAATTCGTCGGCAATATTCAGGGAAGTCAATAACAGCATTTTCACCTGATCGGCAGACGTCAATTTGCGCATTTCGGCAATTTTGGCGTTTACGTAGCCCGCAACCTTTGCCATGTATTCAGGGTCTGCGTCACCTTTGATGGTGAAAGTTTTTCCCATCAATTCGACATTGACCTTGCGCTCTGCTTCTGACATCGCAGTTAATCCTTGGCTGCCCAGGTACCGTCTGCCGACTGGACCATTTCGCCTTTCAGGGCAGATTGCTGGTATTTTTCTTTCTGTGAAGCGATTATATCTTTGTCGGTGGCCTTGAATGCCTTGTTCGCGCGCTTCTGGCTCTCGACATAGCCCCTCGCGGCAAGCACGCGACCTTCGTTGATTTCTTTTACGGTCTGAATCAGCGTCCGGAAAGGACGGCCAAGTTCAACTTCTTCGGCGTGTTTCGCCGCATATTTTTCTCGCATCTCGGCGGGAATTTCGGTTTTTTCGTTGAAGAGATTGGCTACGAAGCCCTTGTTGTTTTCACCCACCACACGGTCTTTCTTCAGTTGCGCAAGATGACCTGAAAACATTTCAAACTTGAGAAAAGCGCGGTAGGTGTTGGCATTCTCGCGCTCCATCGACTGGCGCACTTCTTTGGGTTTTGCTTCGAGCTCCGCGTGTTCGGCCGTTTTCGCCGACGAGATCATCCACACGTCTTTTTCGAGTTCGGTCTGTTCGCCGATAATCTGCCGTTCCGTCGCGGTTTTTTGTCCCGTGATGGTGACGGGAGGCACAACGATTGTGCCGAAGCAATGCACAGACGCCAATGCTGCAAGGAAAAAAAGCGCAGGATTGATCAGTGCCCGCGCGCGCATCAATCGACGCCGAGGAGTTCCACGTCAAATATCAGATCAGCGTTCGGCGGAATGACGCCGCCTGCACCGCGCGAACCGTAACCCATTGCAGAAGGAATGAAGAGTGTTCGCTGTTCACCGATCTTCATGCCGGCGACGCCTTCGTCCCAGCCCTTGATGACCACGCCCTGCCCCAGGCCGAAGACAAATGGTTGTCCGCGATCGACAGACGAATCAAATTTTTTCCCTTTTTTGCCACTCTCGTCGAGCCAGCCTGTATAGTGCACGCGTACTTGCTTACCCGCCTGGGCAATTTTGCCGTCGCCTTCTTTGGTGATTTCGATCTTCATATTCTTACTCGCAGTCCAGCAGTTCAACATCGAATATCAGATTGGCATTCGGCGGAATGGAAGCACCGGCACCGCGTGTACCGTAACCCAGTTCTGACGGAATGTACAACGTGCGCTTTTCACCGACTTTCATGCCGGCGACACCTTCGTCCCAGCCTTTGATGACCATGCCCTGCCCCAGGCCGAAAACAAACGGTTGCCCGCGGTCGACAGACGAATCAAATTTCGCCCCTTTTTTTCCTTTCTGATTCAGCCAGCCCGTATAATGCACCTGAACACGCTGACCTGGTTGCGCAATATTTCCCTTACCCTGCCTGATAACATCATATTCAAGGCCGCTCTGGGTTTTGATGCGCGCCGCAAATAGGGTTAGTGGCAATATTGCCGCCAATACGAAAACCAATCGTTTCATGCGTCACGCATTGCAACTCGCGAGTCCGCCGTCCACAAGAAAAGGAATCAGTCAAAGTAGCGCACGATTTGTTCCAGCGTTTTCGCCTTGGCTTTGAACTCGTTGGCAAGAGTCTCCACCTGCCGGCTGGAGCTGGCCACCTGACCTGTAGCGCCGGTGATTTGCCCCATGCTGGCAGCGAGTTGGTCGCCTGAAGCGACGGCAATCTGGTCAATGTGCTGAGCGTTCCTGCCGCTCAATTCGCTGATCTTTTCAAATTGATCGCTGGCGTTGGCAACGGCAAGTTTCCCTCTTTTAGAGCGTTCCGTAGCGGCTTCAATCGAATCATGAATCCGTTTAGAATTCTTTTTAGTCTGGTCTGAGAGTTTCGAAATTTCATCGGCAACCACGGCAAAGCCGCGACCTTCAGCGCCGGCCCGCGCTGCCTCAATCGTGGCGTTGAGCGCCAGCAGGTTCACCTGACTCGAAATGCCGTCGATCACCAGCAACGTTTGGTCGATTTCCGAGCTCTGCTTATCAATTTCCGCCATCTTGTCTGAAACTTCCGAAACGGCATTGAATCCCGCTTCGATTGCCTGCACGGTATCTGCCATGCTTTGCTTGGCTTCGGTAACCGTGCCGCCAATTTCGTGTATTTGCTGCGCCACCTGCCGCACCGAAGACGATTGTGCCTCCGCTTCGTGTGCGAGATCTGTGGCTTCTTTTTCGAGGCGTGTTGCACCCGACAAAAGCGCCTGGGCCTCAGCACGCACGAGCCCGACCACCTCTCTCAGTTTGCCCGCCTGTTCATTGATCAGGTGACCAATGCCGGAGATATCGTGTGCGCCAAATTGCGGCACATATACCGACAGTTTTCCCGCGGATATCGCCTCGATCGCCGCCGTGGTTTCGCGCAGCGGACGCCGAAAAGCGCCGTAGGTGACATAGGCGGCGTAGAGCGATAGCGCAACCATGGCGCCAATAATGCCAAAGCAGTGCGTAAGAGGTTGCAGCAGTATCGCGCGGTTTGCCGCCGGGACAAACAACACGTAGCTGAAAACATAGACGATCAATATGGTCAGTCCCAGCGAGCCGAGCAGAAACCGGCCCGAAAAAGGCAGATTCCTGTGATCACCGGTGGCTACCGATACAGAGCGCAGCTGCGCATCGGCCTGCACGCCAGACAGCGTGGATTCGGTGATTGTATAAAAGCAATACCAGACAAGTATGCCACCCGCCGTCGGCAGCAGAAACAGATTCGCGACAAACGTTTCAGAGACGCTGTGGCGCATGGAGAAAATCAGGTACAGTGTCAGCATCGCGGTGTACCACCTCAGCGGTCCCAGCCATGCCTCAAAAAAGGGGTAGTTGAGCAGGCGGATTTTTGCCAACCT
>CAYHJO010000263.1:0-5439 GCA_964356715.1 uncultured Turneriella sp. | reverse complement strand
GCCGCAGGTATTGCACGTCGATGCCACAGAAAAGAAGCCTGTGCTGCGTCTGACCTGGCCCGAGCCACCGCAAATATGGCAGGTGTCTAACCTGCCATCTGACGAACCCGTGCCGTTGCAGTCGCCGCAGCTTTCTTCGCGCGGAATGACGATTTCTTCTTCGCGGCCGTTGAAGACGTCTTCGAGCGTGATTTCAAGGTTATAGCGCAAATCGCTGCCTCGGCGCGCGGAATTGCCTCCGCGACCCCGACCGAAGCCAGAACCCGAGAACAGGTTTTCGAAAATATCTTCAAAGCTGGTACCCGAAAAGATATCCGAAAAATCGCTGTAAGCTGCCTGGCCGAAACCCTGCGCACCGGCACCGCCGAGGCCCGCATGGCCGTACTGGTCATAGATTTTGCGCTTTTGTTCGTCGCGCAATATTTCATACGCCTCGGTCGCTTCTTTGAACTTGTGCTCGGCTTCGGCGTTGCCCGGATTTTTATCCGGGTGAAACTTCATCGCCAGCTTGCGGTAGGCAGCCTTAATATCAGCCAAAGGCGACCCCTTGGGCACCCCTAAGACTTCGTAATAGTCGCGCTTGTCAGCCATGGATTGACGTGCTCACCACAGCTGCGTTATTTCTTGTCATCCTTAATCTCCGTAAACTCGGCATCGACTACTTTCTCACCGCTTTTTCCCTGCGCCGGCTCACCTGCGGGAGCGTCACCCTGTGGCGCCGGCCCATCACCCTGAACCGTAAACGCAGCCTGGTGTTTCTGCACGACTTCGCCCAGAGACTGACCCGCTGCCTTCATCTTGTCGGCGTCGCGCGCCATGAGCGCTTCTTTTGCTTTGGCGAGTTCCGCTTCAACTTCGGCTTTGATTCCGGCATCGAGCGATTTTGCGTCGGCAAGCATCTTCTCAGTCGTGTAGATGATGTGATCGAGGTCGTTATATGCGGTCGCAGCTTCTTTAGCCTTCTTATCCGCCTCTGCGTTGATTTCGGCGTCCTTCACCATCTTTTGGATTTCCGCTTCGCTCAGAGAGCTGGATGCTTCGATCTTGATCTTTTGCTCTTTGTTGGTCTTGAGGTCTTTCGCCTGGACATGCACGATACCATTCGCATCGATGTCGAAAGTCACTTCGATCTGCGGATTTCCGCGCGGAGCAGGAGGAATGTCCGAGAGCTGGAAACGGCCGAGCGTACGGTTGTCCCGGGCAAGCTCGCGTTCGCCCTGCAGCACGTGGATATCCACCGCTGTCTGGCTATCAGCCGCGGTCGAAAAAATCTCCGATTTTTTCGTGGGGATTGTTGTGTTGCGTGTGATGATTTTGGTCATCACGCCGCCCAGAGTTTCGATTCCCAGAGAGAGTGGGGTGACGTCGAGCAGAAGTACGTCGGTAACTTCACCGGCGAGAACTCCACCCTGGATCGCAGCACCGATTGCCACGGCTTCGTCGGGATTCACCGATTTGTCGGGTTCTTTACCGAAAAGTTCTTTCACTTTTTCGCGCACTGCGGGAATGCGGGTGGAACCACCAACGAGAATTACCTTGTTGATTTCCGCCAGGCTGTAGCCCGAGTCGGCTATCGCTTTGCGGCAGGGTTCTACCGAGCGCTCGACGAGTGCCGCCGTTAGCTGGTTGAATTTCGCGCGCGTCAACGTCATATTCAGGTGGCGCGGACCGGAAGCGTCCATCGTGATAAACGGGATGTTGATATCGGCCGTTTCTTTGTTCGACAACTCGATCTTGGCTTTTTCTGCCGCTTCCTGCAGACGCTGCAGCGCCATCTTGTCTTTACCTACGTCGATTGCAGTTTCTTTCTTGAATTCTGCAACGATCCAGTCGATGACGGCCATATCGAAGTCGTCGCCGCCGAGGTGCGTATCGCCGTTCGTTGATTTGACTTCGAACACATTATCTGCAAGTTCAAGAATGGAAATATCGAATGTGCCGCCACCGAGGTCATAGACCGCAATGACCTCGCCGCTCTTATCACGATCGAGGCCGTAAGACAAAGCCGCAGCCGTGGGTTCGTTGATGATCCGCACGACGTCAAGACCGGCAATGCGGCCGGCGTCTTTTGTCGCCTGGCGCTGTTCGTCGTTGAAGTACGCAGGCACCGTAACCACTGCCTTATTGACTGTCGTGCCGAGATATTCTTCTGCGGTTTGCTTCATCTTTGTAAGCACACGCGCCGAAATTTCTTCGGGACGGTAGTCCTTTTCGCGCGTTTGGATCAGCACGTCTTTGGATGTGCCTTCTTTGACTTTATACGCCACTTTGCGCATCTCTTCGGTGATTTCCGTAAAACGGCGGCCGATGAATCTTTTCACCGAACGCAGCGTGTTTTCAGGGTTGGTCACCATCTGGTTTTTTGCAACCTGGCCCACCAGAGTCTCACCTTTGTCCGTTAATGCCACGATCGACGGGGTTGTGCGCGCGCCTTCGCTGTTTGCGATGACGACGGCTTCGCCGCCTTCCATGACGGCAACGCATGAGTTGGTGGTACCAAGATCGATGCCGATAATTTTTTCTTTAGCCATTGTTTTCTCCTTAGTTTTTACCCCCCTCCATCTCCCCCCTTATAGGGGGGCAGAGATAAAGTTTCCCCTCCCCAATCAGGGGAGGGGTTAGGGGTGGGGTTTATTATTTATTTCTTTTCTTCTTCTCCTGAATTTGCTTTGGGCTTCATCACCACAACGCGCGCCGGGCGAATCACGCGGCCTTCGATGCGGTAGCCTTTCTGAAATACCTGACTGACGGTTTCGACTGCGACATCGCCTTCGAGCTGCGACAGCGCTTCCATCTGCGCGGGATCAAATTCCTGTCCGACGGGGGAAAATTCCTCCACACCCGCCTCGGTAAAAACCCGTGTGATCTGCTTGTGCACCAATTGTACGCCGTCGACAATCGCCTTGATTCCACTGTCGCCTTCTGCTTTTGCGGCGTAAGCGGCAAAAAACTGATCCAGCGCATCGAGTGCGGGCAACAGGTCTGTCAGCAGGCGCGCGCTGGACTGCGCCGCCTGTTGCGCTCTTTCGGTCAGCGCGCGGCGGCGAAAGTTGGAGAATTCCGCGCGCTCGCGCTGCAGGTCTCCGGTTAAAGATTCAATCTGGCGACGCAGGGTTTCTGTCGGATCTGCATCCGCCGGCGCAGCCGTATTTTCTGCCTCGAGCGCAGCGATCTCTTCAGCTTCGGTTGCGAATTCTCTTTTTGCTTGTTCGTCGTTTTGTTCCTGATTCATGTGGTCCTCTTGGAGCGCGCCTGTTCTTTTTGGCGACCCTTAACGCCCGGCAGCTCTTTGCGCGCCGTGATCTCAATTTCGCTGACTTTCAGACCATCGCCCTGCATCTCGATGTTGCTCTTTTCGCTCAACACGTTCGAGAGTATTTGTGCGCTGTAATCGAGGGCAGGGATGATCCGCTCATACGGCATGCGGTTTGCGCCGATGACGCCGAGCGCCCCGACGCTTTTGCCACTGAGCGTGTAGCCTTTGCCGAGAATTGTGATGCCAGATAGTATTTCGCCGTCGATATCGAGACCGACCTGCGAGCCGACTTGCGGCAGATTTTTCATCTTCTCAAAGACGGACGATATATAATCCTGATCTTCAAGCTGAGTAATGATCCGCTCAGCTTTGCGGCGATCGGGCGTAATGTCGTAAATCTTTCGGTGCAGGTTGCTATTGCCTTCCATGTGTATCGTCTGGTCGGGCGGATTATAGACGATCGCCTGCGTGACCGCGGTACCAATGTCGGAGAGGTCGCCCAGTTCGGCCAGCGATCCGCTCAAAAATTCCAGACCTCTTTCCTGTACGTCGCCCAGTTCAAAACCTTTCAGGTTCTGGTTCAGATAACGGCTGATTTTGTAGAGGTCTTCCTGACTAACGACTCGTTCGAGCTTGATTCTTTTCTCATAGATGGCGCCCGACGAACTGATCATAACCATCAGCACAAGGCTTTCCATAACTGAAATCAGCTCGATTCTCTTGATGCTCGATCCGATGCTGTTCGGCGCCAGCACGATGCCGGCGAAATTGGAGGTCTGCGACAGCATGTGAGCGGTCGTTTTGAGCAGCTGGTCGAGCTGCAACGCGGCGGAGCGATAGAGGTCTTCCAGCTCTGCTTTTTGGTTCAATGTAATTTCAAACAGATTAACGAGATCTGCGAGATACAGTTGGAATGCCCGATCGGTGGGCACGCGACCCGCGGATGTATGGGGAGAGCTCAGCAATCCCATCTGTTCGAGCACCGACATTTCTTTTCTGACGGTGGCCGGCGAAAAAGCCATGGAGAATTTTTCGACAAGAATCTGCGAGCCGACGGGTTCGCCGCTGGCCACGTATTCCTTCACAAGCGCGCGGAGTATTTCACCTTGCCGGTTGGTCATTTTCTTCTCTGTCTGTTACTCTGATAGCACTCTGTTGCTTTGAGTGCTATATATTGGTAAGATATGCAGCTCGAAACATGCCGGCAAGAAAAAGTAAGTGTTTGTCAATCTTGGGAGTTTAAAATAGCTAATTGTTTGACGCGTTGTTGAGCGTTCAAATAGTGGCTCTCCGCAACGGACACCTCCAAGTGGCCGCAGCGAACTTTCAGCAGCGTGTGGCGCTTAGCTGAAAGATCTGTTCTTTGACAGACGGATAATGAATAGAAAATTGTTATGAAATAAAAGGTTTTGAATGCAAATTCAAAGCCTAGAACTTCGTAAATTTCTTTAAGAACCTTGAGCAAAAGTCCAGGGCGTTTTTCTTAAAACGCTTTGGCAAATGAATAACATGAACAGCAGCCAGGCATCAGAGGTCTACGGATCTCTAGCAGGTTTGTTCACAAGGGCTATAAATTAGCTCTTCGTTTTATTAAGATCGCTTTGCGATCTTAAAACTATAATGGAGAGTTTGATTCTGGCTCAGAACGAACGCTGGCGGCGCGTCTTAAACATGCAAGTCGAACGATCTGTAGCAATACAGGGAGTGGCGGACGGGTGAGGAACACGTAGGAATCTACCTGGAAGAGCGGGACAACTTTGGGAAACCGGGGCTAATACCGCATAGTGTCGAGAGACTAAAGGGCTAGCAATAGTCGCTTCCAGATGAGCCTGCGGTCTATCAGCTTGTTGGTGAGGTAATGGCTCACCAAGGCGACGACGGATAGCCGGTCTGAGAGGATGATCGGCCACACTGGCACTGAGACACGGGCCAGACTCCTACGGGAGGCAGCAGTTAAGAATCTTGCGCAATGGACGAAAGTCTGACGCAGCGACGCCGCGTGAAGGATGAAGGCTTTCGGGTTGTAAACTTCGGTAGACTGGGAAGAAAAAGTATGTTCGTTGAGGGCATACATTGACGGTACCAGTCTGAAGCCCCGGCTAATTACGTGCCAGCAGCCGCGGTAATACGTATGGGGCAAGCGTTGTTCGGAATTATTGGGCGTAAAGGGCTCGCAGGTGGTT
>CAYHJO010000262.1:0-5517 GCA_964356715.1 uncultured Turneriella sp. | reverse complement strand
CAATTTACCAGATTACGGCGATTCCGCTCGGTGGATACGTGCAGTTCTACGGCGATGATCCCTCTGACCAGTCGCGCAAAGGCCGCAAGGGCGACTTCTTTTCGGTCGGCCCATGGCGCCGCATGGCGCTGGCATTCGGTGGCCCGTTCTTTTCCATTCTACTCGGCTTTCTGCTCGTGTTTATCCTGCTGCAGACCGGCTACCGCCCGATGGACAATATCGTGCGTGTCGATGCGAAATCCGCCCTGTATAAAGCCGGGCTGAGGGACGGCGACCGTGTTTTGCAGATCGACGGCAGCGCCACGCATTCTTTTGACCGTATCATCTATGAAGTTGGTTTTGCCAAAGCCGAAACCATCGATGCAATCGTTGAACGCGCGGGTAAACCGGTGCAGCTGCAGCTGCCCGTCACGCGCAGTGAACCGGGTATGCCCGGCATGCTCGTCGGCGCGCGACCGCTGTCGCGGCTCACCATGACCGAAGCGGGGCCCAAGGGCAGCGAACTCAGGCGCGGCGATGAAATTCTGCGCGCCAACGGCCAGGATCTGTATTCGATCGAAGACCTGATTCGCGTGCTCAACGCGCGCGACGCAGATACGGCCGAGATTGAAATCCGCCGTGGCGACGGCAAAGGCGGATTTACGACCCTGAATCAGACTGTGCCGCTCAAGAAAGTGCCGCGTGTGGTGCTGAAAAATGTCATCGACGCGCAGACAGAAAAGAGCGTGGGCGACATCATTTTTGAAGAAGGCGGCGGCAAAGAGTTTCAGAACGTCTTCGTGAACGGTGAAAGCTTCGCGACATTTGCCGAGATGCGCGCGGCGATCGAAAAGGCGAACCCCGATACGCTAAAGCTGCGCATTGGGCCGGTGGCAATCAAAGCCGATATCAACCTCGGCTTTCGTCGCCAGATCGGTATTCGCCCGGCTGAAAAACATATCAGCGGCATGACGCACATTTCCTTCTTTAAAAAGATTGCACTGAGCTTTAATGAAACCGTGTTTATTACGCAATCCACGTTCACAGGCCTCTACCGTATCATCCAGGGAAAATTGTCATTCAACAAGAGTGTGTCGGGCCCTGTCAAGATGGTGGCGATCGCCGCAAAAACTGTCGAGCTCGGCTGGCAGACATATTTTCTGCTCATGGCGCAGATCACGATTATTCTCGGCGTTATGAATTTGCTGCCGATTCCGGTGCTCGACGGCGGGCATATTCTGTTTTACCTCATCGAAGCGATCTACAAGCCACTGTCGTTCAAGGTGCAGACGATGGCGACGCGCATCGGCATGGCGGTCATGCTTGCGATGGGTATTTATGTGATTGGTCTGGATATCATCGACGTGTTTTTCCGCAAGGTTTTTGGTTAGTCACGCTTCTGCTTCCTGATCTGCTTACCCGAAGCCAGCCCCAGAAACAACCAGACTGACAGCAGGCCGCCATAGAGCGCCAGCGACAGCAGCGGAGGTAATTCCGTCACCATAAACGGCGTAATCAGCGTCAGTATGCCCCCCGCAATAAACGGCTGCGTGATCGCCGAACTTTCGGCGAACACACGCGCCGCCGGCGTCTTGAATTTGGGGTCGACCATTTTGAGTAACATGAGCCCCGTGGCGGCGGTGCCATTCAGCATGCCGAAGTTGATGAGCCCGATTTCAAAACTGTATGGCACCGGCAGAATCTTTGGCCGCAGGTAAAAATGGCAGAACACGTTCCAGATAAAGCCCAGCGCGAACACCGACAGCAGCGGCACAAGGCTGTGTCCCAGCAGGCGCACGTCGATGATTGCAATGCCGGCAAAAATCAGTATTTCCAAAAATACATCCGCCAGCAGCGCAACGATGTGATTGTCTATCCATTGCTCGACGCCCGAGAGCTTAAGCAAATGGCGGATGGAAAAGCCCGCGACGAGCGTGTATGCGAACAGCGGCAGGCTCAGGTTTTTCATGCGGCTGGCTTCGACAAGGCGCGGCAACAGTTCGTGCTCAATGAGGCCTTTGAGGAATAGACCGAGCCAGTAGGCAGCACCGATCAAGGCCATGGTGACGAGCAGCGAGTGCAGATTGAGTTCCGTGCCGTGGATTTCCATAGCTGCGGCGGGGTGAGTGAGCGCACGCCGCCGGCGGTTGTGGTGAATCAGCCACACACCACCGGCGATGCCGAGCATGAGGCCGACAGTCGCGCTGAACAAACCATATTCCAACCCGGCAGGAATGCCATTTTGCACGAGCATCGGTCCCATCGCGACGGCTGTGCCGTGGCCGCCTGCGAAACCGGTTTCGAGCACTGAGGTGAATGCCATTGGTTCGCCGAAGTAGGGTTTGTAGATAAGAATCGTGCAGATGAGGCCGATTAATACCTGGCCCATAATCGACACCCAGACGAGCGAAGTCTGCGCAAACACATCGATGAAGCGCCGTTTCGAAACGGAACCGGGTTCAGAACGTTGCAGAAAAAAACACGCAAAGACGAGCGCAATAAACTCTGACGGTAAAGATTTCAGGTGCAGAAAAAATCCGCCGGTCTTTTCAGCGGGCAGAAATGTGTAGAAGAGCAGCACCAGGACACCGAGCGTCAGCGACGGCGGAATCTGGAAGCGGGAGAGCAGCGGAATGCGCTTGCCCACGAGTGAGCTGACACCGAGAAACAGAAGAACTAGCAGAAAGTATTGCATTCAGCGCACAGGCAATGATTTGCCCCATGCAAGGCAAACCGTTTTTGATAAAGTAAAAGTTAAGTCTTCTTCGAAGACTTAACTTTTGCTGGAGTATGTGGGGTAAGCCAGCGCTTGAGATATTCGCCCGTTAGCGAATTTTTGTTCGCCGCGATCTGCTCGGGAGTGCCGCTGGCGAGAACCTCGCCGCCTTTGACGCCGCCTTCGGGACCCATGTCGATGATGTAGTCGGCGCACTTGATGACATCCATGTTGTGTTCGATCACGACGACGGTATTGCCCTCGTCGACGAAGCGCTGCAGAATGTTCATCAGCAACCGGATATCTTCGAAATGCAGGCCGGTCGTCGGCTCATCGAGAATATAGAGAGTTTTTCCGGTGGAACGCCGTGCAAGTTCGGTGGCCAGCTTCACGCGCTGCGCTTCGCCGCCCGAGAGCGTGGTGGCTGCCTGGCCGAGTTTGACATAGCCGAGGCCCACGTCGAACAGGGCTTTAAGCTTTGTGTGCACCGCGGGCACGGCGGCAAAAAAATCTGCGGCCTCTTCTATCGGCATCTCGAGCACTTCGTAGATGTTCTTGTTTTTGAAGCGCACTTCGATTGTTTCCTGATTGTAGCGTTTGCCCTGACACACTTCGCAGCGCACATAGACGTCGCTCAAGAAATGCATTTCGATCTTCTTCACGCCGTCACCGGTGCAGGCCTCGCAGCGGCCGCCTTCGACGTTGAAAGAAAAACGCCCGGCCTTATAGCCGCGCATCTGGCTTGCGGGCAGCGCCGCGAAGAGATCTCGCACCGGCCCAAATGCTCCCGTGTAGGTGGCAGGGTTCGAGCGCGGTGTGCGCCCGATCGGGCTCTGGTCGATATTGATAATCTTATCGATGTGTTCGGTGCCGGTAATCGCCTTGTGTTTACCCGGCAGGTCGGTCGCGCCCATCAGCTTCTTGTTGATGCCTTTGAACAGAATTTCGTTCACCAGCGAGCTCTTGCCGCTGCCCGAGAGACCGGTGACGACCGTGAGCACCGATAACGGGAATTCGACGTCGATATTCTTGAGATTGTTTTCCTGCGCACCTGTGATGCGGATCGCTTCTTTCGCGGGCTTTCGTCGCTCTGCAGGGATCTCGATCTTTTTTCTGCCGGTCAGATAATCGGCGGTGAGGGATTTTTTTGCATTTTTGAGATCTTTGTACGTGCCGGCGAACACAACCTGGCCGCCGTGGCGGCCGGCGCCGGGACCCATGTCGACCACGAAGTCAGCCTCTTGCATTGTTTCTTCGTCGTGTTCGACAACGACGATGGTGTTGCCGAGGTCGCGCAGGCCCTTGAGCGTCGAAATGAGTTTTGCGTTGTCAGACTGGTGCAGGCCAATCGAGGGTTCGTCGAGCACGTAGAGCACACCCATGAGCGCCGAGCCGATTTGCGTCGCGAGGCGAATGCGCTGCGCTTCACCACCCGACAATGAACCCGCAATACGATCGAGCGTCAGGTAGCCGACGCCAACGCTGTTCAAAAAGCCCAGACGGTCGAAGATTTCTTTCATCGCCTGCTTGGCAATTTCAGTCTCTGTTTTGTTAAATTGTATCTTCTTGAAATAATCCTGTGCGGCTTCGAGTGTCATCGCGGTGGTCTCGGCGATATTTTTCCCTTTGAGCTTCACTGCGAGCGCGACGGGTTTGAGGCGTTTGCCCTTGCAGGTGGGGCAGGGCATCTGCTCCATGTACTGTTCCATCTTCTGCCGCATGCCCTCAGATTGCGTCTGCATGTAACGCCGGTGCAGGTTCGGAATGATACCCTCATATCCACGGGAGAACTGGTAGGTGCTGTCTGACCCCCTCCATTCGTAGTTGAGTTTGAGTGTCTTATCACCGTACAGAATCAGATCAAAAATTTTCTTTGGCAGCTTCAGCCACGGCAGATCGGGGTCGAATGGCACCTTCTTGCGCAAAGCGTCGATCGAAGCTTTGTACCAGTACGCATCGCCGGCGAAGCCCAGACCGTCGCCGAGACCGTCGCGCACGGTCTGTTTCTCATCGCGAATCAGCCGGTCGGGGTGGAATTCCAATGTATGACCAAGGCCACTGCAGTGCTCACAGGCACCGTCAGGCGAATTGAACGAAAACAGGCGATGCGTGATTTCGGGAAAACTGAGATCGCAGGCCGAGCAGTAGAGCTTTGCCGAAAAACTCTCTTCGCTGGTCTTGCCGTCTTCGGTTTCAAACAGAATGCTGGCTTGTCCGCCTCCGCTTGCCTGTTTCAAGGCGAGTTCAAGCGAGCCCGCAAGGTGCATGCGCAGCGATTGCAGATTATCTTTTTCGAGCACGAGGCGGTCGACGACGATGTCGATGTCGTGCTTCTGGTTCTTTTTGAGCTCAATTTCTTCGTCGAGGCTGCGGATCTGCCCGTTGACGCGCACGCGCACGAAACCATCGCGCTGAATACGCTCGAATTCATGTTTAAATTCGCCCTTCTTGCTGCGCGCGATGGGTGACAAGATCTGCGCGCGAATCGATTGCGCTTTGGGCATGCGCTCGAACACACCGAATACATGTGCCACCATCGTGTCGATCGACTGCGCTTCGAGTTTGGCGCCGCATTCGGGGCAGTGCGGTTCACCGAGGCGCGCAAACAGCAGGCGCAGATAGTCATAGATCTCAGTGACCGTACCGACGGTCGAGCGCGGGTTGCGCGCCGTGGTTTTCTGTTCGATCGAAATAGCAGGGGAGAGGCCTTCGATCGAATCGACGTCCGGTTTTTCGAGCTGGCCTAAAAACTGCCGCGCATACGCCGACAGCGACTCGACGTAACGGCGCTGGCCCTCGGCGTAGATGGTGTCGAAGGCCAG
>CAYHJO010000261.1:0-5537 GCA_964356715.1 uncultured Turneriella sp. | reverse complement strand
CTAACCTGAGTTATGCACAGCGCATGCGCCGGAACCTCTGCATAGCGATGCTCGACATTGATTTTTTCAAAAAAGTCAATGATCTGCACGGCCACGAAGCCGGCGACACGGTTCTGCAGCATTTCACGCAGACAATACGCGGCCAGATTCGTAAGTACGACATTCTCGCGCGCTTCGGCGGAGAAGAATTCGTCATCCAGTTTTTTGATTGCACAATCGCCAAAAGCCTGGAGCTTTTAAACCGGATTCACAACGCGCTGGAGAAAACCCCCTGCCTGACCTCAGCAGCCAGAATCAGCTATACATTCAGCGCCGGGCTGGCCTCGCTCGACGAGGTAGCGGAAGGTGCTACGGTGGAAAAGCTCGTGGAGCTGGCGGATAAAAGACTGTATGCAGCCAAAAACGCCGGCCGCAATAGAATTGTCAGCTCAGATGGCTGACATCCGTTGCGAATGGCGTATTTTACTCAATCCGCGCCGTCGAGCAGCAAAGTGACGACTGAGCGGGCGCCGCGCGGCAACTGCTCTCCGGCGGTTTCTGCCGTCGTCGTGCCCGTTATTCTCGCCGCAGCAATGACACGCTTTGTCGCAACTTCATAGAGCGCAGCGTAGTGATCGACATTCGTAACGGGCCCCACTGCGCCGGCTTTTTCTGCGGTTACAAAGATGATGTAATCAAATTTCACTCCGAACTTGCCGGCCGCCTTCAGCGTCGCAGTGAGCGCGAGTTGCGCGAGAGGGTCAAGCCCCTGTGTGCCTTTTTTTTCGAGACCCAGACGCGCCGCGTTGACGGGCAATTCGAGCGCGGGGGCCGGCATCAGCGGCAGCACATGGATCGAACCCGCGCGGTCACCCGCGGCAAAGCGGTAGAGCTGTTCGACCTGCGGAATCCCCGACACACGGTCTTGTGCCGCCACGAGCACACCTTTACCCTTAAAAGCAAAGTTTGTGGTTGCATCGGGGTAACGCTCGACGGTCTTACAGGCAAGAAGCGATACGACAAAAAGAAATAATCCACTACGGCGGATTTTTTGTGTGAGAGGCATGAATACCGGAAACAGATTTTGCGCGAGTGCGCATAGTTATTTTGAAACGGGAACGAGGGCCGCCTGGCGACCCTCGTTCCCGTAAGCTTATTTCGCTGAGACGCTGATAACTTTCTTTGCGCTCGCTTTGCGCGGCAGAGAAACTTTCAGAACGCCATTGGCGATTTCGGCGTCGATCTTTTCGACATCCACATCGTCGCCGACGCGGAATGCACGCTCGTAACCGGCGAGACGGAACTCGCGGTGGATCGCCTGGGCGCCTTCAACCTGCTTTGCAGCGGAGGAATTCGCCTTGAGCGTGACCACACCGTCTTCGTAGGTGACATCGACGCTGTCTTTATCGGCGCCTGGCACGTCGGCGAAGATTGTATAACCCGTTTCATTTTCAGTCACATCGACAGCGGGTACGTATGTCACACTGTTCTGTGTCACGGTTGTCTGTGTACCGGTTTCGTTTTCGGCAGCTTTCTTTTGTAATCCAAACATAAATCCTCCCTTACTTTGCAACGATCTCGATCTTGCGCGGCTTTGCCTCTTCTGCTTTGGGCAGAGTGACAGTCAGAATGCCGTTTTTCACTTCGGCCTGAATCTTGTCAGCCGCCAGCGCATGCTTGAACGTAATGGTGCGCTCAAACTTACCGCTCGCGCGCTCTTCACGCGTGAAGTTGCCCGCATCGCGCCTGTGCTCACCGCGTATCGTCAGTGCGCGGCCCTCGAGCTCAACCGAGACATCGTCTTTGGTGAGCCCCGGCACGCGGGCCTGAATCACATAAGCGTCGGCATTTTCGGCGATATTCGCCGGCGGATAATAACCGCGCGCGCCTTCGCCGAAACCACGGCGGAAGAAGCGATCAAATTCATTTTGGACTTCTGCGAAGTCGTTCCATATTGAGTGTGCTTTCACTAACATTTTCCCTCCAATCTCATTGGCATTGTTGTGTACTGACTGATAGCACTCTATCAATCACAGTGCTATTTTAATCACAAATCAAAGATTTGGCCAAAAAATTTGCATAGTTAGTCACGGCGGATGGTAGCTATGGAAATCCATAGCTACCATCCACGCAATGCTTGAGGACGAGTCACCGCTGTGCGCGCACGCATGAATACGCGAAAATCAGGCCATTTTCGCTCCTAATTTGGCTTTTCCAACACCCTGCTCGTTATTTCTTCCCTGCTGCCGAGTTTATGTACGAATAACAAACCGGCACCACGATGAGCGTGAGCAACGTCAAAGTAATGAGACCACCAAACATGGGCGATGAGATGCGCTTCATCACGTCAGCGCCAATACCCGAAGCGGCCATGACGGGCAACAGGCCCAGAATGTTCATACCCACTGCCATGAGCACCGGGCGCAGCGATTTCTGCGCTCCGGCAGCAATCGCCTGCATGCGCTCATCGCGCGACACTTCCTGTTTACGGTTTTTTTTGACGGCGTTCAGGCTTGCATGGATAAACACGATCATGATCGAAGTTGTTTCGACCGCAACCCCAATGAGCGCAATAATGCCTGCCCAGACGGCGACGCTCATATTGTAATTCAGCGCCCACATCAGAATAATTCCGCCCGAAAGCGCGAGCGGAACCGAAAGCATCACCAGTAAACTTTCGCGCACCGTATTCAGCGACATATACAGCAGGATGAATATGAGGATTAATGTCAGTGGCAGCACGAGAGTCATCCGCTCTGCCATGCGCCTGAGGTATTCGTACTGCCCCGTCCATTTGAGATAATACCCGGGGGGGAGTTTCAATTCGCGGTCGACGATTGCTTTTGCATCGCTGACATAACCACCCGTATCGCGATCTTTGAGGTCAATGTAGACAAATCCCGTCAGCGCTCCGTCTTCGTCGACGATCATCGGCGGCCCAAGTCGGCTTTCGAGCTTGCCGAGCAGTGAGAGTGGCACCTGCGCACCTTTGGCGGTGCTCACCAGTACACGTTCCAGCTTCTCAATACTGTCCCTGAGCTCGCGCGGATAACGCATATTGATGCTATAGCGCTCGCGTCCTTCGACTGTCTGCGAGATCGTCATACCACCGATCGCCGTCTCGATCACCATTTGCACATCGCCGATATTGAGGCCATACCTTCCCAGTTGTTCCCTGTCCGGGTGAAAGTCCACATAGTAGCCGCCCATAATACGCTCCGCATAGACGCTGCGCGTACCCCGCACTGCCACCAAAAGCCGTTCAATTTCTTTGCCGATTCTTTCGATTTCGGACAAATCTTTACCGTAGATTTTCAGCCCCACCTGCGTGCGTATTCCCGTCGAAAGCATATCAACGCGGCCGCGCACGGGTTTTGTCCACGCACGGTTGAGACCTGGCACCGTGACGGCTTTATCGAGTTCTTCGAGTAGTTTTTCCTCGGTCATTCCCGGACGCCATTTCGATACGGGTTTCAGCTGGATTGTCGATTCCAGCATCGACAACGGCGCGGGGTCAGTCGGCGTGTCGTAGCGTCCGGCCTTCCCAAAAACGCTTTCGACTTCAGGTATCTGTTTAATGGCGGCGTCCTGCCGGGTCAGTATATCGGTCGCGGCGGTGACAGAAATCCCCGGAACCGTAATCGGCATATAGAGGAGCGTTCCTTCCCAGAGCGAAGGCATAAACTCCGAGCCAAGCCGCGTGAAGAGAATAATCATCAGCGCGAAAAGACCGGCGGTTCCAACCAGTATCTTCCTGCCGTGTTGCAACGCATACTCCAGAACGGGACGGTAGACGTTCTGCAGCGCGCGGTTAACAGGGTTGTCTTTCTCTGAACGTATCCGGCCGGAGGAAAGCAGCGCAATCAGCGTGGGTGCCACAACGATTGTGATGAGCGCACCCGAGAGCATGGCAAAAGTCTTCGTAAACGCCAGCGGATGAAAGAGCTTTCCCTCATGCGCCTGCAGCGCAAATATCGGCAGAAACGAGACGGCAATAATCAGTAACGAACTGAAGATCGACGGGCCTAATTCGGTGCACGCCGCGATCGCGAGGCTTGCGCGATCGGCGCCCGGCGACTCGGCAATTTTTTTATGCGCATTCTCGATGAATACAACTACACCGTCGACTATATCGCCCACCGCGATGATTAATCCGCCGAGCGACATGATATTCAGAGGAATATTCAGATAATACATGGGGATGATACTCGTCAGCACGGCCAGCGGTAAGGTAATTACGACGACGAGCACACTGCGCAGGTGCAGCAGAAAAACAAAAATCACCACGCAGACGATGGCGATTTCCTGTCCCAGTTCTTTCTGCAGTGTCGCCAAAGCTTCTTTGATCAGAACAGAGCGGTCATAGACTGGTAATAGCTCGATACCATCGGGGAAAGATGGCTGCATCTCGCGCACCTTTGCCTTGAGGCGCGCAATTACCTCTGCCGCGTCTTCGCCGTGCCGCATCACGACCACGCCGCCGACGCTATCACCCAGACCGTTAAAGTCGCTGATACCCCGGCGAATGTTGGGGCCAATAGCCACGCGCGCGACCTCCGACACGCGTACCGGCGTGCCGTCGGCCTTGAGCGCCACAGCAATATTCTCAAGGTCTTCTTTTTTACCGACGTAACCTAAACCCAGCACATAATACTCGCGCTCTGAAATTTCGAGTGTGCGACCGCCGACATCCTGGTTGCTGCGTTTCACGGCGTTGTATATTTGATCGAGGCTGATATTGTAGGCCGCGAGCTTAATCGGATTAATCTCCAATTGATACTGTTTCTCGTAGCCGCCGATGCCTGCGACCTCGGCTACCCCCGGTACCGACGAGAGCCAGTACCTGAGGTACCAATCCTGAAATGTACGCATCTGCGCGAGATCGTACTTGCCTTTCGTATCCCTGAGCACGTACTGATAGATCCAACCGACACCGGTCGCGTCCGGCCCCAAAGAAGGATTTACCCCCTGCGGCAGCCGGTCGCGGATTTTCGACAGGTATTCGATGACTCGTGAGCGGGCCCAATAGAGGTCGGTGCCATCTTTGAAAATGACATAAACAAACGACATACCAAACATGGTGAAACCGCGCACGGTAGCAACATTCGGTGCCGCCAATAAAGACGTCACAATCGGGTAGGTAATCTGGTCTTCGACGAGCTGCGGGCTGCGTCCCATCCATTCGGAATAAATAATGACCTGCGTTTCAGACAGATCGGGGATAGCATCCACGGGAATTTTCTTGAACGCGTAGCCACCCCAAAGCGCGAGCAACACCGCGAACGCAATGACGAGCCGCTTGCGCCCGGCGCAAAAGGTGATGACATGCCGGATGATTCTGCTCATCAGTGAGACCCGTGCCCCGGGCTCTTTTCGCCGGTGGCTTTAATCACCGCCTGCATCTTGCTTTCGGTATCGACGAGAAAATTGGCGCTGCTGACGATCTCTTCGCCTTCGGTCAGTCCCGAACCGATCGCCGTGAGATTTTCCGTGCGGCTGCCCGTCGTCACCTCGCGTGGCTCGAACAAGCCCTCCTCCCGCTGGACCAGCACCACCTG
>CAYHJO010000260.1:0-5560 GCA_964356715.1 uncultured Turneriella sp. | reverse complement strand
CCCGAGCATGATGCGCCTGGTGATTCTCGTGGTGTGGATGCTGATGGTCGCGCACTGGGCAGCCTGCGGCTGGATCGTGCTGGGCAATATCAAACCCGAGTATAACGCCGCGGAAAACTACCTGCGCGCATTTTATTGGGTGATCACGACTTTTGCGACTATTGGCTACGGCGATATCACGCCCGCCAATGTGCCGCAGATTGCTTACACGATTGTCATTGAAATCATCGGCGTCGGCATGTTCGGCTACATGATTGGTAACATTGCGAGCCTTCTCGCCAACCTCGATATCGCGCGTTCGAAATATCAGGAAAAAATCAACCGACTGAACCTCTACATGGAGTACCGCGATATCCCCACTATACTCAGACAAAAACTGCGGCGCTATTATAAATACATGTGGGAGAGCCGGCGCGGCTACGATGAAAACCTGATCCTGCGCGATCTGCCGAGTGCGTTGCAGAAAGAGCTTGCGATGCACATCCACGGCGATGTCATTGAAAAGGTGCCGATCTTCAAGGGTGCCAGCGATGCGTTCATCAAAGAAATTGTTATGAAACTGACGCCGGCAATGTTTACTCCCGGCGACTATGTATTCCGCGAGGGCGAAATCGGCCACAATATGTACTTTATCAGCCGCGGTTCCGTAGAAATTTTATCCGAAAAAACGGGCCAGGTATTTGCTTCGATCAGCGAGGGCGGCTATTTCGGTGAAATCGCGCTGCTGATGGATTCGCCGCGTAACGCCAGCGTGAAGGCACTCGACTACTGCGATCTTTACACGCTCGATAAAGACAGCTTCCAGATGGTATTGCAGCGTTTCCCGGTCTTTGCCAAGCAGGTGCGCAAGATTGCGAGCGAACGCATTCACCACGAAACAAAAAAACCGAAAAAGAGCACGGCGCGCAAAAAGACCCGATAACTATTTATTCTTACGGTCAAAGGCCTTTTTGGTGCCCGTCGTACCCTGCATCGATAGCGGATCTTCGGGCCAAAAGTGTTTCGGATACCTGCCGCGCATCTCTTTGCGCACTTCGGCGTAAGTCGATTTCCAGAACGCCGGCAGGTTGAGCGTCGTTGCGATGGGCTGCTTACCGGGTGACAACAGCTCCAGCGTCACCGGCAGCCGGCCGTCTGCCAGCACAGGATGTGCATCGAGCCCAAACACCTCCTGTATGCGCACGCTGACCCTTGCCCCGGAATTAATTCCGGGGCAAGGGGCCGTATAGTATATCCGATGCGAAGAGCCGCTCGGCACGCTCAGGCGCGCAGGCAGTTTTTCTTCGAGTAATTTCTGCTGCGCGTATGACAGGCGCGCTTCGAGTGCCTGCTGCACTATGGCTGCGGTCACCTCCTGCAGCGATTTCGCTCCCTGCGTGAACGGCGCCAGCCAGTCTTCGAGCGAGGCGGCCAGATCATCTTCGGCAAAGGACGGCAGACCATGCCCCCAGCCGCGCAATAACTCCACGCGCGCGCAGAGAGAAATTGCCTCATCGTCGAGCAGCGAATGCAGACCCCGTTCGCGCACCTTCTGCAGCACGAGCTTTTCCGCAAACCCGGCCGGCAGCGGGGTTTCCTTTTCAGACAGCACAATTGCATCGAGGCAGGTGAGTTCATACGCGCGCGGTTTGCCATTCACCTCGCGAATTTCCTGCCGCGTGGCGATCGCACCCGCAAAGTGCGCCAGCACCTCTGCGCGCGAGACTGAGAGCCCCAACCGTAGTTTGGCGTTTTTCTCCGCCCCCGACTTGCGCTGAGCGCCGTCGAAGCGTACGTCGACGGCAACGATGAATTCCGATTCTGCGAGCCAGTCGGATTTATCGGTGTAAACCCCCCGCCCGCCGCGCAGGAGAAACGAGCCAGGTTCGCCCCTCACCGCGACGGGGTCGGGGTATGCATAAACAAGACCCTCACCCCCCACCCCCCTCTCCCGGAGGGAGTGGGGGGAATAAACCGTATTTCTCCCCTCTCCCTCCGGGAGAGGGGCCGGGGGTGAGGGTAGCGAGCACCGAAGCTGTGAAAAAACTTTCTCTATCGCACTCAATCCCCGCCGGTCGGCGCCGTGCGGCACCTCGCCGGTTTCGATGAACTTCTGCAGCGACTGGAAACGGATTTCCATATCTGTTGCCATCGCTCCCGTGACGCGCATCGCGTCGCGCTCTGACAATTGTGCCGCAAGTAACGCAGTCTGCTGCGACGGGGCCTCGGCGAGCATTACGGCGAGCCGCGGTGGCAAGGGTAGGGACGACGCTTTTTTACCGGCTTCCGTGAGCTTGCCTTGTCTATCGAGACAGCCAAGGTCTATGAGCAGCTTTTCTGCCTGTGACAGCGCGGCGGCAGAAGGCATGTCGGGGAGCATCAATGATTTGAGCGGTGAGCCAAATGCGAGTGTTCTCAGCGACGCATCAGCCAAGTCGGTGCGCAGAATTTCCGGTGCGCGCGTGCGCGGTCGGCGTTTGAAATCCGCTTCGGTGTACATGCGGTAACACGTACCGGGGCCGAGTCTGCCTGCGCGGCCCGCGCGCTGCACGGCAGAATCTTGCGTGATCGGTACCGTTTCGAGGTAAGATAGCCCCGTGCCAATATCGAGCGCCGGTTGCCTGACAAGGCCACTGTCGATGACAACGGTGAGTCCGTCGAGTGTGAGACTCGATTCGGCGATTGGCGTCGCGACAATGATGCGGCGTTCTCCGGGTTTCGGCGGAGCCAATACCTGATCCTGTTCGGCAGCGGAGAGCTCGCCATAAAGGGGCAGCACTTTTGTCTGCGGCAAATTGCGGTCTTCGATAAACTCGGTGGCCATAAAGATTTCAGCGGTGCCGGGCAAAAATACGAGCAGATCCCCCTTGTGCTTTGCATGCACCTCGATTGCCTTGCGCGCACAGGCGACGGCCATCGCGCGGTTGCCCTGCTCAATCTGTTCGTTATGGTATTTCAGCTCGACGGGGAAATTGGTGCCGGCGGAGGTAATGATCGGAATGCTTTTTTTGCCCTCGGGCAAAAGCGCGGTGTTCAGAAAATTGCCGATCGCGGTGGTGTCGATGGTCGCCGACATCACCAGCATTTTGAGATCGCCGCGAAAAACCTTATTGCACTCGAGAGTCAGCGCGAGCGCGAGATCGGTTTCGACGTGGCGTTCATGGAATTCGTCGAAGATAACCAGTCCAACGCCCGTGAGTTCGGGGTCGCCAACGATGCGCCGCGCGAGAATGCCCTCGGTGACAACCTCGATGCGCGTGTCTTTACTGACCTTGCTGTCGAAGCGTACAGAATAGCCGACGGTTTTGCCGGGCGTTTCGCCGAGATGGTATGCCAGTCGGGCTGCGGCAGCGCGCGCGGCCACGCGCCGAGGTTCAAGCATGATGATTTTTTTCCCTGCAAGCCAGGGTTCATTGAGCAGCTGCAGCGGCAGCCACGTGGTTTTGCCTGAGCCGGTGTCCGCGGTGAGAACAGCCGCAGGCGCAGCGCCCAGAGCTGATTTGAGCTCGCTTAGACATTTCGCAACGGGAAGATTCGACTGCACTGAATTTAGCTGCGCTGATAGGTGATGCTGATCAGCGAAAGATCATCGGTGCGTTTGCCCAGCTCGTCGAGCTTTTTGGGCATCTGTTCGATATCGGCGTGCGTCTCTTCGACAATGTGCAGAAAGCGCGATTCTTCGGCGTCGATATTACCGTCGATTTCGAGATCGTCGCGACCGTCCGAGCCCAGAACCAGAGTGTCGCCCTCTTTGAGTTCGATTTTGCGAATACTGATTTGCCGCTTGTCGTCGGGCATGCCGAGTTTGCGGATCATCAGCTCGTGCTCGATAAAATCCGCATGGCCTGCGCGGTAGAGTATGCTCCACGGATGTTCGCAATTCATATAGTAGACCAAACCGGTCTGCGAATGCACGAGGCCGAAAGCCGCCGACATCAGCATCGATCCGTCGAACAAGATGAATATGCTGTGCAGTTCGCGGTACATGCGGTAGAGATACTGCTGCGGCTCCAGCTTGATTTCCTGGTGCTTGCCGGTGCGGCCCAGAATCGAGTGCAGCGTAACACCACAGATGAGAGCCCCCGACGCGCCCTGGCTCGATTTGCCCATTGCATCGCCGTTGAAGAAGAACAGCCATTCGCCCGGATGGTCGTGGAACTTCAGCGTCGTCAGCAGACAGAAATCGCCGCCGATGTCGCCGGTTTTGCCGCGAAAGCTGTAGGTCTTTTTTTGCTGCATGAGAAAGCGCGCGTGCACATTGGCGGTATTGCATTCTGACACAACCAGCGGCTGCACCAGAAGTGACATCAGCAGATAGTCGCCTTCCTGCATTTCTTTGAGATGCGTCACATCCGCGAGCGCGGTATTGAGCGCTTCGGTGCGCTGTTCGACCTTGAGCTCGAGGTTTTCATTGGCTTCGCGGATTTCGTTGATCTTTTTCTGCAACTCTTCGGCGAGCTGGTTGAACCCCTTGGCGACAGAACCCAACTCGTCGGCAGATTGTTTATTTATCCGCACGGCCAACTCGCCACCCCTAAACTCAGACATCGCCGACGAGATTAATCCGGCGTAGCCTGCGATATTATGCCCGATCTTAAATGCGAGAATGATACCGAGAAAGATAATTGAAATGCTGAGGAGAAATGTGCCCCAGAATAACGAGAACATCAGCATGCGCGAAAACGGGGGTTTGACCGCGACCGCCAGCCCGGCGCGCGTAATCTCGGCGCTGCCGGGTTTGGTCACAATCGGAATGTAGCGGAATTCATGCCGCACATTCGAGATGCTTCCGTCGCTGTGTTTCACAGGAATTTTCCGGGAAATCGTATAGTCGCGGTTTTCGTCTTCGTATTGCGTATCGGTCTTTTCGGGTGTTTTAGCAAAAAAAGAATCGGAGATAATGCGGCCGTTGAGCACGAAAAACAGACCCGACTGCGTCAGGTCTGAAAGCGATTTCGCGAAGTTATGGCCCAGCACATAACCCGTCGTGATCGCACCGACAATTTCGCTGTCAAAATAAACCGGCACCGTATTCTGCAGCACAAGCTCACCGTTATCGAGCAGCAGGTTCGCCGTGTTTTCGCCCTTTTTCAGCGCATTCGCCACATGCTCTTTTTTATTTTCATCTTCGCCGAATTCAGATGTCTTATGGCTTTTGACAATCACCACACCCTTTTTGTCATAGACCGTGATGCGGTTAAGGTACACACTGGAAGCCACCTGATTAGCCACGCGCAGAATCGGGCCGACATTGATCGTCTCTGAGATCAGCTCTTTTTTGATGAACGGATTTTCCGCGAGCATCTTGCCATAAACAAGAGTCGTGCGTTCGTAATAGTTATACGCATTGCGCGCCGCGATCATCTTCTGCACGAGAGTGGCATCGATCTGCCGCGAGAGCTGAAAGTACAAAAAGAGAAATAAAGCTGAAATCAACAGCAGCATCGGCACTGCCGAAAACAGAATGATGAAATTAATTTTTCCCGCGAGCGAGTTTTCTTTGATGCGCTGGTAAACAGAGCCGGGAAGGATTTTCTTCTTTTCGAGGCTCTGCAGCAGGCGGAGCACGGCGTCTTTCAGC
>CAYHJO010000259.1:4167-5566 GCA_964356715.1 uncultured Turneriella sp. | reverse complement strand
GTGCGGAAATGATCTCGATCGATAATTCGATCTGGCAGACATTCCACCAGAACAATCTTGCGCAGGCAAAATGAATAAGAACAGACGAAAAATCACTGCACGACTATGCCTTGGATTGCTGTCACTGCTCGCTGGGACGACAGCCTTTGCCGACGATGCACCCTCTTCCCCACCGGTCTCTAATTCTGAGTGGAAAATGAGCCGCGAAGAATTGCAGGCATTGCCCAATGGCAACCATGTGGCTTCGATACTGGAGTTTTTTTACCAACCGGCGGTGTTGTCGAATCCCGATACTGCGGGTCTGTCGCGCGCCGAGAATGTGCAGATCTCGATGCTGGGCGAATCGTACAAATGGCAGCGCTGGTATCTTGGCGGCGCGAATATTTCACACCCAAGCCGGCCGGGTGAACCGCTGGTCTATATGCCGCTCAGCATGCTGTCTGAAATTTCCGCGCAGAAGTATGCCGCGGGTAATGTGGCAAAAAACGGCGTGCACATGAGTGTGCTTTCACCCGCGGAAAGTAAAAATACAATCCAACTCGGCATGCCTGTCGAAATCGGCGGCCCGGCTTTTATACCGCGTAAAGTTGCCGACCGCGAACCCGCGAGCGACTGGGGTGCGCCCACGACCGCGCGTGGTTTTGCACCGGGTTCAGTCGAAGGCAGCGGTGCCTACGTGATTCGTTCGGGAGAGACCCCCGTTGCCACGCTCATGGCCGATGCCTACTATGCCCGGCGCAATTTTAACAATCTTGCCAAAGCCGAATCGGCAGGTGAGTTCACGGTACTGGGCGCGCTGAAACCGCAGTGGCTCGCGAACGACCAGTTGAATCTCACGCTACAGGGCCGCTCGCGCGCACGTCTCGGCAGCGAATACTATTTTGCCGAAACGCAGACTCTCGCGAGCGACCAGTTGTCGGCGCTCGCGCAATATAACTTTGCGAACGATAACGCCGAAGGTGCGCTCGCGCTCGGCTATTCATACCGCAGCCTGCGGCTGAACGGAGATAAACTCTCGCGTTCGGCGATTGACTCGCTGATTCAGGCGCCGGCAATTCTACCCGAAGGCACGAACTCGCTGTTTATCGATGGGGCCGGGTTCAAAAAGGTCAAAGCCGAATGGGCGGATGTCCACTATGGAGTGAATTCGCGTTTTGAGCTGGAGCGGCGCTCGTTATGTGTGCCGGGCAATACACTGACAGAATCCTTACACTCCGCACCACTCGCGGCCACTGTCTACGACGGGGCGGCCACGGAGTTCAATAGCCTCATCCGCTGGCAACCGTTCATCCGCGCGACGCGCAAGTCTGCGCGCTCAGAAATTTCTGCCTCGGTCAGTGGCCATGCCGATTGGGGCTTCACCGATGCCGGCAGCAAGCTAGGTTTTGTGCACCCGGCA
>CAYHJO010000259.1:0-4157 GCA_964356715.1 uncultured Turneriella sp. | reverse complement strand
GCAGGTAACCTGCGCGCACAATCATACCTCGGCGCCAGTGCCTTCTATGTCGGCGGTGGATTGCTGCACGACACAATGGGCTTTTCACTGCAGGAAGTCTCTTACCTCAACAAAGATTCTCTATCGGGCACGCGCTATAACTGGAACGACGCCAACGGCAATGGTGCCGTTGACAGCGGTGAACTTTCTACCGGAGCCCGCACCGGCGGAAAATACCATTCGGCCGCGGCGGGCCTGCAGGCGCCACAAAAAGAAGAACTCAATCTATCGCTCGGTTACGAAGGCTTCAGGCACTGGCGGCTCGAGCTGAACTTCAACGGCCGCATCTACCGCAAGCTATTCGAAGTGCGCTATGCCGATGGTACTTCGCCCTCGTTCGTCTCGTCGACTGCGGGGCTCAATGCGCCGGTCTACGATCGCACCGGGGCGGGCAGCGAAGTTTATGAACTGCGCAATGCCGAAAAAGACGCCTACTATGCGCATGTCGAAATTACGCTCGCGCGTAGCCGGCAAGACAGCGACTGGATTTTTCGCGCCGCAATCGGCGGCTATTATGGGGCAGGTTATTCGCCGCAGGGGCTGGGCGCGTTCTATAACGATGCCGGTGCCTACAATGAATCGACGGCCGATCCGAATTTCCGCGAAAACCGCTTTGGCCGCTTAGACAACGACCGGGGTTACATCGGCAAAATTTTCTTTGGCCGGCGCTTCGCGAAAGTTTTTACCGTCACCAACGTGCTGCGCTACCGCGACGGCGAAGCAACCGCCGATTACAAGGTGGTTACGGGGCTCGCGCAGGGACCGATTGTGGTGCCTGCTACCGAACGCGGCGGGGGCTTAACTGGCATCGGTCGCTACACATACTCGTTCGCGTGGGATTTACGCCTGCGTTTCGACACAATATTCAGCGGCTACGCCGCGTGGGCCTTTGTCGACATATATAACCTGATCAACTCGCGCACTGAACTCTTTGAGTATCCGCAGGTCGGCACTGCGTACCGCGACCCGGTGGAGCAGGGAACTGCGCGCACGCTGCGCCTGGGTCTAGGCATGAATTTCTAAGGAAGTTCTGCAAAAACCGAAATCAGGAGCGCACGCGCACCCTATTCTGGCCTGACGCGCAGAAAATATTGCGGGTAGCGCAGCGCGAAAACGAGAAAGCCGACAATCAGCAGGGTGATAATGCATGCATCGGCATAAAAATGCCGGATGTCTTTTGAGAGGTACGCAAAAATACCGTAAAGGTTGATGAGCGTAATAATGGCAAAAAACATCAGGAATGCGGTTAATCCACCATTCGACTGCATCTGTTTATTGGCGCGCAAAATTGGGCGTGTAACCAGAAAGAGTTTCACGTAATACGCTGCATTGTGCAGCATCGCGATGGTGAAAATACCGTCGATAAAGCTGGGCTTACCGGTATAAAAATACTGGCGCGGGTCGTGTGGCATGAGCTGCGGCGCCACGAGATTGATGAGTGGAATCAGCAGCGTTGCGACGATTCCTGGCAGAAATGCGAGTTGTGATGTGCGATCGGGTTTGAAATCTTCGTGCCCGGTAGCCTTGTAGAAGTAATAGACTCCGGGCCCGATGAGAAAATTCAAACCGACAAAAGGATAGTTGAGCCAATCTGGCTTAAAAAACATCGTATTAAGGTTGAACCAGGCATAGAGCTGCGTGATACCCATAACAAATGACAGCATGGTCAGATAAGGTACCGAGCGGCGCGGATATTTCAGCGCCAGCATGCTGAGCGAAAGCACAAAACACAGAAACGCACCGCCGCTAATCAATGCATTGAACATGACATTGAGGTAAGGATTCGCGAGTATATCCATGCGCTACAAGAAAAGACTCAGGGCGTGAGTCAACTGATTATCGTGGCTTTTTATCGTGGCTTTTCGATCTTTTCGGCCTTCATCTCTTCCCACGCATGCATCAGCTGATCTGCTTCGGATTTCTGGCCCAAAAATCGCAACAGGTAATGATAATCGCCGGGAAAATATGGATTTTTGGGCGCGAATTCCGCGAAGCGGATCTGCTTGTAGTAAGACAGCTGGTCTCGTAACCGTTTTTCGCGCCCGCTCAGCATACCCAGTATATAGAGCGCATGATCGCGCGCGATGGCATCTGTGGTGCTTTTCGACAGGTCACGGAAATTGGAGATACCGAGAGGAGAATTTCCCGAGCGCATATAGTAGACTCCCTTGGCAAAAGTAGCCACCGACAAACCAAACGCGCTCCTGATCAGTTCAAAATCCGGTGTCTCTTTTGCCAGACCCGCCTGCATCAGATGCCACGCGGGCATTTTTCGTGCATTCGAGCCCACGGGAACAATGTCGCGCGCGCTCTCCCACCACGGCCGGCCACCCAGCAAATAGACATCGACCTCTGCTTCGGTGAGTTTTTGCGCCAGGACATCGGGTAATCCTAACGCGCGTGCGCGCCGGCCCGTGATCAGCGCTTTTTGCCACAATTCATGGTCAAATTCTGGGGCAAACTGCGGCCGGCCGATGAATTCGCGAAACAGCATGACAAGCAGAATGCCGGTATTTTCTGCAGGCTGCTTGCGCACGAGTTCATCGAGCACCGTGGCTTCGTGGTAATACAAAATCGGGTCTTCGCGATGATCTTTCTGCAGTTCATGCGCGAGGTCGAGAAATTCGTTCACATCGGCAGGCAATGCCAGACTGTTCCTTGCGCGCGGCTCACTCAGTGCGGTTACGGGCATCGCGTGTATGACCTCGATCGCCCGCGCGTGCAGGCGTTCAATTTCAGAGTACTTATTTTCCCTGAAATAGAACATGATCCGTGGTGAGTTAAGGATCACATAATAGATAAAGGCCGCCATAGCCGCAGCCAGCAGAAGTATAAAGGCATACGAAAAGTAGCGGCTTTTATCCCGCTTTACCGTCTTGTTGTGGGTACTGAAATCATATGCACGCATGGTTCGGCTCCGCTCACCACAAGTGGATCACGACGCGCTTTCGAGACGGAAAGTCTCAAGCACTTTGCGGATGCTTTCTGTTTCTTCCATGAAGAGTAAAGCAACCGGCTGACTCGTGCGGAATGTCAGCGCGACGCAATTCGGGTAAAAGCCCACAGTTTTCAGGTTTGAGAGCGGAAAACGCTCCTGCCCGCTGCTATGGTCGAAATAAAAGCCAAAACCGTCATACGAGAACACACCACGCCCGAAACGCCGAATGCCGTTGACTTCACTCAGATCAAATGCCGCAATACTGCCTGCACCGTCATAGACGTTGCGCTGGCTCGAGTCGAGATACAGGTAGGCGAATTTTTCAAAGAGGCGCGGATTTTTCTGCCCGACGCTGACTGCCACCGCTGGCGCGACCGGCGCCATAGGTTTGGGTGGCTCCGGCTGCACAAACTGGAAAGTTCCCGGTACCGGGTGGTTTGTCGCCGCAGCGGAGGGTTCTGGCATGGCTGAATGTGCTATGGGGGCGGCCACGCTTTCCGGCGCTGAGGTTCTCAGAGGTTTGAGGTTCACCGCCAAAGGATTTTCCGCGGGCTGTGACTTTGCCAGGTAACCGTCAAAACCCGTAAGCGCAGCGCTGCGCGAATCTTTAGCCTGCAACAAAACTCCCGCGAGGACAAGCAGTACCCCGAGCCCCAGGAACAAAAATGCTACATACTCCACATTATGATTATCGTGGAGTTATGTCGTTTGTTTAAGCAATTAAATCAACAAAGTTGATTTAATTGCTTGAGAAATCGGTCAAATAGCCGGTTTCTCGAAAATCGGAAGCAGCGAAGCGCTTTAGCAGCAACTCATTCTTATGAGTTGCGGGGCTTCTGGTTTTCGCGGCTATTTGCCGATTTCTAATCTCTGAATTGGACAGACCTTGACTGCCCGAACGTCAGCGCAATGCGCTCAATCGCATCATCCACGTCCTTGCCGTCGGCAATCACGTCGTGGATTGCCTTCGCAATCGGGTATTTTTCTTCGCGCAGACGCACCAGCCGCGGCAGTGCCTTGATTCCGTAGACGCCGCTGAGCATCTTCTTCTTCTCGTGCGTCTCGAAGACATAGTCATGGCCATACTGTCGGTCATGGCTGTCGAGGCCGAAGCAGCTGAGCATCAGATCTGTGATACCGGCGACGCCGGCCAGCGTCGATTTGCGCCCACCCATTTCTA
>CAYHJO010000258.1:0-5571 GCA_964356715.1 uncultured Turneriella sp. | reverse complement strand
ATTGACGTCACTCCTCCATCAACGCCGACGGGGCTTGCCGCTACTTCGGTCGCTTACAATCAGGTGTCGCTCTCTTGGAACGCTTCTTCTGATGATGTCGGCGTTGCGGGATACAAGGTATACAGAAACTTAACCCAGATTGCGACGAGCACGACAACTATATTTCACCGACGGTCATAACGGATATCGCGGAGGGCAGCAAAATTCTTGAAGAAGAGATCTTCGGACCGCTGTTGCCAATAATCACATACCGGCACCTCGACGAAGCGATTGAATACGTGCGCAGCAGGGAAAAGCCGCTGGCGCTGTATGTCTTTTCTTCGTCTGAGAATGCCATCGATAACGTCATCCGCAATACGCACGCAGGCGGCACTGCGGTCAACGATTGCCTGATGCAATTCGTCAATCCGAAGCTGCCTTTTGGCGGCTGCAATAACAGTGGTACCGGCGGCTACCATGGCCACCATGGCTTTCTCGCATTTTCGCATGAGCGCGCCGTGTTCAGACAATCGCGGCTCTTCAACCCGATGCAGATTTTCTACCCACCGTATGGCGGGCAGTTCAGGGAGACTTTCCAGAAGTTCATCAGACACATCATGTAATGTCGAAATTCCTTCGGCGCTTTGCGCCGAAGGAATTGTGGTTCAACTACCCTGTAGTGCCAGCACCGCATCGACCGGTACAGGCTCTGTGTCGGCAGTGAACTCGATCACAATCATATCGCCCGAAAGCGCAAATTTTGCTGCGCGGTCGGCAATACTCTTGCTCAGCCGGTAAAACCAGCCTGCATGCTCGCGCGTGGTGTAACCTGAGCCATAGGTGAAGGCGCGTGTGACTCGCAGATCACACTTCTGCGCCAGCTGCGCGAGGGATTTAGCATTGAAATAGAACACGTGCTCCGGCACGTTGAGGTATCGCCAGGCTTTGCCATGGCGGCGCGCGAAATAGCCGGTGTTGCAGGTGCTGAGATAGATTTTGCCTCCGGGAGCGAGCAGAGACCGCATGCGGCGCACGAATTGTTCCGCTTCCGGCAAATGTTCGAGCGTCGCCCAGTGCGTGATCAGATCGAAATGCGTCCGACCGAAATCGTACCTGAGGAAATCCGCACAGACGAGGTTGCGCCCGAGCGCACGCCCGGCTGCCACCATTTCTGCGGCGACGTCGATTCCGACCGTCTGCCAGCCGCGCACGGCGAAATAATTCACGGCGTGGCCTGCAGCACAACCGACTTCAAGCAAACGGCGCGGTTGAGGCAATGTATTTTCCCAGGCGAAAAAACCCAGGTCGCGCAGGTTTTTGTCGAGCGTCGCCGTCACCGAACGGTAGATTTTTTCAGAGGTATAATCGGCATAGCCGCGATCGCTGCGCTGGCGAAAATATTCGCTCTGGTAAAGGCGCTTGAGTTCGTCGGCTGTAGGCATGGGTTCGATCTGCCAGACGGTGCAGTCGGCGCAGCGGCAAATGGCGTAGGTTCGGCTGTCAATCCCCCTCTTTTCAAACATAGGCTGCGTGTTGCCGCCGCAGAGCCGGCAGCTCATGCCTTAGCCTTGCGCGCGCGGCTGATTTCGTAGAGCGCAACCGACAGCGCAGACTGTGCATTGAGCGATTCGATGCCGCCCGCAATGGGTATGCGCACGGGTATGGTTTTGCCATGGCTCTTAAAGCCATAGCCTTCGACGCCCGGAATGAGGCCCACCGGTTCGCTGAACTGCACTTTGTCGAGCGCTTCGCCTTCGATATCGAGACGGTAGAGCTGCAACCCCGTCGCGATGAGCTCGTCCAGCGAAGGCCCGCTCATGAGCTCGAGCTGGAACAGCGCGTTCGCGGCGGCGCGCACGGCTTTGGGCAGAAAGGCGGATGCTGCTTCGCGCAGCAGCACCACGCGGCGGGCTCCGAATGCCGCGGCAGATCTGATTGCCGCGCCGACATTGCCAGGGTCCTGAAATGGCAGAAAGACCGTCACGCCGTCGTCGAGTTTGCCCGGCCATTCGTGCATGTCTGGCAGGCGCATGAGTGCCAGCGGAAATTTTGTCCCCGAAAAATCGACTTCGCGGAAAAGCGCAGGTGACAGCACAATGCGGTCGCAATCTGCCTCGAGCGCTGGCAGCGCCGGTTCGGTGATAATGTTAATGAGTGAATTTTTGAGATCAGCATTTGCCACAATTTCACGCACGAGTCTTTCGCCGCTGACAAGATACTGTCCGCTCTTGCGTATAGCGCGCGCTTCGCTCAAAGACAAGAGCGACTTAAACTGTTCATTCGCGCGCGAGGTGATTTCGATAGTCCTTGATACCCTGGCTGGCCGGGGTGAATCTGATCGAAGCGAAGCCGGCGGCTGCGACGAAGGCGATAACTTCCGCACACTCTCGCGAATTCGTGTGAACACGACCAGCCGGCGTTCGTTACCGGTATTGCCAAGATTATAGCGGTAGGTCTTTTCATGGGCAAAGTCGGTGAGTTCGCCCACCGCCTCTGCGATCTCTTCGTCGCCTTTGGGGCCTTTGAGCAGAATCACCTTGCCGCCTTTCGGTAGAAACGGCTGCACACGGTAGAGAGTATCGCGGCTCGATTCGAGCGCGCGCGTCACCACCCCCTGTATCTCGAGCGGAAACTGCGGTCCGATGCGGTGCGCAAACACTTCGACGCCGGTTAAACCCAGATCGGCAATGCACTGCCCGAGAAAGCGTGTGCGCTTCGGCCGCACCTCGCCCAGGATCACGTGCGTTTCGGGGGATAGGATTTTGAGCACCAGCCCCGGGAAGCCGGCGCCGCTGCCGATGTCGAGCAGCGGCGAAGGCAAATTGACAAATTTGAGCGGCAGCGCGCAATCGAGATAATGTTTGATCGCGATATCGCGCGGAGATTCGAGGCGCGTCAGATCGGTGCGGTCCTCTGACTGTATGAGTGCCAGCCAGTGCCTGCGCAGCTGATCCGCCTTGTCGGCGTTGATGCCGGGTATTTCGCGCAACAGCTCGAGTATTTCAGCGGTTGAAAATACGTTTGGGTTTCTGTCGCGGTTTTGAACCGGGGTACGTGTTCGATGCGTCACGGATATACGGGGCAGATGACGCCTTTGATCTGCGTCGCATATCAAAAATCATCCGCTCGGGTGGCGACATTGTTGCCGCGCTCGCCCCGCTGGTCGTCCACGAAGATAACCACCAGCTGATCGTCTTCAAACCGCCGGGCTGGCTGTCACAAAGCGACGATACGGGCGACCTGTCGGTCACAGACATCTTTGCCGGGTATCTGCGCAAAAAGTACCACAAACCCGGTAAAGCGTTCTGTGCCGCAGTGCAGCGGCTCGATCGGCCGGCTTCGGGGCTCATGGCACTGGTGCGCACATCGAAGGCCGCAGCGCGCCTCTCGGAACAGTTACGACTCAGGACCTTTGAGAAGAACTATCTTGCCATCACGGATAAACCACTCATGGGAAAAAACGGTGCTGCAAAGCAAATTGTGCTCGTCGCCGATATGGAAAAAATCGATCGTATGGCGGTAAAGCGTGGTGCCGCCGCTGACACGGCGGAAAAACAGCAGGCGTCGCAGTACATTTTGACGGCGCGGCTCCTCGGGCAGTCCAAAGGTTTTTTCCGCTACGATGTCAGCATCGAATCGGGGAAATTCCACCAAATCAGGGCGCTCATGGCGGCTCACGGAGCGCCGCTTGTGGGGGATGTCAAATACGGCGGAAAAAGGCTGACCTCACGACGCAACGCTCTGGGGCTCATCGCCATCCGCCTCTGCTTTAAGCACCCCATCACCGGCGCTCAGCAGATCTTCGAGGTAGACATGGCCTCGCTCAGGAGCCTTGAGCACTACTTTATTTGACGCTGTATCTTCACACCCTGCTGTAAAATGAGTGCTGTTCGTTAAGTCGCGTCTGGGCTGCTCTGCGCGGCGCTCTGTTCTTAGATTTCTTGCACTGGCAATTTGGGCCCTGGGGGGCCTCAGCGCGCAAAGCGGCGAAAAAAAAGCCGGCAATGCCATTGAAATCATTCGCGCATCAGAGGCCGAATATGTTACTATCGCCGAAGGCGATGAAGGCATCTTCATTCTGCGCGGCGGTATCATCGTGCGCTCGGGCACGGCTTTTTTGCGCGCCGAAACCGTGAAGATCAACACCAAAACAGGCGAGATTTTCGGCGAAGGTAAAGTATCGTTCGAGTCGGGCGAAAGCCGGCTAACGGGGGAAAAATTCTACTACGATAATGCGCACAACGCCGGCGTGGTCTATTCATCGAAAGCCGCGGCAGACCCCTTCTTTCTTTCAGGCAGTGTCATCAAACAGATCGAAAGCAACCGCTACATTGCCCGCGATGCGTTTTTCACGACCTGCAACGAAAAATATCCGCATTACTATTTTAAGGCGAAGAAACTCTGGCTTTATAAGAACAACGAAATTGCCGCGATTTCGGCGGTTTATTACGTCGGGCAGACACCCGTGTTCTACTGGCCGCTAATTCTGCAGTCAGAAAGCGGCACGGGTATCGTGACACAGTATGGCGTCAACGCCTCCCGCGGCCATTTTCTGCAGAACACCTGGAATTTTTCAAATCCTTTGGCCAACGGCAGCCAATGGATGCCCCAGCGCGGAAAGCTCTTGTTCGACATGTATGAAAAAGTCGGCTACCTGTTTGGCACAAATCTCAGGCGCGACGGCGATGCGCTGAAATACAACTTCGATACTGCGATTGCGAATTTTAAGGCCCGGGCGACCACGACCGACAGCACCGGCACATCTGTCGTGACCAATCAGGTCTTGCAGCCCGACGGCAGTTACGGTACCACACAGTATTTCTGGTATAAAATCAAAGCAGACATGAAGGGCAACCTGCACAAGTCGGGCAAAGACGATTCGGTCACCTCGGCGTATGTGCGCTTCGAACACTACAAACACCGCAACTTCGAACTCGAATTCGGCGAACGTTACGAACCCGATTTGACGCTGAATGCGATCTACCGCCCGCGCTTTTCGCAGAATAACCTGCAGACGAACATGCTCAACTGGGAAACCGGCATTGCGCACACGAGCAAAGATACGCAGATCACTATGCGCGCGCAGCGCCAGCTCGCGTGGTATCAGGCGGCGAACGACTCCGATTCCAAATATGCTCCCGTATATGACCTGACGCCCGAACTCAGGCTGATCAACCGTACGTTTCTGCTGCGCGGCGGCGAAGGCGTTTTCAAGGGGATCATGAACCGTTTCGAAATGAACACGCAGTACAGCCGTTACTACCGCGATATCACTTCGACACCGATTAAGGCATACTTGCGCAACGAAGCGTTTGACCAGGTTAATTTCTATTTCAGTTTTTTCTCCTGGCTCAATTTTATTCCCTCCGTCGGCGCAGGCGGCATTTACAACTACACCGATCAGAATGACGAGCTGCTGCGCCGTGAAATGAAGTTCGAGGGCGTGGTCGTCTCGGACGATCTCGAGATGAAGGCCGTCGCCGACCGCTGGCCGTACCGCGAATCCGCCCTGCTTGCCGCCAAGGCGGGTTGCGATCTCTTGCCGGTGTGCAAGAGCCCCGACGCACAGGCCGAAGCGATCGAGAGCCTGGT
>CAYHJO010000257.1:1300-5607 GCA_964356715.1 uncultured Turneriella sp. | reverse complement strand
CGTATGAGCAGGATCTCGCCGACCGGCTGCGCAAATCCAAAAAGCCTGTCTGGCTCGTGGTCAATTTCATCGACGACCCGCAGCTCGAAGCCGAGGCCAGCGAGTTCTACGAACTCGGCTTTTCAGAAACTTTTTTTGTTTCTGCGCTCAACCACCGCAATATCGCCGAACTGCGCGAGCGCATTCAACTACAGTTCAAAAACAAAAAAAAGGCGGATGAATCCGGTGAAGCTGCAGACGAACTCGTAACGGCTGCGGCTCCCGATGGCAAGATACCCGATCTTAAACTTGCGATTCTCGGCAAACCCAATGCGGGCAAAAGCACGCTGTTCAACACCTTTACCGGCAAAGAACGCGCGTTGATTTCCCCCGTAGCAGGAACCACGCGCGACACCATCAATGAATTTTTCCATTTTGAAGGCAAGCTAATCGAAGTTGTCGATACCGCTGGCCTCAGACGCCACCGCAACGTTGTCGAAGACGTCGAATCGATCAGCGTCAAGCGCGCAAAGGAAGCCCTCGAAGCCTGCGACGTCGTGTTACTTGTCATGGACTACACCGAGAACCTGGACAAACAGAATAAGACGCTCTTCGCACTGATTGCCGATGCCGGTAAGCCGTTGGTTGCGGTCATCAACAAGTACGATGTCATCCGTGACGACGACGAAACAAAATCTGAAATTGCCGCCAAGCTCGAAGAGGCGCAGAAGGCATTCTGGCGCTTCCCGTGGTTCTTCATCAGCGCAAACACCGGCGAAAACTGCATCAAGGCACTGGCGAAGGCCTTTGAACTCAGGCAACAGGTGGTCGAAAAAATCAGTACGCCGAAGCTGAACACGATTCTGCGCGAACTTTCAAAGAGCCACGTGCTCGCCAATCAGAACATCAAACTGAAATACATCACGCAGGGCACACCGCTCAACCGGTTTATTGTTTTCACCAACAAGCCCGTGACGATGCCAATTCGCCGCCACCTCAACAACGAGCTGCGCAAGCGCCTCGACATGACCGAGGTGCCGATTCTATTACAGGTAAGAACGGAAGAAAGGAAGAAGAAAAACTGATTTTAGCCCATGATTAAAATCATGGGCTAAAATCAGTTGAACATCGTATCTTGCGGCGCCGACTCGTCCCCAGCAGCCAGTGGCTGCTGGGGTTGCGGTTTTTCAAAAATACGTGGTAAATCCGACTTGATGATGAGATTTTTCGTATGCGCATCCGCCTCATGTGCGAGCTGTTTGTCGAACATCCATTCGGTGACCGCCATACGCACCGCAAGATCCTGCGTCTCGATCAGCATCTGTTCGCGCGCGTGCGCGAATTCATGGTAGGCTTTATCCTGCGACAGCTGAAACGCGCTCTTGATATCGGCAAGACCGAGGCAGGGCGACGGGCGGCCGGTGTAAGTGCTGTGCGCGAGGCCCGTCGCATGGCCGATGCGCAGCTTCCAGGTGGCGTGCGCAGCGTGAAAGTCGCTCAGATAATTGCGGATAAATTCCAGAAACTCGTTCGGCGACAACATCGCATTCGACACGTCTTTTGCCATCGTTGTCATGTCGCCGAACAGGCTTCCCTGATCGAAGTCTTTGATAATGAGTACTGCCAGCTGCCGGTGCTGGCGGCGTTCAGCCCTGAGCAGCGAAAAGATTTTCTCACGGCTCTCGCTGATGCGTCCCTTAAGCACCGGCATATCCTGGTCGAAGACGACGATGGCTGCACCGTGTTTGAGTTCGCGCAACAGGCCCTGTGAAGAATCGACCGCCACGGGATTAAAACCAAATAGAGAAAAAATCCGCATCGCCTGCTTTCTCAGCAGATCGGGTAAGAAGGCCAGCACAACCTCGCCGAAGACTGCCGTCGATTGCAGCTGCAGCAGACGCGCTGCGTGTGCCTGAAAGGCAGCGAGGGACACGGCTGTGGCGAGGCCCGTTTCATGCAGAACGCGGTAGATGCCGGGAAACGCGTCACCGCAACAGACCAGCAGATCATTGGGCTGCAGCTCGGTGAGTTCGAATGCCGAATGAATAAAAAAAGTCCGCGCGGGTGTTAAGCGCGGATGCAGAATCTGCATGGCACAAACGCGCTCGCGGTCTGCGGCGGATGCATGGTAGAACACGAAACGCTCAAATGCAGACGCCATGAGATGTGACATAATACAGGAAGTTTTCACCTCGCGTCAAACCAATTGGCAATATCGCGTGCCGGATTCGGCTTTTCGGGAGGTTTAAGTATTAGACAAATGCAGGATGAAAGGTTTAGTTTTCCTCTTCTCGTCGCTGTTGCTCGCGACCACTCTCACACATGCGGCAACCGTCGTGACACAAAAAGAAAAAATCACCGGCACCATCGTTTCGCAGAGCGAGGCGCTATTGACGATCAGACAGACCGACGGAAAACCCGTCATCGTTCAGCGCAAAGACGTGCTGCAGATTTTTGACGACAAGGGCGAACTCGTCTGGCAGGCAGGCCAACCGGCAGCGGCTCCGCAAGGCGCTGCTGCCGCTAAATCCGGCGGACCGTTACTGAATTTTGCGGCAAAATCCGTTATTCTGGATTTTTTCGCCGGCACCTCGCTGGGCGGTTTTTACAGTGAAGAAAACCGCTTCATCGATGCTCATGGTATCTACATGGCCTACTCTGACGGTTCACGCCAGAACGCAAATGTCAGCATGTTTCAGGTCGGCATTGGCGTGAATTATCAATCTTACGATTCGGCGCGCTGGTCCTGGTTATTCTCTTATCTTTATCGCTCCACGCAACAGAATATCCGCGTCGGCGACGGAAAGAAATACGAAAGCAAAAATCTCGCTGATGCGGTCATCACGACATTCCACGGCCTGATGTTTGGCAGGGAAGTGCACTTTTATCCCGGCGACGGCGGCAGCTCGTTCGAATTCACCGCACAGATGGGTTATGAATTCGGTAATTACGCACCGTTGGCGTCGTACAATGTTGTGCGGACGCAGTTAACTCCCGTACCGCAGTTGTACAACTTGCCAGGCAGTGTCACTGTCCACGGCCCCACCGCACGTCTGGGTACAGGCTTTACTTTTCGTGGCACAAACTGGCAATTGAAGCTGTTTGGCTATTACCAGATCGCATACACTTTCGCTGCGGAACAGATCTGGACAGCGGTACCAAAGAACACAGTATTGCACGATGTTTACGGTGGTATTTCTGTCGGCTATGGTTTCTGATTTCATCGGGCAGCGGTAACGCATAGGTCATGCAGATGCGCAAAACTACGCTGTGCATTTGCCTGTTGCTTTCTTCTGCCGCCCACGCCGCCATGGTCGTCACGCGCAGCGAACGCCTGAGCGGTACAATCGTAACCAATAACGATTCGGGCGTCACGCTCAGGCTCGACGAAGGCGGCACAAAAATAATTCCGCGCGCGCAAATTCTGCAGGTTTTCGACGACGACGGTGAAATTCTATGGCAGGGTGAACTGCCGAAACAGGAATACCCGGCCGCTACCAGTGGCAAAAACTTTCGCCCTGCTTCGTCGAAACGTACGGTTTACGGCAACTTCATGATTGGCGGCGTCGCCAGCGGTTATTACCGCGAGGAGAACCGGCTGATCGAGGCGATGAATATCACTGCGACGTACAGCGACGGCTCTGCACAGTCGGCGCAGACCAGCACGCTCAGCATGGGCGGCGGAGTCGATTACCAGTGGTATGCCACCAGCCGCACTTCAAGCCTCGTGTCATATTTTTACCGCTCGGCCACGCAGACGGTGTTCACCGGCGACGGCCGCAGCTACCAGAAAATTACGCTCGCCGAAGAACGCGTGACGGCAATACACGCGCTGATGTACGGCCGCGAAATGCATTTTTACCCGGCGAGCGACGATATCTCGCTCGACATCGTCGCGCAGGCCGGTTATCAGGCCGGATCGTACAACGCTCTCCCGACGTACCGCAGCATGTATGCCATTCTGACGCCGCGACCGGTGCTTTACACCGGTGCCAGCGACATCTTCTTTCACGGCCCCACGGCACGCGTGGGTGCCGGTATCAGTTTTCACGGTACCGGCTGGGTTTTTCGTTTGAACGGTTATTATCAGGCGGCGGCAGCTTTCAACTCTGACAAGGTGGATTTTGTGAGTGGCACAACCAAAATCGCCGGCACGAATGCCGTGAACCTGTTGCAGGATTTCTACGCCCTTGTCGCGATAGGCGTGAGCTTCTAAAAAGGGGGAGTCATTCCGTGGGGTACCCCCCGCAAGTAACCCCCAAAACAAAATTAAGACCAGTTTTTGACCCCCAACACGGGGGATGGGGCGCCCACCCATACACATTTGA
>CAYHJO010000257.1:0-1290 GCA_964356715.1 uncultured Turneriella sp. | reverse complement strand
GGCCCATCGGGGGCCGACTTGTCCTTGTACGCCAGCCCCGGGCGCCCGAGCGCGCTGAGGTCCAAAAGGGGGGGGTGTATGCGCCCGACCGCCCGGTTAATGACTCCCCCATAACTACTTTACGACCTGTTTGCGACGCACAACAGGGTCTATGGCGCGCACAGAATTCCTCTTTGACAAGAACCAGGAACCCCACCTGGCCCGCACGGCCGAGATCCTTAAAAAGCATCCCGAGATGCGCAAGTTCATCGGCAAAAAGAACCCGTGGAGCTTGGTGGTGATACTTTTCACCGTGGCGTTGCAGCTGACCATCGCCTGGTTTCTGCGTGAGCAACCGCTCTATGTCATTCTGCCGGCTGCCTGGCTCGTCGGCACGCTCATTAACCACAGCTACATCGGCCTGTTGCACGACGCCTCGCATGGCCTGATTTTCCGCGGCAAGTTTTGGAACGACGTGTTCGGCCTCATTGTCAACGCACCGATGCTGGTTCCGTCATACGTGTCTTTCAAAAAATACCACATGAAACACCATGCATTCCAGGGTGTATACGAGCTCGATGCGGATTTACCGGCCCTGTGGGAAGTCAAAGCCGTCGGCAATTCATGGTACCGCAAGATGATCTGGCTCGCGTTTTATCCGTTAATACAGACACTGCGCACGATGCGCGTGCGCGAAGTCGCCTTCTTTGACGGCTGGGTGCTCGCGAACTGGATCACCACATTCGCGGTGGATTTCGCGGTTTTCTATTTCATGGGCCCCTATGCGTTCATCTACGTGGCCGCATCGTTCTGGTTCGGCTTCGGCCTGTCGATTGTCGGCGGCCGCCTGATTCAGGAGCACTACATGGTGGCCGAACCGCAGGAAACCTACAGCTACTATGGCTGGCTGTCGCTGCCCTCATGCAACGTCGGCTACCATAACGAACACCATGACTTCCCGTCTGCTGCCTGGAACTACCTGCCACAGATTCGCGCGGCAGCGCCGGAATTCTATAACAACATCAAATACCACACCTCGTGGGGAATGCTGGTGCTGAAATTTATCTTCGATAAGAATATGTCGCTCGCGAACCGCGTGGTGCGCAAAGAGCGAGGCGGCGTGGGCCTCGACGACGAAGTCATTCCGGATGTGAGAATTGCCGGAGTATGACCCTCATCCCCCTGCCCCCTTCTCCCGGAAGGAGAAGGGGGAATCTCTTAAATCCCCACACCCTCCCGGGGAGGGGTCGGGGGTGAGGGGATGATCGAACGCTACTCCACCCCGGCAATAAGCCGGCTGTGGTCGCTCGG
>CAYHJO010000256.1:0-5711 GCA_964356715.1 uncultured Turneriella sp. | reverse complement strand
GTAAGCAGTCTTAAAATGAGTAAAATTCACCGATCAGGCAGATAATCCAGGTGCCGTAGCCAATAAACAGAATGAAGAAGAGCGCCATACGCGCGCTGTCAAAGCTGATGCGGTTCAGAATATGGTTGATTCAGAGCAGTTCAGCATCTGACGCCGCAGAGAGCAGCAGATTGCGGTCAGCATATCTGAGGCGCAGATTCAAAAACCGGTAAGCGGAATTGAGTGCGGGAATGCCGATGCGCACGAAGCCACCCATATAACTGCCATGGATGAACATGGTGATGACCGACAGGCCAAGCCCGATCGCAAGCCCCGAGAGCATCGAGCAGAGCGCGATCGCGACCGCGTAGCCGCCGATCCAGTTACCGAGTGTGAAAATCGCGTTATTCATCGGATTTGCTATGGGCGTGAATTTTGGTGCCCCGCAGACGCAGGTTTTAGCGCTCCAGCGCCAGATTATAGCCTGTTAATCCCGCTTTATCGAAAATGAGTTTTTCCGGATAAAAGACATGTTTTTTGTAGCCGAGTTTTTCTGCGGCCGGCGACCAATAGTACAATTTGAAAGTCCGGTCGCGATCCGATTCATCGATGTCAATTTGGTAGGGCAATTCATCCTGGCCTTCGCGCAAGATGACGCGGTCATAATACGTGACTTTTTTGCCGCCTTTATATCCATCCAGTTGAACGGTCACGCCGATGGGTTTGGCACTTGTTCGTAAACCTGTTGGCAGCGAAATATGGCCTGATACGAAATATTTTGCGGGCAATATGCGCAATGCGAGATTTTTCACATCGGCCTGATGCACATCGAATCGGTGCGCATTATGGGTACCCAATTTCATTTGATCAGTACCAGCATAGAATGCGGCTTTCGCGAAGCCGTTCGTGGCTCCTGAGAGCGTATAAGAAAGCCGGGCCCCTTCTGGTTTTGCCCGCGATACGGAAGTGATAAATGAAGCGCTATTCTCACCCGCAAGAATCGGTACGCGCGAACCATTGACGAAGACGATTTGGCCACCGGCCGGAGCTACGGTTCCCTCGGGCAAAGAAATCGTGCCGAAGATGCGGATTTTTTTTGATACACGCAGGGCATCAAGATGCGCATAGTCTGATTCGTCCCACGTAAATCGGTTACTACATGCCGGATAGACTTCACCGCTATCCAGCGTATGGTACACACTGGCATTTTGTGCATCCGAGAGCAAAAACCAGGCGTATTGGCCGTAACCGCTTTTTGTGTTACTCCAGGTCGTGTCGACATTGTAACACCGCCCGCGTATTGAGACCTGATTCCACAGGTGCCCTTTCGTACGGCTGATCACTTCGTTCGTGATTCCCGCCGTGTCGAGCAGGAGTTTGTATCCGCGGGCGAAGCCGACGCAATCCGCCTTATTTTGCACAAGCGCCGTGTAGGCGCTGGTGCCCGTACTCATTTTGGTATATGTCAAAGATTCGGTCAAATACTCATGCAAAATCAGAATTCTTTCAAATTCGGAATATTCGGGCCTGATAAGCCTGTCGACAATGCGGGTCGCCTGTATTTTTGCCAGGGATTTTTCATTTTCCGACATGCCCCTGTGGTTTTGTTTTCCAGGCGAATAACTTTGCAGAAGAGAATCGGTATCTGTAACATCGGGCGCCGCGAAAAGCAAGCCGTGGAGCGCTAAAAGCGTCCATAACCACAGTTTAGCATTGAGGAATTTGGCTGACATTTAGGCCTGAAGAGGGCGAAACTCTCAGGCGTAAAGTCGGTTTTTTCCGATGCAACCCTCAGCGCATCGTGGGCATTTCTATGAAGAAGGATCAGACGTCGCGCGCACGCGAATATGCGTACCCCTGCTGCATCAGTGCCAGCGCCAAAAGGCCGTGGAAGATATTTTCTTTCTCGATTCCATGAAAGAAACCCGGCGGCGCAAAGACCAGACCCGCAACCGAAGTCAGTACGACCGAAATAATCACCCGGAGAAGAATGCGCCCCGGCAGCGCGCGCGCATTGAAGCCGGCCCACAGCCAGATAACCTGCGCTGCGATGCCCGCGAGTAAACCGTATGTGGGCGAAGTCCAGAACACCACCGCGGCGGTGATGACCAAAAGAGCGACGGTGCCGGCAGCCCATAGGCGGAGTTCCCGCGTGACGAGAAAAAATCCGACTGCGGCAAATGGCACACCCACGACAGTGGCAATATGCGAGGCAATGGCATGGTGCTGCGCCAGCGCCGGCACGCCGGCAAACTTGACTGTGCCGATAAGCGCGGCCACGGCAATCGCCGCATAGCCGGTCTGCGAAAACACATCGACCAGACTGCGCTGGCGCGCACTCATCGCGGCAAAGATCGCCATGGCGGCGACGAGAAAATCAAACAGGGCAAGCATTACAATTTTCTCAGAACGTGAATGCCGACATGAAATAGCCGAACTGGTAGTCGCCGGTTTTGTTCGCCAGGTTCATCGCCGCGCCACGCATTGCATACGCATAGCCAGCCTGGAATGTCAAAAAGTCGCGTGGTTTGTAGTTAATGGTCACATCAGCTTCTTTATAGAGTTCGCGTTCACCGCCGAGTGCTGAGGATGCATTGGCTGTGCCGCCCAGTGCATACCAGCTGTCAGCACCGGTCGAGCGCATTGCATACCATACTTCCATCTTCAGACTGAAATCCTGTGTAAACCAGATCGTATAGTCGACGCCCGCACCGGTCAGGTTTCTGAGGCTCGTCATGTCTGCGATGCCGAACTGGTAGTGCGGCGTCGGGTACAGCGGATCAAAGGTCTGGTATTTGCCGTCCGCCGCATCGGTATCGCCGCTGGCATATGCCCCCTGCCCGCCAAAACGCATCGGAATACCCAGATTGAACTTCACGCCGATAAAGCCGACCGCGGCATACGCTTGAATTTCCTGCCCGGCTTTTTGGCCGCCCTGGTAGGCGCCTTCGATCGAATAGTCGAACCACATATCTTTGGGCGTCTTATTGCCGGGGTCGGTGCGATTATGAATGCGCGCTCCATAAGTATAGAGCTGGTTCGAGTGAATCGAGGCATCCTGGTTACGCGCAAAGGCGAAAGCATCGAACCAAAAACCCCTGTGCAGTTTCAGCGAATCATAAAGACCGCTGAAATAGACACCCGGTGAATTCTTGGGGCTATTGGCATTATTCAGGTCGTTTGAGTTGTTCTCCTGAATAATCGTCGAGAAAATCTGCAGGCTGTTGTGCCTGTTATCCCAGATCAGGCGCGCGCCGTCGAATGAACGGCCGACGTTTGCCCAGTCGAGAGCGCCGACCAGCATCTCTTCGCCGAGCGCAATCTTCTGGCGACCGACCTTCAGATCAAACGGGGTCCACAGAAAATTCCTGAGCAATAGGTAACCTTCGCGAATATCTGTCGCGCGCTGCAGGGTGTTCGTGTCCGTAATCGTCGGATTTTGCCCGCCCCAGACGCGCACATCCTGCAGCGTGATAACGAGCTTGCTCTTGTCGTTGAACTCTTTTTCGGCCGTGAGCCAGAGTTTTTGCCCGACGAAGTTATAGCGCTGGCTGTCGTCAAAGGCAAAATTCTCTTTGACTTCCGGCCGCACGCGGATCATGCCCGTAATCTTTACGCTCTCATACCATTTGGGCTCGGGCGGTTTCTCGCCTTCGGCCGGCTTCGCTGCGCTTGCCGCCGGCGTCGCGAGAACGGCCGGGGCTTTCACGACTTTGGGTTCGATCGGTTTTTTCTTGCGTAGTTGGGCATTTATGCCCTGAGTTCCGGCGAGCAGGCCGGCTGCCAATATGGCGAATGCTGATAGAGACTTATTATTCATGGTATACCTGTCAGCAAACTTCTTGCCCAAATCTTATCAGGCCGTAAAGTAGACTTGTTCCTGAATTCTCTTTTTATTTGCACAGTGTCCGGGCTTTTCCGACGTACCGGCATGTCCGATTGGCGCGAAAATGTTGAACTGTTAGTCCACAAGAGCAAAATAAAAGTTCCGTACGCCTGGTCCGTAGGCGAAACCGGCTCGCGCTTTCTTAAAGGGCTGCGCGATGAAAAGAAGCTGCTCGCCAACAAGTGCCCGCACACCGGCCAGGTATTCTGCCCGCCGAAGCTGAATTCTCCTTATTCCCTCGAGCCCATCACCGAATGGCTTGAACTCGCCGGTACAGGCACGGTGCAGTCCTTCACGCAACGGACCTATAATAGCTTAGCAGCCCCGGCGGATCACCCCCGTATCTACGCGCTGATCCGTCTCGATGGCTGCACGCAGGCTTTACCGCATCTTTTGGGTGAAGTGGATTATACCAACGTAAAAATCGGCATGAAAGTGGCGGCCGTCTTTCGCGAAGAGCGCCAGGGGCATATTTTAGACATTGCCTATTTTCGCCCGGTGGGCGAAAAGTAGGCGCGAGGCAAAACATGGAAAAGACTGCTATTATCGGGGTTGGGCAAACTAAGCAAGTTCGCAATAACCTCAAACAGAATTTTGCCGAGATGGTCTATGAGGCCACGACCGCTGCGTTGAACGACGCGGGGCTTGAAATCAAGGATATAGACAACGTCATCACGGTGTCGAATGACTTCTGGGATGGCCGCACGATTTCATCGATGGCAGTGCAGGATGCCTGCGGAGCGTACGAAAAGAACGTATCGACCGTGGAAGGCGACGGCACCTTCGGCGCCTACTACGCTCTGACGCGAATTCTCTCGGGTTCTTATAAAAACACGCTGGTCGTCGCACACAGTAAGGGCTCTGAGAGCGACACCAACCTGATCACCAACGGCATGTTCGAGCCAATCTTTACGCGGCCGCTCGGGCTCGATGCAATCACCTCTTCTGCGCTGCAGGCCCGAGCCTATATGGAAGAATTCGGTGTCACCGAAGAAGACCTCGCGCTGGTTTCGGTCAAAAACCACGGCAATGCTCTCAAAAACCCGTACGCGCAGGTTGCGAAGAAGATCACGGTCGATGACGTGATGAAATCGCGCCGGCTGTCAGATCCGCTGAAACTCTATGACGTCTCGCCGATCACTGACGGGGCGGCCGCGATGATTATTTCGGGTGAAGATTTCCTGAACAAGATTAAAGGCGGCAAGGCGAAGCCAGTCTATGTCAAAGGCACTGCGTTTTACTCAGACGCATACGATCTGGGCTTGCGCGATCTTGCGCGTTCGCCGGCACTCATCGCTGCGGCGAAAAAGACCTATGAACTCGCGGGTATCAAAAATCCCGCGAAGGATATCCACCTCGCGGAAATCTATGACGCCTTCTCGTATATGGAACTCATGTGGTACGAAGGTCTGGGCCTGTGCGCCGAAGGCAAAGGTGCCGAGTTCATAAAAAGTGGCGCCACGCAGATGACGGGCAGCCTGCCGGTGAACGCATCGGGCGGAGTGCTCTCTGCACACGCCGTTATCACCGCGGGGCTGATCCGCATGATCGAGGCAACCTTACAAATTCGCGGCGATGCCGGGGCACACCAGATTGACAAAAAGATCGAAACTGCAATCGCACACGGTATCAACGGGCCGTGCGGACAGGCACACTGCGTTTGGGCACTGGGGGCAAACTAATATGGCAAACAGAGTAGCAGTCATCGGTTCAGGCCAGACATACCACACCGGCGGACGCTCAGACGTCAACGGCCAGGAACTCATCACCGAAGCCGTCACACGCGCGCTCAAAGCCGCTGATCTCACAATCAACGACATCGACGGCATCGTGATCGGCAACATGG
>CAYHJO010000255.1:0-5851 GCA_964356715.1 uncultured Turneriella sp. | reverse complement strand
AGGGCAACATCATGAACCATGATCCGCTCAGGCCGCGCAATCTTCTGCTCAAACACAAGGAAATCGACCGCCTGCGCGGCAAGATGCACGAGCGGGGGTATGCACTGCTGCCGCTCAAAATGTATTTTAAAGGGCGGTTCGTGAAAGTACTGATCGGTCTTGGTAAAGGCAAAAAAGCACACGACAAGCGTTCAACGATTCGCGAAAAAGATATTCGTCGCGACACCGAACGCGAAATGAAAGACTACAAATAGCCGCATTTTTTCGAAAGCGGAGCTTGCGGAAAAATGCGGCGAGGGCTGCATATGATAAGAAAATTCCTGCGAATTTTTGGGATTCTTCTGCTCGCGGGCTTAACCGGCCTCGTCATCCATGGCTGGGAAGCCTTCGGCAAGCAGGCAGCGGGTGAGCGCAAACAACGCATTAGTGCTTCACCCGAATGGCAGGGTTCTCACTTTGAAAATCCGCAGCCGCTGAAGAATGATTTTATCGGTGCCCTCGGCGCCATGGTAAGCGGCAGCAAATTTGTCGCTCCGGCAGGTACTCTGCCGGTTGTGAGCGCTCCGAAAACTGCCTACCAGAATGCACCGGCGTCGGGGCTGCGCGTCACTTGGTTCGGCCATTCATCCACACTCGTTGAAATCGATGGCTTTCGCATTTTGACCGATCCCGTTTATAGCGACCGGGTCTCGCCTTTCGGCTTCATTGGCCCGAGGCGCTGGTACGCACCGCCCGTCGCACTGACCGATCTGCCAGAAATCGACGCAGTGGTGATTTCGCACGACCATTACGATCACCTCGATATGAAAACCATCCGCGCGATGCAGGGTTGGCGCGCAATATTTGTGGTGCCGCTTGGTATGGGCGCACACCTCGCCTATTGGGGTATTCCAGAGAGCCGTATCGTCGAACTCGACTGGTGGCAAGAGAAAACCTTCGCAGAAAAAGGCGGATTAAAAATCGTGCTGACGCCGGCACGCCACGCCTCTGGTCGCTGGCTCGTCGACAACAACGCAAAACTGTGGGCGGGCTTTGCGCTCGTCGGCAACAAACATCGTGTCTATTACTCCGGCGACACCGGGCTTTTTCCCGCGATGAAACAGATCGGCGAAAAGCTCGCCCCGTTTGATCTGACCATGATCGAAGTGGGCCAGTACAACCGCAGCTGGCCCGACTGGCATATCGGCCCCGAGCAGGCGGTCAAAGCGCACCAGTGGGTGCGCGGCCGCGTAATGCTGCCGGTGCACTGGGGGCTTTTCGTGCTCGCCGCGCACAGCTGGACAGAGCCGGTAGAACGCGTGAGCAAAGAAGCCAAACGTTTGAAAGTGACGCTCGCCACCCCGCGACCCGGGCAGAGCTTTGAACCGGAACGCCCACCAATAGAAGAATGGTGGCCCCACATCGAATGGCAGACTGCGCAGGAGCACCCGATTAAATCCACACAGGTTGAGACAAAATGAGGGCTGTCATCTTCGGCGCGAGCGGCATGGTCGGGCAGAGCCTACTGCGCGAATGCCTACTGGATTCGAATATCGAATCAGTTCTGACCGTAGGACGCAGTCGACTCGAAGCAACGCAGCGGAAGCACCGACACCTTACACATGCGAACTTTCTGGATTTTACACCATTACAGGAACAGTTCAATGGTCTTGATGTCTGCTTTTATTGTCTCGGCATTGCGTCAGCCGGTCTTTCGGAAGAAGAATACAAAACCATCACATGTGATTACACCATCGCCGCGACAAAAAGCCTGATCAACGCAAATCCGAGTATCACTTTCATTTTCATCTCAGGCGCAGGCGCCGACAGCAGCGAATCAGGCCGCATTATGTGGGCCCGCATCAAAGGAAAAACGGAAAATACTTTGTTCGCGATGCCATTCAAAGCAGTGTATGCCATCCGCCCCGCCTTCATTCAGCCATTGCATGGCATCACTTCACGCACGCGCCTTTACCGCGCGCTGTACCGTGTCTTTTGGCCGCTTATCCCTCTCATCAGGCTGTTGGCGCCGAATTCTGTGATCACGACCCAGGCTTTGGGCAAGGTGATGCTCCGCATTGCGCGCGATGGTGCACCGAAACGCCTGCTCGAAAGCAGGGATATCGTCGCACTCGCGAAACAGCAAAGTTCGTGATTTTTTCCCGGGTCTGGTGAGAAAAACCGGAGGTTTTTTGGTATTTAATAAGTAGATGACACACATTGATCGCAGCAAAACTCGGCTGACCTCGGTTACAATCAGGGTGGCTGTTCGTCAGGCGGTAAAGAGGGCGAGAGCGCAACTGGCGCAAAACAGGCTCGAATTTTCTGAACAGCGCCTGATGCGTGAATGCCTGCGACTCGCGCTCAAATTTTGGCGTGGGCACAAGGGATTAGCCGCCCGAAACAAGAAATACAATAAGCGAATAGGCCCCTATGAAATTGTGCCATTTTCCACAACTGAGTCGCTACGCGGTGTTGCATGGGCGCGCTGCCACCATGCCGGCATATCGCTTTCGCGGTTAATGGATTTTGCCATTGCGAATTATCTGCCGCGGGTGGTGGAGTATTGGTTGAGATTTGACTACCACTGGCGGGACAAGCAGGATGCAAACAATTGGAAGGTCAAATATGGCATGCGCCGCAACCGGCAAGACTTCGTTATTAGCTATTATGCCCACACGGAGAAAAATGATAGAATAATACTATATTACTCCGAAAAGACGGAAATTCTGCCGTGGCCACCGCCGCTAAGCGTCGCAGCTTAACCAAACACCCACCCAAAGAACTTCGCCAAACATCCAAAACGGAGCCCTTATGTCCATATCAATAGTTGAAGGTAAAAAACTCGTCACAGCCCGCACATGGAAGATGCGCAGGATATTTCCCCTGAAAATTCAGGACAAAATCTTGGCGCTGCAACGCCCAAATATCCTGCAGCGTATCTTTAGACAGGTTTCCGCGCGCCGTGGGCTTTGATGAATCAATTGTTTGCTTGCAAAAAGCAACATCCCCATTGGCGCGTATAAATAGATCGCGCCGCAGATGCCAGCACGAATAGCGCTCAAGCGGAGTCATATCTGACACACGACGCTCGGGCATCAGGCCGGCATAACGGTTGTACTTCTGAAAAAGAAACGAAGTTCCCAGCTCTTCTGCGAGCGCATATAGCGCGTCGATTTCACCTTCGTTCTCTTCAACCTTCAAAGCCTGTAAATAGACAATTTCTGCTGCGTTTTTGCCCGCCACTATCAAATCTGCCGTCAGGCCCTGAATACTTTTTTTCAAGGCTGCCAGCGATGCTTTGGGCGCTCCGGAAAATTCCTCGTAACGCTCAAGAGAATTCAACAGAACAATGACGCGCAGCTTACCCGCAAATTCATGGCTCGCAAGCGAGCGCAGTTTTTCCAGCTGCAGGCCATTGGTTTCGACAAATACCTGGCGGATATTCGGGTCTTCCAAAAGTTCTTGCAAAAACTCTATGGCTTCAGGATGCTCCAGCGGCTCGCCCAGACCAGAAGCACAGACCGAGGTATCGCCAAGGCCCGTCGCAATATATTCCTTGATTTTTCCGAAATGCGGACGATTTAACAATCCCTTGGGCTGCTCAATGACAGACAACGGTGAAAAATAGTTTTTTGCTTCGGATGTAGCGGAGAACTCAATTTCAATGTAAGAAGGAAAGCTATGCAGCAGCTCCGGTGCAGCCTGCAATAGCATCTGGAGGGTCGCATAAGGGTTTTCGGCCGACTGACTGCCAGGCACCGAATCGAGTTTATTCAGAAAGGCCGCTGCTTTTACTAGCGAACGTTTTGAGGTCAGGGAAAAATCGAGCCGCAACAAGCGCAGATCCGGCTCTTCATAATGCACTTCGGCGTGGAATTGGTTAATGTTTTTTTCCACAAAAGGTCTGAGTCCCACTGAAAGATCGCTATCCTTCGCTTCCATGATGTCGAGCGATTCGAGCAGATCCCTGCTGATAAATGAAAGCACCATGCCGGGAGGAAGATTCTCCGCATAGCTGATGTCTGCACGATACTCAGAATGGATGCCTAACAGCTTTTGCGTAACAGCCAGATCGAGCAGCGGATAAATACCGTTGGCAATCGCAATATGCGACCGCGACTTGTCGGCAAACACAGAACGAACTGCGGCGATCTCAGCCTGCCAACCCATATCTGTTGCGCCGGCAAGACGCTGCTGCAGCGCATTGCGCAGGAATTCACTTTCAACGCTGAGCGAAATTTGCGTAAAGCCGGCCAATTTGCGGCAAAACGTATCCAGAAGTTGATCAGCATTGACGCCCGGCAATGCTGCGGCCCGCAGCATAATGTCCGTGATCGCCATTGAATCGGCGGCCGAGATATGTATCAGCAGTGCGCCGTGCGTCATTCCTGGTAATTTTTCATATAGATGGTCACGGCAACTTTCTTACGTTGTTCTTTTAGCCAACGACCATATTCAATCTGTTCATTCTGGCTGTAGAGAATCGCGCGCACATTATCATAAACCTCATCGAGACCGATGGGTCTTGAACTTTCCACCCTGATGCAATAATAACCGCCATTGGCGCCAACAAAAATCTGTGAAGTGGTTCCCTGCGGCGTACCGTTGACTGCACCCGCAAGAATCGGATCAATCTGCGCGACCTGATCGAGACGCATGTCAACCATCAATCCCCCGCGGGCACGCGTCGAATGCTGCGAATATTTTGAAGCAGCATTGGCAAAACCGGCACTCGATGAAGCACCCATCGCGCGCGCGGCTTTCATGCTGTTGCTAACCTGCAGCTCATTGCCGGCGACCGGCATATAAATCATGCGAAAATTGTATTTTTTCCCTACCCGCGTCTTATTCTGGCGGTACCATTCTTCGACCTGCGAAGGTGTCGGGTTTGGCACCGAGACCCTTAGCTGCATAACCTGCTGCGTCTTTAACTGCCGGGATAATTCGGCTTTGTAATCATCATACTCAAGACCTGTATCGCGCCTGATAACTTTCATGAAATCAGCCTCGCGCAGAATTCCCCGCATATCCATTTCTTTTTTCAGTGAGTTGGCGATGCGCTCGGGAGATATTGTCACCGATTCTTCGCGCGCAATGACATCGATGATGGCGCGGCCGATCAGAAGATCGAGAGCCTGCGCCTGCAGACCCCGTTTTTCCTTTTTGAAGCCACGGCGCTTTTGCATACGATCGACTTCATGCGCCAGATCAATGGTCGTAATCGGCAAATTGGCCACCACAGCCACGACGTCGTTCAACACAGTTGTCGACCAGCTTGCCTGCACCAGCAACAGCGGCGCTAATAGAAGCACTTTCAGACCCTTGACCCCCGAATACATATTGATGCGTCTGCGGTTTTCAGTCGCGGCGTAAACTGAATTACGCAAGGAAGTTCTGCAACCTATGCCCCTGCAGGGGTTTATCGGCGCTGCCGTCCCGTCTCGGTTTTTGAATCTGGTAACAGATCAAACCGATGGAGACCGACAGGAGATAGCTCATGGATACTAAAAAACTGCAGATTTCACTTCTCTTACCCCTGATGGAGTTTTTGGAGAAAAATTCGCCCTGGCTCAACGCCCTGACACGCCCCTTTGCGAACCTGCCCCTTGTTGCCGATCGCATGCCAGTACTGCTGCGCGCATATATGGGTGCAACAGCCTTTGAAATCCACGATGTAGATCTGAAAAAAGGACGCATCGGCATCGGCGGGGTCGAAGAAATCATGGCCGGGTCAAAGATTATCGAACTGCTGCACACGACCCTCGGCACAAAACTGGGAGAAGCCGAAAAAAGAACCGCGCTCTATGAATTTGGCGAAAAACTCTGCCGCGGGGAATTCTCGGAGTCGCTGCGCCATAACCGTTGGGTA
>CAYHJO010000254.1:0-5865 GCA_964356715.1 uncultured Turneriella sp. | reverse complement strand
CAACCCGATTCTCGCGGAACGCATCTGCGGTCTCGCGCGCGTATTGTCGGGTTATGCGAGTACGGCGGAGTACAACATTGCGTTGTGGCATGAAAGAGATATTTCACATTCGGGCGCCGAGCGCGTGATTCTGCCCGATGCGACAGCGCTCGTGGAATACATGCTGCTCAAGTCGGCGTTTGTGATCGAAAACCTGCAAGTGCATGAGAAGAACTGCGAGCGTGTGCTCGAATCGACGCACGGCCTGCTGTTCTCATCGCGCGCGCTGTTGACGGTAACGTCTTCGGCAAAAATCAGCCGTGAAGATGCGTATGCCATCGTGCAGCAGGCAGCGATGGAAACCTGGGCCAATCCCGAAAAAGGCAATCTGCGCCAGCGCCTGGAGCGCCATACCTCTCTCAGTGCAATATCTAAAGCAGATTGGGATCAGGTATTCGACGCAAGGTCGTTTTTAACCCATATAGATAAGATATTCGGCCGCGTACCGCGCCCGAATGGTTTGGCATAACCGAGTCTGCGGACTACGCCCGAAATCAAGATTATGCCGATTCAGATAGGGTATTTCGTTCTAAATTCGTCTTCGGTAATAAAAGAGAAAAAATTCATTAATCCGGCGACTTTGAAGATCTTTTCGATCATCGGTTTGATGCCCGTGAGGTGCACGGTGCCACTTTGCGCCTGCACAGCATTTACGATCTTGATGAGCACACCGATGCCGCTCGAATCGATGTAACTGACGTCATTGAGTTGCAGAATAATTTTCTCGCCTGTTTTCAGCGCAATGGAATCGGTCTGGCTTTTGAGTTCGACCGATGTGTACATGTCGAGGCTGCCCTTGAGATAGACGACATAATATCCTGGCTTTTCGTGAAGTTTGATGTCCATTGGTTAACCCCGCACCTGCGGTTCCCGATAAATGTCGTTTACACTACATATCCGCATGTTTCACGTCGATAATAGATTACCATGAGACGCCAAGCATTTATTTTATTTTTCCTGTCCACCTTTACCTTGGCACAGGCCCAACAGAATGGCACGGGTGACCTAAGCCACCCGACAGTGGATGAACTGCACCTGAAGCTGAACGAGCTGGTCAGCCGCTTTAAAGCTGACGAAGACCAGAAACGCAAGAATGCGCAAAAGGCCAGAGTTAAGGGTGATGCGGCTCCAGAGGGCCCGGCCGACGAATTCCGCATAGTGCTCGAACGCGGCGGCAAGCGTACCGCGCTGGACCGGGACAACCCCGTAGTTCTCGAAGAGATCGTCATGAAGATGTCGGGCAATAATGTAGTTGCGGTGGAACTCAAGTATGAAGAGGCGGCGCTCAGGCGCCAGTTTATCCACAAGCGTTCGATCAAAAACGACGATATCAAGAAGACCAGTTACGGGCATGTGTCTTTGTATTACCATGCCGAGGGTGACACCTCAAAATCCGAGGTGCTGGTCAACATGAGCAGCTCCGACCGGGGTAAATTGTTTGCCATCTACATCGACGGACTTCTGCGGGCTATTCGCGACCTCGACGATCGTGTTCTGGCGGCGAAGAAGTTTTCCGGAAAGAAAATGAATGCCGCGCTCAACATGGGCGTACGCATCAAATAGCTGGCTAGACAGGCTCATATACATGCGTAAAGCGCAGCTGTTCATTCTCGCCGCTGCCGGCGGCCTCGCCACGATCGGTTATCTGCTGGTTGCGCTCAACAAAGATTCGCTTGGCGCGGTCTCGCTGACCACGTATATCGGCATCGTCGTGATGGCGGTTGCGATGAAGTTAGCGGGGTACTTGCTGGGCCCGCCGAAACCGCACGCGGATAACCGGACGTACGGCGACGTGATGGACTGGGCGATGCTGCTCTTTGTCTGGCCGAGCTATGTCACGCCGCTCATCGTCATGCCGCACATCGTCGGCAACATGAAGCTGATTTTCGGCCTCTTTGCAGTGGGCATCGGTTTGTTCGCCGCGGTATCGCTCTGGGCGTTGAAGATCAGCGGTGAGCGCGTCGCCGGAAAGCGCCGCCACTCAAAATGGTTTTATTTCATTCCGTCCTTTCTCTACACGGTGCCCGCGCTGATCATCGGTTACTTCGTGGTGGGCAAGTTTGCCGGCGATCTGAAGATTCTGCGCTTCGCGAACTACGGCGGCCTGGCGCTCGGCGCTTTTTTCAGCTTCTATTGCATCAAACTCGCGGTATTCGATCTCTTTACCTGGGATAAGCGCCGCTACAGTTTTTTCGATCTGATGCCGCTCGCAGTGGTTATGGCGCTCGTTGTGGTTGTCGCTGAGATTGCGCTGCCCTTTTTCGTCGGCCAGGCAGACCAAATGTATCTGCTCTACACACTGAGCATTTACGCGCTGGTCACCGCGCAGGTACTGGGAGTACTTTCGGTATCGCGCCGCGCAAAGTTTTGAATGACAGCCTGTGAATCGTTCGTGTCTGGGCGTTGATCAGCTTGCTGCTGGTTGTTAAACCACGTGGGTACCGTACAAAGTCCTGCCGAAAAAATTCTCGTCACACCTCAGATTTTCTCTTTTGAGAATCTCACTGTTGAGAACGGGGAAATTCTGCCCGTCGTCAATATTGCCTTTGAAACTTATGGCCAGCTCAACGCACGCCGCAGCAATGCTATTCTGATACAACACGCTTTTTCCGGCGATGCGCATGCGGCATTTTTCCACGAAGGCGAGCACCGCGCCGGTTGGTGGGATAACATGATTGGGCCTGGTAAAGCTTTCGACACCGACCGCTATTTCATCATCTGCTCGAACGTTATCGGCGGTTGCGCGGGCTCAACGGGCCCTTCTTCGCTAAACCCGCTCACCGACAGACAATACGCGCTCGATTTTCCGCAGATAACCGTCAAAGACATGGTCTCTGCGCAGAAGCGCCTGATCGACCATCTCGGTATTGAAAAACTCTATTGCGTGGCCGGCGGGTCTATGGGTGGTATGCAGGTTCTGCAGTGGCTGGTGAGTTTCCCGCAGGCCGTGCTCTCGGCGATACCGATCGCCACCACCGCCCGGCATTCGCCGCAGCAGATTGCCTTCAACGAGGTCGGGCGGCAGGCGATCATGGCCGACCCGAAATGGAACAGCGGCAATTATTACGACGTGGAAATTCCGCGTTCGGGGCTTTCTGTTGCCCGCATGGTCGGTCACATCACGTATATGAGCGAGAAATCGATGGCGGAAAAATTCGGCAGGCGTACGAAGTCGGCCAATGACAATACCAAGTTCCACGCCGACTTTGAAGTCGAGGGCTACCTGCGAAACCGCGGCGATTTTTTCGTGCGCCGCTTTGACGCAAATTCATACCTTTACATCAGCAAAGCGATGGATTTATTCGACGTGTCCGAAGGCCGTCACCTGAGCGAAAAGTTTCACGATCTTGAAGCGAAGCTGCTGGTGCTGGCATTTAAATCCGACTGGCTGTACCCGGCTTACCAGTCGCTTGAAATTGTATCTGCCTGCAAAATTTCAGGGGTGCCGGTCACCTACGTCGAAATTGAAGCAAATTACGGCCATGATTCGTTTCTCGTGGAGACCGAACGGCAGTCGCAGCTCGTAAAACATTTCTTGTCGCGCGTCGATGAGACGGCATACTGATATGGATATCCCCATTCAGGAAATTCAGACCGAGCGCATCGACTACCGCATTATCCTGACGCTGGTCGAACGCAAAAGCCGTGTACTCGACATGGGTTGCGGCGACGGCGAGCTGTTGTATCTGCTCAACAAGAACCTCGCTACACGCTCGCAGGGTATCGAAATTGACACCGATCAGATCATGCAATGTGTCGAGCGCGGCATCAATGTGTTGTTAGGAGATCTCGACAGCGGCCTGACCGACTTCAAAGACAATTCGTTCGACTACGTCATTCTCAACAACGCTTTGCAGGAGCTGCGTTATCCAGATGACGTGATCAAAGATGCGCTGCGCGTGGGCAGGCATCTCATCGTCGGTTTTCCCAATTTTGCCTATTACAAGGCGCGCCTGCAGTTTTTTTTCTCGGGCCGCACTCCCGTGACACCGTCGCTGCCCTTTGCCTGGTATGAGAGCCCCAACCTGCATCTTTTGGCGATCAATGACTTCAAAGAATACTGCCGCGCCCGGGGTTTCAAAATTCTCGGACAGCGTTACGTGCGTAACCATAAGGAAATTAGCATGCGTCCGAATCTGCTCGCGCAGTGGGGAATTTTCCTGATCACGAGATGAACTGATATGCCGCAACGACTCTCCCTGTTGTTCAGCCGGCACCCGCTGGCCATTCCCCTTATTATCGCCTTTTTTATTCGTGCGCTTGCGGCATGGCGCAACTACGGCCCGTTCGCGGTCGACGATTACCAAAACGTCATCGAACCGGCGATGCGCTATCTGATGCTCGGCACGAAGCCTGAGATACCTGCGCTGCGCTTCGAGCTTCTGCCCTACGCGTTCGCATGGTTCATGAAGCCGCTGTACGTTCTCGGTGTGAAGCGTGCGGATTTTCTCGTCAGCTTCGCCTATTTTATTATGGGAGTTATCTCGCTCACGCAGATCGTGGCCATGCACCGCATCGGCAGCCTGCTCTTGCACGACAAATGGCGTAACGCCATGACGCTGTTCTCAGCCACGTGGGCCATCGCGCCCATCTTCACCAACAGCGCAGATATTGCCGGACCTTCATATATCCTGCTCACGTTTTGCATTCTGCACCTGATTCGCGCCACCCCGGAAAGATTTGGTCTGCAGACTTCTGCAGCCCCCGGCTTCATGCCGTTTCTCTGGTGCGGATTTTACCTGTCGGCCGCAATTTTTTTCCGGTTTTCGCTGGCGCCGCTTTATTTCGCACTGGCTGTTTGGCTGCTCCTTGTTGTCGGTCGTGGCGCAAAGTTGCGCGCGCTGCTATATTTTGCTTTCGGCGGATTGGCCACCGCGATCATCATGGTGCTGCTCGAACTGTTGAACAAAAAACTGCCGCTGTCAACGGCGATTGAATTTATCAAATACAATCTCGAGGCGCATATCCAGACGCAGAGTTATGGCAATATGCCATGGCATCTGTACCTGATGATTTTCCTGCTGTTCCCGCTGCCTGTGCTTTCTTTTTTCTTTTGGTATCCGATGTTCACCGCCGCGCGGCATTATTCGGCGCTCGTCACTCTGTTATTCGCTTTCCTGATTTCGCATTCGCTGATTGCCTTCAAGCTCGAGCGTTACGTGATACCGGTCATGCCGATCATGATCATTTTTCTTTTTGCCGGCATGCAGCTCTTTGCCGACCGGCCATGGTTGCGCCGGTCTTACCGCGCCCTTTTTGTGCTCAATGCGTTAATGATTCTTCCGGTGGCGCTCACCATGCAGCAACGCGCCGGGGTCGACGGTGCGATTCACGCGGGCAGGCTTGATGGCGTGCGCGTTGCGCACCGCATCGACCCCTGGCGCTGGGCTTATTATGGTTTTAACCGCCGCCAGCCGATTTTTACGGCATCGATGGAAGAACTCACTGCAGCCATCAGGAATCACCGCGAAGGCAAACTGCACATTTTCCGTTTTCTGTATTTTTCGAAGCCGGAACTCGCTCAGCTGGAATCTGCGGGTATGAGGTGCACCCTCAGAAAGGTATTTTCACCAGATTATCTGGAGAGACTGTCAATTCGCCTGAACCCTGCAATGAATGGTCGCCGCAACGATACAACCATTTACGCCTGCGAGTCCCTGAAAAGCGGCTGAACAGAAGCACAGGGGGGTTAATCCGCTGCGCTGAGCCCGCCCGCCCTCCATGGCTCCGGCGGGCCCGGCAATAAACTTGACGCACTAAAACGATTTACTCTTACGAGACTCAGGAATGGACTCCGAAGAACTCGAAGCTCTCAAACGCGAAAAC